>JABMNR010000133.1 GCA_013203465.1 Alphaproteobacteria bacterium
ATACCGATCCGAGGCACACTTTTTGGGTTGGGAGGATCTCATATGGAGAATCTCGGTTCAATGAGCCTCTACAATAGCGATCGACGGTATCGGCAACGGTTCTGGGGTGGCTTGATCCGCCTCGTGGTGTTTGTCGGCCTGGTGGTGACGGCGGCGGTCGTGTCCTATCAGTACGGGATCGAGGATTTGGAAAGTCAGGTGCGCGGTTATCAGCAGGAGGTTCACGGGCTCGAAAGTCGCCAAGGCCGACTGGAACAGGAAAACGCAAATCTGCTCGTGGAGGTGGAGCGGGCGAAGCTGGCGGTCGAGGAGTGGGAACGCCGTTACACCGTGGACGTCCCGTCGGGTGACCGGCGCGCGATGCTTGATTTGCTGAGCGAGCGCTTGGAGGCGGGGATCGACCCCGAGCGCCTGGCTTTTTTGATCCAATCGGCCGAAAACCTGCGTGACTGCGAGCCGGTGGAGACCAAGCGATTCCTGATCAAGACCCCGATCTACGAAGGCGCCAACACCTCGGTCTCCTTCGCCCGTGAAGCGGTTGCCGTTACCGGTACCGGGCAATCGGAGACCACGGCTGAAGGCCTGCCGCAGGCTTGGTACGATCCACGCATGCCGGTGACCATCACCCTGACCCGGATCGATGGCGAGACACGTGAGGTCACCGGGGTGTTGCCGCTGCAACAATCCATCGTGCACGAGGGGGTTGAGCATCATTTCTTGCTGCGCCCCGGCGCGCGCGGCTTCGTGCAGGTGGCGGCCGAGCGCTGCGCCTATCCATGAAGGCCCGGTCATGAAAATCCGGCCGTGAAAACCTGGCCATGAGTGTCTGGCCATGAATGTCTGGCTGTGAATGCTCGGGATGAGCCGGGGGGCGGCGCTGGCGCGACCCTGGTCGAGCGTGCCCATGGTCTGAGCCGCGCCCAGGTGGGCTGGAGCCTGGTGGCGCATTTCGCCAGCTCGCTGTCGATCGGCATCGCCGTCGGCGGCATGGTGCCGCTGATCTCGCTGACGCTTGAGAGCCGCGATGTCGACTCCGTGCTAATCGGTGTGAACTCGGGGATGACGTCGCTGGGCGTGATCGCGGCCGCCCCTTGGGTGCCGACGATCATCCGGCGCCTGGGTGCCGCCGAGGGGATCGTGCTGGGGTTGATGCTGACCAGCGTGGCGGTATTGCTGCTGGCCTTCACCGAGAGTCTGCTGGTCTGGTTCTTCCTACGCTTCCTGATTGGCGTCGGCGTGGTCACCCAATGGGTGGTTAGCGAGACCTGGATGCAGGCGATCGTCTCCGAGCGCCGCCGCGGCCTGGTGATGTCCGGCTATGTCACCTCGATCGCCGCCGGTTTTGCTGTCGGGCCGGTTGTCCTGTCGATCGTCGGAACCGAGGGCCTGCTGCCGTTCGCGATCTTCGCGGCCATGATGGCGGCGACCGCGTTGCCGATGCTGCCGATCCGCCGTTGGGTGCCGGCCTTTGCCTTGGGTCAACGCGGCAGCGTTCGCCGGTTGCTGCGCGAGGCGCCAACCATCGCCACCGCCGCCTTGGCGGTTGGGTTGGTCGACTCGGCGTTCTTCACCTTCATCCCGCTGTATGGCGTGCGGATCGGTATGCCGACCGAGACGGCGGTGACCCTGTTGACGGTGGTGTTGGCCGGCAATGTGCTGTTGCAAATACCGCTCGGCTGGTTGGCCGACCAGGTGTCCCGCCGGATGTTGTTGGTGGTGTTGGCGGTGTTGTGCTGCGCCGGCCCGGGGTTGTCCGGCTGGCTGCTGACGATCGGGTCGATCTGGGTCTATCCGTCTTTGTTTGTCTGGGGCGGGGCGGCCTTCGGGATTTACACCGTGGCCGTCACCATGCTGGGAGAACGTTATCGCGGGGGTGAGCTGGCGGCGGCCAACGCGGCCTTCGTGATGACCTTCGAACTCGCCAACCTGCTCGGCCCGCCCGCCGCCGGCTCAGCGATGGAGGCGTGGCAACCGCATGGCCTCATGGTGTGGATGACGCTGATCGCCGTGATCTTCGCGGCGTTGGCGTTTGTGCGTGGTCTCAGGCGTTAGCCGATGAACACGGTCAGGGCAGCGGGCCACGGGCCTGACAGAACTGACCCTTGGCGACGATCGGCCGGCAGAAATCCGTCGCCGCATTTTTGTTTGGGAAACCCACCGCCATCAACCGTACGTAGGTGCCGCGCCCGTTGCCCGGGTCGAACTCGCTGGTGCGCAGGGATTTCGACCTCAGGGATGGGAACCGGCGCTGCAACACCGTCCAGCCGTCGTTCGCACCCTTCTGCGAACGATAGGACGTCAGATGCACCGCCCATGGGCCATCGGTGTCATGCTTGGCCATGGCGTCACCACCCGCCGGCCTTTGCATCGCGTCACCCGCGCTCGCCATGCCGGAGAGCTTTTCCAGTCGAGTGACCACGTCCTCAAGCCGTGTCACCAAGGCGTTGGCGCGGGCCGGATCCATCGCCGTGCCGTCGGCCATCTCCTCGCCCGGTTTCATGCTCTTGTCGTCGGACATGGTGGGGGACATGACAGGGGCGGCCATCGGCTTGCCCGCGATCGGCGTGTGGGTGGTGTCAACCGCGACCGGAAGTTCCCTGGTCCGATCATTGGCGAGTGTGACGGCCACCAGTTCCTTGTTTTCGACGCTGCCGCCGAAATCCCGGGTGCGCAGCACGTAGTTCTGCACCACCGGTGAGTAGTAATAGATGTCGAGGAAATCCTTGCGCCGGCAGTCGATGCGGTACGTCGTGAAGGAACCGGCCTTGACCGTCACGTCCTCTTGCCCGGCGACGACGCAGCGGTGCTCGTCCTGCCAACCGGCGGGCACGGTTTCCGACGAGCCGCGCACGGTGTAGGCAATCACATTACCTTCCCGGAGCGGGAACAACTGCTCCGGCGAGCCGATGATGGTCTGCCGGCCACGACCGAGTTCCGGGTGCGCCGACCAGGACAATTGAGGAGTGACAAGATTGGTGTCCTTGGTCCAGATCAGGCCCGAGTCGTTGGTCCAGACGACCCGATCTGGTGCCGTGGAGACCACCTGTTCCTCGGTGATCGATCCGTTGTCGTCGTACACGAATCGATCGCCGGCGGCGTAGACGGGGGCCGGCGCCGGGGCAAGGGTCTCGGCCGGCGTGCGCGCGTTGCCGCCGTTGCCAAGACCGAAATCGGGCATCACGGAACACCCGGCCAACATCAGCGGAAGAATCACGGCGGCCAGGGTCGCGGCGGTGGAGGGTGCGCGCTGCGCCATACGTGTGATCCCTTTAGTCCCAATCCTCATCAGTCACCGTGAATTCATCAATATTTTGGGCGTTGTGTCAAGAAAACCGCAACATGCTGCGTTCACCCGATGCAGGACATCCAGGTGATTGACCGCTCCGAACCGCACGGCCACAGTCTGCCCCGCCATTTAGTTCGCGTCGACCCGTTGCAGTCGCCCCGTTACAGCTGAGGAGATCATCATGGCGTTAGCGCTGAGCACCGACACCCCGTGCGTTCGCGACCGGGTAAGCCCCGAGGAGTGGCAAACACGGGTCGATCTGGCGGCCTGTTACCGCCTGGTGGCTCATTTCGGCTGGATCGATCTGATCTACAACCATATCTCGGCCCGTGTCCCGGGACCGGAAGAGCATTTCCTGCTGAACCCCTACGGGTTCATGTTCGAAGAGGTGACGGCCTCGTCGCTGGTGAAGATCGATCTCGACGGCAATGTGGTCATGGACACACCGTTCGAGGTTAACGCCGCCGGGTTCACCATTCACTCCGCCGTCCACATGGCGCGGCCCGACGTGGCCTGCGTGATCCACACCCACACCCACGCCGGCATGGCGGTCTCGGCGCAAGAGGACGGGCTGCTGCCGCTCACGCAGAATGCGTTGATGTTTCACGGCGACCGGCTTGCCTACCACGACTATGAGGGGATCGCCTTCGACTTGACGGAGCGTGAGCGGCTGATCGCCGATCTGGGAGACCGGTTCGCGATGATACTGCGCAATCACGGGCTGCTGGCGTGCGGCCGCACGATCCCCGAGGCGTTCGAGATCCTGCAAAACCTGGAGCATGCCTGCGCGGCGCAGATCGCGGCGCAAGCAGGCGGCGGCCCGCTGATCACACCGTCCGAGGCGGTGTGCCGCCACACCGCCGACCAGTTCTGGTCCTCGACGGGCGATCGTGGCTATGGCGTGCGTGCCTGGCCGGCGATGTTGCGGCTGATGAACCGCCATAACCCGGGCTACGACGTTTAGGCGGAGGAGACGGCGATGCCGGCACGCGCGGATACGGTTCTCACCGGCGGCCGGGTGTTTCTGGGGCCAGGGCTGGGGTTCGCCGAAGCGGTGGCGATCTGGGGCGGACGGGTGCTGGCGACCGGCGCTGCCGATGCCATCGCGGCGCTGATCGGCCCGGACACCACGGTCATCAAGTTGGCCGGACGGCTGGCCGTTCCCGGATTGAACGACGCCCACCAGCATATGATGAGCGTCGGGCTCGGCACCTTCGAGATCGACCTGAAGCACGACGGCATCCGCACGATCGACGACGTGCTGGCCGCGATCAAACAGCGGGTCGAGCAAGCGGCGCCCGGCGAGTGGATTTTCGGCCGCGGCTACGACCATTTCGTCCTCGACGTGAAGCGCCACCCGCTGCGCGAGGAGTTGGACCGGGTCGCGCCCGACAATCCGGTCTACATCAAGCGCACCTGCGGTCACATGGGGGTCGCCAACTCCGCGGCGCTGGCGATGGCGTCGATCACCGAGGCCTCGCCGCAACCGGCCGGCGGGCATGTCGAGAGCCAGAACGGCCGGTTGACCGGCTTGTTGCAGGAGACCGCCCAGAACCTCGTGTACGCCGTCTTTCCGCCGGCCTCGCTTGAGCGGTTCGTCGAGGGGATCGAGGCGGGGGCGCGACTCAATCTGTCCCATGGCATCACCAGTTGCACCGATCCCGCCGTCGGCCTGCGTGAGGGCTACAAGGACTGGCGCGCCTACAACGCCGCCAGACGCCAAGACCGGTTGCCGCAGCGCATGTATCTGATGCCGTTGGCGGGGGCGACCGGCTGGCCCGAGCGTATCGTCGACATGGACATCATGACCGGCGATGGTGACGACTGGCTGCGGGTCGGGCCGATGAAGCTGTTCGCCGACGGCTCGGCCGGCGGCAAGACGGCGGCGATGGTTGAGCCGTATACCGGTGACGCCGAGAACACCGGCATTTTCATCTACGGCGATGAGGAGTTGCACGGCTACATCGCCGATTACCACGCGCTCGGGTTCCAGGTCGCCACCCACGCCATCGGCGATGCGGCGATCGAACAGGTGCTGTCGGGCTACGAGAAGGCGATGGGCAACGCGGTCGACACCGACCGCCGCCACCGGATCGAGCATTGCGGTTTTCTGACCGACGATCAGCTCGGCCGTATGGCCCGGATCGGCGTGCTGCCGGCGCCGCAGCCGATTTTTCTCTACGAGTTCGGCGATCTCTACATCGACGCTTTGGGCCACGGCCGGCCCGAGCGGAGCTACCCCATGCGCCGTTGGCAGGATGCGGGCTTGCATCCCTCGGCCAGCTCGGACGGGCCGGTGTCGTCGACCAATCCGTTTCGCGGGCTCTACACCATGGTTACCCGCAAGACCAACAGAGGCACTGTCCTTGGTCTCGACGAGGCGTTGAGCTTGGAGGAGGCGATCGGCGCCTACACGGTGAACTCGGCTTATGGTGCGTTCGAGGAGGGGATCAAGGGCACGCTGGAACCCGGCAAGCTCGGCGATGTGGCGGTGCTCGACACCGATCTGTTCGCGACCGAACCCGAGGCGTGGCTCGACGCACGGTGCGACCTGACGGTTCTCGGCGGATCGGTGGTGCACGACCGGCTGGGGCAGCTCACCTGACAGCGGGGAGGGTTAGCGGCGCGCGGTTCGGATGAGCCAGCAGATATCGAGTGCGAAGGATAGAGCCAGGGCCGCGAGGGCGGCGGCGGCAATCGGCCAGGACGCGGCTGCCGGGAGCGATGGCGCCAGCAGCGCGCCGAGGGCGATGACTTGCATGCCGCAGACCGCACGCCGCCGCCGCGACGGCGGCAGCGGCGCGGCCAGGAGCGGCATCAGCAACCCGGCGACGATAAACCCATAACGCGCCAACCCGATCGCCAAGGCCCAAACCGGTGCCGCGCTTTGTATGACAACGACGCCGCTCAGGATCAGCATCGACCAGGCGTCGACCTCCATGTCGAACCGCCCACCAAACTCGGACGCCAGTCTTTGATGTCGCGCCGTCCAGCCGTCGGCAAGGTCCAGTACCAGGGCCAACGTAACGCCAGCCACCAGGAGCCATTCGTGGGCGGGCGTGGCCAGCACCTCGGGCGTGGCGATCAGCCCGGCGGCAAGACAGACCAGCACGGCGCGAAACAGCGTGATCCCGTTCGCCAGGCCGAACACCGGGTACGGATGCGCGCGCGGCGCCGCGATCATCACCCCGGCCGCCACGGGCAGGTAGGCGATCACGGCGGCCATGACGTAGGCCGAGCCCGCCGATGTCAGGGCCGCCACGGTACCGGCGGCGGCGAGCAGCACCGCGCCGGCGCTCAGGACCGGCGGGCCGCACCGAGGGCTGGTATCGACGAGCCGGTGCGCCGGCGAATTGGAAAGAACGTGATCGGCCATGATTGTGAGATGGCACTCTCGACGCGATTGCCAAGACCGGCCCTGGCAGGCGCCTCCCACCGGCCTCGCATCGCCGGCCTGGCTGCCGGAGAACACGCGGACAGATGGCGTGCGTATCGGCCGTTTGACGCACCCCGGCCACCGTCGCACACTATCGAACCGGGGACGTTCGTCCCTGGACTCCACGCGTCATAGAGACCAACCGAGGCACGCGATGAGCGGAACGACGGTAATCCGGAACGCCGATTGGGTGATCGGCTGGAACCCCTCGGGCGGGTGGGACGGCAGCGGCGGTCACACCTACCTCAAGGGCGCCGACGTGGTGTTCACCGGCGACAAACTGATTCACGTCGGCGCCGGCTGGGACGGCAAGGCGGATACCACGGTGGACGGGTCCGGCCGCATGGTCATGCCGGGGCTGGTCGACATCCACACCCATCCCAGCTCGGAGCCGGGCAACAAGGGGCTGAACGAGGAGTTGGGCTCGCCCAAGCTCGGTCAATCCTCATTGTACGAGTACATGCCGGTGTTCCGCATGCTGCCGGAGGGTGCGGCGCACGCCACCCGTTACGCGATTTGGGAGATGCTCAAAAGCGGCGTGACCACCTATTGCGATCTGTCCGGCGCACGGGAGAACTGGGTCGAGGAGGTGGCGGCGACCGGCATTCGTGGCGTGCTGTGCCCGATGTACCGCTCGGCGGTCTGGACCACCAAGGACGGTCACTCCGTGGTCTACGACTGGGACGAGGCGATGGGCGAGCGCGGCCTGGAGGGGGCGATCGCCATCGTCGAGGCGGCCGATCGCCACCCCTCGGGCCGGATGTCCGGCATGATGGGGCCGTCGCAGATCGACACCTGCACCCCCGAATTGATCCAGGCGAGCAAGCAAGAGGCCGACCGGCGCGGCATCACCATGCACATCCACGCCGCCCAAAGCGTGGTCGAGTTCAACGAGATGACCCGGCGCCACGGCATGACGCCAATCGAGTGGCTGGACGATCTCGGCGTGCTGGCCAAAGGCACCATCATCGCCCACGGCATCTTCCTGAACGACCATCCCTGGCTGCACTGGCCGCAGGCGAATGACTTCGAACGGCTGGTGGCGTCGGGGGCGGCGGTCGCCCACTGCCCGAACGTGTTCTGGCGGCGCGGCATCGCCCTGAACCATCTGGGCCGCTATGTGAGCGCCGGTATCCCGCTCGGTCTCGGCACCGATACCTTCCCGCACAACTTCCTGCACGAGATCGAAATCGCCATGGTGGCCGGGCGGCTGATGGCCGGCACCTACACCCAGGCGACGACCGAGCAGACCTTCGCCGCCGCCACCTATCTCGGCGCACGGGCAATCGGCCGCGACGACATCGGCCGACTGGCGCCGGGCTGCAAGGCCGATTTGGTGTTGGTCGACACCGATCATCCCTACATGCAGCCGTTGCGCGACCCGCTGCGCAGTCTGCTGTATTCGGCCGGCGACCGGGCGGTACGCGACGTCTACGTCGCCGGCGAGCGCATCGTGGCGAACGGCGAAGTGGCCCGCATCGATATCGAGGCGACCTCGGCCAAGCTCAACGAGTTCCAACGGATCACCACCTCAAGCGTGCGGCAGCGCGACTGGGCCGCCCGCGACATCGACCGGCTGACGCCGATGTCGATCCCGGTAGCGAAATAATGGTGACTGAATAGTGGTGGCTGATTTTTGTGGCGTGGGTGTGCCACACTCGTGACAGGATTTGGCGGCGTTGTACGGGAGACGGACGTGAGCGATTTCGACGTGATCATCAAGGGTGGAGTGGTGGTGAACGCCGCCGATATCCAACAGGCCGATGTCGGCATCAAGGATGGCCGGATCATCGCCTTGGCGGAGCGGCTTTCGGGCTCGGCCACGCGCACGATCGACGCCGGCGGCCGCTACGTGATGCCCGGCGGGATCGACAGCCATTGCCACATCGAACAGCCGTCCTCGACCGGCGGCCAGAACGCCGAGAGCTGGGAGAGCGGCACCCGTTCGGCCGCCTGTGGTGGCACCACCACGGTGATCGCCTTCTCCAGCCAGGAGAAGGGCGAGGGGGTGAGGAGCCAGGTCGAGGCCTACGCCGAGAAAGCCAAGAAGGCGTGCATCGACTACGCCTTTCACATCATCGTCTCGGACCCGACCGACGCGGTGGTGAACGACGAGTTGCCGCCGCTGATCGACAGCGGGCTGCGGTCGATCAAGCTGTTCATGACCTACCCGAAGAACCGGGTCGACGACCGCGAGATCCTTCGGGTCTTCGAGGTGGCGCGTCGGCACCAGGCGCTGGTCTGCATCCACGCCGAGAACCACGACGCCATCATGTACATGACCGAGAAGCTGGTCGGCGCCGGTCTCGGCCAGACCAAGTATCACGCCTGGTGCAAGCCGGCTCTGGTCGAGCGCGAGGCGGTGACCCGGGTCATCATGCTTGCCGAATTGCTGGACCAGCCGATCCAGATATTCCACGTCTCCTGCGAGGAGTCGGCCGAGGAAATCCGCCGGGCTCAGGCGCGCGGTGTGAAGGTGTTCGCCGAGACTTGCCCGCAATATTTCGTGCTGACCGCCGACGACCTGGAAGGCTCCCAGCGCGAGGGCGCGCGGGTGCTGTGTTCGCCGGCGCCGCGCTCGGTCGCCGATCAGCAGGCGCTATGGAACCATGTGCGCCTCGGCACCATCGGCAACGTCACCTCGGACCACGCGCCGTATAACATCGACGCGCCGGACGGCAAGTTCTGGGCCGGCGACAACGTGCCGTTCAGCCAGATCGCCAACGGTGTGCCCGGGTTGGAAACCCGTATGCCGATCGTCTTCTCCGAAGGGGTGGTTCAGGGCCGGATCGATTTGCAGAAGTTCGTCGCCATCACCTCGACGAACGCCGCCAAGCTGTTTGGCATCCACCCTCAGAAAGGCACGATCTCGATCGGCGCCGACGCCGATATCGTGATCTGGGACGCCGAGCGGCGGGTGACCATCACCCAGGAGATGCTGCATCACGACACCGACTACACCCCCTACGAGGGAATGGAGGTGACCGGTTGGCCGGCGATGACCCTGTCGCGCGGCCGTCTGGTCTGGGACGAGGGGACGGTCGATTGCGAGGCCGGGTGGGGCCGGTTCCTGGCCCGCGCGCCCTACGACTACATCAAGCCCACCGGCCATTTCCCGACACCGTTCAACCCGATCACCGGACGGATCGAGGGTCGGTAAGTGATCGTGTTGTCTGGATACTTAGCCACTTAACGGCATTTTACGTCGCAACGCTTAGAGCGATAGGCAATAGGCATGTTAAAAAGAATAAAAATTGAGATAATTAAACATATTAATGACAGTAATTATGTTTCTAGGCTTATTTTGAAAAACATATAAGAAAAAAAACTTACTGAAGAAGAGGAGATTTATTTTCTAAGGTATATTTTTAAGTTTTCAAATTATATAAAATTTTTTGAATGTTTAATTGTTTATACATTAGTTTCTGACGGCCGCAAACTTAATACCACTCTAATAGGAAACTCAGCATACATTGGTGAATTGTACCCCTTGTTTTCTGAGTGGGTTGAAGAATGTTTTGTTAAGAACGATTCTACATACCCTCCGGTAAACGAGACCCAGGGCATGGCTTTTGTGTCCATGATTTTGGATGGTGCGGAAATGTATCTTTTGGGCATACGTGCCCTCGATGAGGCCAAAAAAGTATCTGACCTCAGGGGACTGATCGAAGCATCTTTCAAGTACTCAAGCAAGGAATGGATTTTTTCTTCGGGGTTTTTAAGTCACATCGGTCATTTGGTGTATGCCGCGACGTTAATAGAGATGCAAAAAAACGGAAGACTTGTCGGAGGTCCGGTTAAAATTTTAGCGGGAATCTCTTACAATAATTATCTAAAGAGCTTCTTTTCAAAACATACAACCGGATATATGCCGTCTGGAACTCAATACGCGGAAGTTATAAGTGCTCGCAAGCGACATGTTACAGCCGATGGTGGATTCTGTACGATGAGCGAGTTGGTGTCCGAAGCGGCGCAATTTTGGGCTGCTGAGAGACCGTTTATTGCGGTTGACCCCGAAATCAGGGAGCTCGGGGACACCGCTTTGAAAATATTGGGCGTGCCGCCGGGCGCGCCGATTGTCACCCTCCATGTACGTAGCCCAGGCTATAGCGGCCCGATTGCCGAGATGATGAGTCTCCGTGATGCGCGTATCGAGGACTATCGGTTGGCGGTCGAGTACTTGGCTGCTACCGGCGCGTATGTGATCCGGCTGGGCGACCAAACGATGACACGGATGACTCCGACCGATCATTTTATCGACTACCCGTTCACCAAGGCCAAATCGGACTGGATGGACATCTATCTCGCCAGCCGTTGCCGGTTCCATATCGGAACCTCATCGGGCATGTCTTTCGTGCCGTTGCTCTTTGGCCGACCGGTGTTGTTCACCAATTGGATCACCTTGGCGCACATGGTGTGCTCGCCCAGTGTGGTGACACTTCCCAAGCGGTTGATCGGTCCCGACGGCGCCGTCGTTCCGATGCAGGAGTACTGCGACCGGCATGGGCACATCCTGGTGCGCGCCGACGCAACGCTGCACGACCTATCGTTTGAGGACAACAGCCCCGAGGAAATCCTCGACGCGGTTCAACTGATGGGCAGCCATATCGATCCGGCCACGGGGCGGTTGACCTTGCCGGGGGGGATGTTCGAGGAGCAACAAGCGTTGTTCGCGGCGTCCACCCTTGGAACGCGCCCGCAGATACCGCCAAATTTCTGGCGTGAACACTACACCGCCCGGCAAACCGCCGAGGGGTTAGGCCTCGCGCGGCTCGAACACTAGCTTCGGGTTAGGGTCGCGCGGATCGGGGGTGACGTCGCTCATGGTATCGATCGCCCGGAGGCCGTCGTCGGTTAACTGGAACCGGTGCCACCGCTCGGCCGGGAAGGGCGCTAGAAGGCCGCTGGCGGTGCCATGATAGTTCTCGATGAGGTGCGGGTGGAACTCGACGACGAAAGTGGTTTCGCCTCGGGCAATGATCCGACGGGCACCTTCGATCACCGCGATCTCATGACCTTCGACGTCGATCTTGATAACGGTCGGCACCAGACGATCGCGGTCGAAGGCATCGTCTAGCGTGATGATCGGAACGAAATCGTCGACAACGGATTGAGGATACTCACTGGTGAAGCGGCGGGTCTCCGATGTGAAACCGGCGCCGGGGGTGGTGTCGATTCGCGAGATCATGCCAAGACCGGCGCGATTTGAGGCACCGGCGTGCAGCGGCCGCAAGATATCGAAGGCGTTGATGGTAGCGAGCTGTTCGATCAGTGGGATCAACTCGCGTTGGATCTCAATCGCGAAAACCGACGCGCCGGTGGTCGCGGCGAAGGCGCTGATATAGCCGATATGGGCGCCGACATCGACGAAGACGTCGCCGGGACCAAGCCTTCCGACAACGAAATCGATCAGCGCCTTCTCGTACGACTGGCCGTATTCGTCGGCCATGGCCTTGAAGGCAATCGCGCCAGGGTCGCCTAATGGAAACAGAATGTCTTGGCCGTTCACCGCCTTCATCGTCCAAGTTTCGGTTTGACCGTCCCGCGCCGCTCGATTGCGCAATAACGCGGCGAGCTGCATGATCCGGGACATCAGGTATCTCGGGCCGTCGGCTCTGGGCAACGTCGCGGCCTTGCACAGGACGCGGGTCATTTGTCCGAGTTCGGTTCGAGAGAACGGCGGCCACACGGAAGCCATCAAAGCCGCAGGGTCCGTCGGCGTTTGGACGGCACGGCGTTTTGCCTCGCTCTTGGATTTAAAGACGTACATTGCTGCTTTTGTATCCCCGGCCGCTTGATGCCGCCCTGTCGGTCAAGAATACCAGCGATGGCCATCCGTTACGAGATTAAGGCGGCGTTCCGTCTGCTCTGTCGGTGGTTCTTATGAAGCAGGCGCCGTGTCATGCTGGTGGGCTAAACAACAGTTTCACGTTCTCGATATCCGGATTGTGCTCGAACCGCCGGTCGGCCTCGGTCAACGGCCGCAGGCCGCCGTCGTCCTCCAGCACCTGGCAGTGCCAACCTTCCGGAAAACAGGCGAACAAATCGTCGGCGGTGTGGCCAAAATCGCCGATGACGTGGGGGTGGAACTCGATCAGGAATTTGGTTCTGCCGCCCTCGATCAGGCTCTTCGCCCCGTGCAGCGCGTGAACCTCATAACCCTCGACGTCCAGTTTCACGAGGTCCGGGATAATCTGCTCCCGGCCGAACACCGTGTCGAGCCGGACGCAGAGGATGGCGTCGAACAGCGCCTTGCGATAGGCGTCGGGCGGCGGTGCGGTGATCTGGTCGTTGACCCGGAGTCCCGGGGTCGGGTTGAAGCGCAAATTGAAGATCAATCCATCGTGATCGCCCACCGCCGCGTTGATCACGTGTGCCCGATCGAGCTTGTTGGCCCACAGGTTACGCCTGACTTCGAGGAGCAGGTCGGGGTGCATCTCGACCGCCACCACGACCGCCCCCGCCGCCGCCAGGATGGTGCTGTAGTAGCCGATATGGGCGCCGACATCGGCGATCACGGCGCCGCGCTTCGCTTCCGCCACCATCCAGCGCAACACGCCCGGCTCGTAATCCCGGCCGCCGGCTCGGACAAGATCGAGGAAGGCGCGCGACGCGGCGGTCGCGACGCTGAACGACAGCGGCCCGATGCCGTCGATCTCCAGGGTCTCGAACGGCCCGGTTTGCTCGACGATGCGGTCGCGGTGCTCGAAGGTGTCGAGGGTGCGTTGCAGCGCGCTGCGCTGGCGCTCGAGTGAGTCAACCGGCAGGCCGAGCACCCGTAGCCATTCCAGCAGTGCGAGCGATCGGGCGATGTCGCCGCGCGACCGCGCGACGCCGAGACAGCCGGCCAGTACCATGGGATTGGCCGGCTCTTGAGTCGCCTTGGCGAGGGTGGCGAGGGCCTGGCGGTCGGCGGACATGGGCGAGGCTCCTGAGCCTGTGCAATTGCGCCGATCATAGTCGATTGCTGGAGTGCGGGTCTTGGACCGTGTGGTGCGAGGCTCTACACTTGCGGTCATGCGTCGGCGGTCCGCCGACGCTGCTTCCGAATCGACTTGCCGAGTGGGGATGTGACCATGAGCCGTATCATCAATGTGGGCGCCGCCCAGATGGGCCCGATCGCGCCGGACGAGAGCCGCGTCAGCGCGGTCAACCGAATGATCGAGCTGCTGAAGCAGGCCAAGGACCGCAATGTCAAACTGGTGGTGTTCCCCGAGCTGGCGCTGACCACGTTCTTCCCGCGCTATTACGAGGAAGACATCACGAAGATGGATCATCACTACGAGCGCGGCGCGATGCCGACGCCGGAGTGCAAGCCGCTGTTCGACAAGGCCAAGGAGTTCGGCATCGGCTTCTACCTCGGCTTCGCCGAGCTGACCGAGGACGGCCACCGCTACAACACCGCGATCCTGGTCGATGACACCGGCAAGCTCGTCGGCACATACCGCAAGGTGCATCTGCCCGGCCACGCCGAGTATGAGCCGCAGCGCCCATGGCAGCATCTGGAGAAGCGCTATTTCGAGCCGGGCGATCTCGGCTTCCCGGTGTGGCGCAGCATGGGCGGTATCATGGGCATGGCGATCTGCAACGACCGCCGCTGGCCCGAGATGTACCGGGTGATGGCGCTCAAGGGGGTCGAGCTGATCATGCTCGGCTATAACACCCCCGACGTGAACACCTCGGCCCCCGAGCCGAACCATTTGCGGATGTTCCACAACCACCTGGTCATGCAGGCCAGCGCCTATCAGAATTCGTGCTTCGTGGTCGGCACCGCCAAGGCCGGGATCGAGGACGGCTGCATGCTGATTGGCGGTTCCTGCATCATCCAGCCCTCGGGCGAGATGGTGGCCCTGGCATCCTCGCTCGGTGACGAGCTGATCAGCTGCGCCTGCGACCTCGACCTCGCCAAGATGGGCAAGGAGACGGTGTTCAACTTCGCTAAGCACCGACGGATCGAGCACTACGGCATCATCACCGAACAAACCGGCGTGATCGAACCGCCGTTGGAGGCGGCGGCGGCGGAGTAGGGGGCTACTACAACCCCTTCACCGCCTGCGAGCCGACCTTGAGCGGGCGGCGGGTGATGAGCAGCAGGCGGGCTTCGTCCGCCCGGCCTTGCTTCAGCAACGCGCCGAGCAGGGCGTATTCCACCAGATCGCGCTGGGCGCGGCTGCCGCCGAGACGCTCGTGATCGGCCATCGCCGAGGTCAGATGCGCCGTCGCCTCGGCCCAGGACCCGGCGGCGATTGCTTGGAAGGCTCCGGCCAGGGTCCGCACCAGATCGGCCGCCGGTCCCTTGGCGTCGGTGATGACCCTTCCGAGCGCCTCGCCATTGCCCGCCATGGCGTGGGCCAAGGCGGCGTGCACGTCGGCGAAGGCGATGCCGGGGGTGGGGAAGAATTGCGCGGCGTAGTCGCTGACCGCGCGCCAGCGTTCGGCCGACACCGCCACGCCCGCGAGTCCCGCCCGGTACAGGATGGCGGCGGTGTCGGACACCACGTTGAGCGGCGGGCCCCAGGCGGCGCCGGGGGCGATGTCGGCGTCGATCACCCGCCACATGGTCTCGGCATCGCCGCGTTCCAGCGCCCACAACGCCACGTGCCAGGAGATATGACAGTGCAGGGGGCCGGTCTTGTCGTAGTCCCGCCGCCAACCATCGATGTAGCTGTAGCCGGCCTCGGTCTCGCCCGCCTCGTAGTAGACGTGGGCACGAATGTGGGCGGCGTTGGCGTTGCGCGGATTGCCGGCGAGCGACCGCTCGATCGTCTTGGTGGCGGGGCCGGTCTGGCCGGCCTCGACCTGGGAGAAGGCGTGCTGGCCGAGGAACCACCAATCGTCGCCGTAGTGCGGTGCCAAGGCCGAGGTGAAGGCGAGCTGTTCCGCCTCGCGCCCCGGCTGGCCGCTGAAGCCGATCAGGCCGAATACCCCGGTGCAGGGTTGCGCGATCAGGGCGTCGCGCGGGTCGTCGGCCAGGTGGCGGCGGATCGCTTCATAGGCGGCGGGGCCGTTGCCGTCGAGCAGGTGGCCGAGGGCGGCGACGTGGCTCGCTTCCCGTCTCGGGAGCTTGTCGGCGCGGGCGCGTGCCGCCGCCATCGCGTCCGTCGCGAGCGCACCCTTGGCCAGGATCTGTCGGGTGCGCGCCAGCGCGGCGTGGGCCAGGGCGAAGCCGTCATCCGCCTCGGTCGCGCCGACGAACGCGTCCTCGGCGCCGTGGTTGGCGCTGAGGAAAAGATCGACCCCCTCGACATAGGCGTCGCGCGCGGCGGTCGAGGCGGTGGAAAGGGTGTTGCCGTATCGGTCCTGGAGCATAGTCCGGTTCTATCTCTCTGATGATTGCCGTGTATTGTTTGCCGTAAATTCCGTCGAACGCCAACCGAGATCGACCGACTATGAAGTGTCGCCTTGATCAACTCCTCGTCGACCGGGGGCTCGTCGAGTCGCGCTCCAGGGCGCAGGCCCTGGTAATGGCGGGCAAGGTGTTCTCCGGCGAGCGCAAGTTGGAGAAGGCGGGCCAGCAGATTGCCGAGGACGCCGTGTTGGAAGTGCGGGGCCAGGATCACCCTTGGGTGTCGCGCGGCGGGCTCAAGCTGGCGCATGCGCTCGCCGAGTTCGCGATCGATCCCGCTGGCGTGGTGGCGATCGACGTCGGTGCCTCGACCGGCGGTTTCACCGATGTGCTGTTGCAGGGTGGGGCTGCGCGGGTCTACGCCGTCGACGTCGGGCATGGCCAGCTTGCCTGGAAGCTGCGGTCGGACCCTCGTGTGGTCGTGCTGGAGAAGACCAACGCCCGCTACCTGACCGCCGAGCAGGTGCCCGAGCCCGCCGGCATGGTGGTGTGCGACGCCAGTTTCATCTCGCTCAAGACGGTGTTGCCGGCGGCGCTCGGCTTGGCCAAATCCGGCGGCCGGCTGGTCGCGCTGATCAAACCGCAGTTCGAGGCCGGGCGCGAGCATGTCGGCAAGGGCGGGGTGGTGCGTGATCCCACGGTGCATGAGGCGGTGTGCGAGGCTATTCGTGCCTGGATCGACGCACTGCCGGATTGGCGAGTCGACGGCGTTACCCGATCGCCGATCACCGGCCCGGAAGGCAATGTTGAATTCCTGATCGCCGCCACCCGGCTATGATAGGCTTAGCAAGCTAAGGTAAGGGACCGCGTCGCATGAACGATCGCACACCCGATAGTGTTGAACATCTGGGAACCGCCGCCGGCCCGTCGGCGCCAGTGCCGCTTGGCTTGCCGAAACCGGAGAGCGCGAGCGCCCCGGCGCTGCCCAAGCCGTCGCCGACGCTGACCCGGCTCAACGACATGGTGGTTTCCGCCCTGGGGACGGTCCAGCGTGAGTGGTTGCGCGGCCTGCAGCACCAGCGTGTTGCGGGTGACGGTGATCACGGTCTGGCCGATCGCGCGGCCGAGCGCTCGGATCATGTGGAACTGCGCCGTCAGTTGAACGTCGAGGCGGTGTTGCAGCGCGCCGTGCGCATCCTGCCGGCGACGATCGACGAGGGCGCGATCGACCCGGATTGGGGCGCCCGGTTCTTCGCCGGCGTGGCCGATACCGCCGACGTCGAAATGGCTCGGCTGTGGGCCCGGTTGCTGGTCTCGGAGGTGCGGCGACCCGGTGCCGTCACCCCGGTGGTGGTCGCACGGCTGCCCGGCCTGTCGGTCGGAGGGTTGCGGCTGTTCAAGCGCTTTGCCGCGTTCGCCATCAACAACTTCGTGGTCCGTCTGGATCAGGAGTTCTTCGAGCGCAAGGACGTGACCGCCGATCAAATTCTGTTGTTGGAGGAATACGGCCTGGTGCGCACCAACCGTGATCTCAACCGGGTGTTCCTGAGCCAACGAAGCGACAAGTTCTCGACCAATCTGTTGTACGCCGACAAGGCGTTGCGGATCACCCACCCGGATGCCAACAAACAGCTCACCCTCGCCTGCTACCGGCTGACCGAGTTCGGCACGGTATTGGGCCGTGCGTTGTTGGAAGAGGGGGAAATCCGCTCCGACACCGACTATATCGTCGAGTTGGTCCGGACGGTGCAGCGTCAAGGGTTCCAGACCGCACAAGCCGACATTCTGGAACGGGCGGACGAACAGCTGGTCTCGCGTCACTCGTCGTTCTGCGACATCGCGGTTCTGCGGCGCTGACGTTCGTCGGTCACGGCGTCAGATCAGGGATTCGAGAAACACTTCCTCGATCTGGTTCGGGTAGCGGGCCGACAACTGGTCGTAGGTGTCTTCCTTGAAGGCGCGAATTTCATCGTTGTTCGGACGGCCGTTCTCGAACAGCCGCACGGCAAGCGGATAGACAATGCCGTTCAACGCCCATTTGTCATTTTCGAGGGCAAGCTTCGCCTCGGTTGATTTGGCTTGCACGGCCACTCGGATCCGCGTCTCGTAGGGTTGTCCCTTGACGAACAACGAGATGGTAAAGGGGCCGAGCGGCAGAACGTTTGGGCCTACCGCCTGCCGGTAGAGGATTTCCCGATTGAATTTCTTGTCCTTCTTCTTCTGATCTTTCTCCTGCTCCTTGCGGTCCTTAGTCGAGCCCTGCTCGGCGCCGCTGGCGGTGTTGCCGAACGGGGCAAGCGCACTCGGCGCGGCGAGCGCAAGCGCCAGGCCGACGACGGCTATGGTCGAACGACGGATCATGATCGTGGTCCCTCTCCCAAGGGCGCATTCCGAGTAAGAGTGACCCACTCTACGTATCGGACCGCACTCTAAGTCAACAAATTAAAGACTGATGCACCGCCCGCCTTGGATCAAGGCGCGCGGATCAGGCTCTAGCGCGAGACACCCGATACGGGTTGGGCCTCGCTGCGAATCAAACCGCCTTCCGCGTGCGCGGTTAGACGGCCAATCCACTGAGTATATCTAGTCAATGATTGCAGCGAGGTTAAGACCACGCCGATTTCCCCCTCGGCGACAGCGTCGAGCAGCGCGTCCAGGGAATCCAACGCGCGGGGGTAGCGTACCCGCTCGATCGGCGCGCCAGGAGCGAGGCCAATCGACTGCCGGGCGAGTTGCAGGGCTTCCTGATAACCGCCTAGAGCGTCCACCAGACCAACCCGATGGGCGTCTTCGCCGGTCCAAACCCGGCCGCGCGCGACCGCGTCGATTTCGTTGCCGCCGAGCCGGCGAGCCTCCGCCACCGCATCGGCGAAATCGGCGTAGATCGCGTCCAGCAACCGTTTCAGACGACGGCGCTGTGGGTCGGTGAATGGCCGGCTCGATGAGAACATACCGGCGTTGGCGCCGATCTCGATGCGGCCGACCGAGATGTCTAACTTGTCCAGTAGGGCGGCCCCGCTGATTTTGCCACCGACCGCGCCGATTGAACCGGTCAGGCTGCCAGGAAGGGCTAGGATGTGGTCGGCCGGCAGAGCGGCGAAATACCCCCCGGATGCCGCGATGTCGGCGAAGCTGGCGATCACCGGCGTGCCGGTTGCCGCCAACCGCCGGACCTGCTCGCGTATGGTATCGGAAGCGACATAACTGCCGCCGGGGCTGGAGATGCGCAGGATAACGGCGGCAACCTCGGGATCGTTGCTCACGTCCTCGATCACGCGGGAGAAATAACCGGACGTGACGCCGCCGCCGGCGCCAAGCGGGCTCGCATCGCCGCGTTCGATCGAGCCGTCCAGATGGATCAACGCAATCCGCGTTCCCTCGGTATATGGGTGGCCTGCCGATGCCAGATAGCGCCCGGCCGACACCGGCTCGGCGTCGCCGGCCTCGGCCAGAACGTCGTCGCGGTAGCCAAGGGCGTCGACCAGACCATTGGCCTTTGCCGCATCCGCCAGCAGCGGGCTCTGGTCGATCATCGCCACTACGGCGGAGCCGCCAAGCCCTCGGGTGCTGGCAACGCCGGTGACGACTTGGCCGTACAAGGATTCCGCGACCTGGGTGAGGTTGTCGCGCACGGCGGGCGGCAAGGCGCGTTCGGTCAGCGGTGCCATGGCGCCTTTGTACTCGTAGCGTTGTTCGAATTCGGCCGTGACCCCGATTTCCTCCAGCAAACCCCGCAGAAGGGGGATTTCGATCGACACGCCAGGTAGTTCGAGCAGGCCCGATGGCTGCAGCCATATCCGGTCGAAGGCACTGGCGAGATAGTACGCGCCGATCCCGTCGCCCTCGTAACTGTCGGCGAAGGCGATGGCGGTCTTGCCGGCGGCGCGAAAGCGAAAGATCGCCGCCCGCATCTCTTGGGTCTGGGCAACGCCCAGGCTGCTGGAAGAAAGATCGGCGACCAGTGTGGTCACGCGTGGATCGATGGCGGCACGGTCGATTGCATCGACATAATCGAGCAAACCGAGCGCGGCACGCTCCGGCAGCAGAGCGGCCAGCGGTTCAAACGCCGGCGCCTCATCCACCGAACCGCGAATGTCGAGCACCAGAGTGATCGAGTCCGGTAATGGCTCGGGCGTGTCAAACTCGCCGATAAGCCAGCCGACCGTCACGACACCGACAACGCCGATCACCAGCGCCAAGGCGCCCACCGTCGCGAGAAACCCGACCAGGAAGCGGCGCATGCGCTCTCTCGAAATCACGGAAAATCAATGCGTAGTGTATCGGCTAGCGTTGGTGTTGTCGAACGCCGCCGCGGTCCGTGATCCGACGGACCTCACGATCAGGGTCGGTCGATCGGGCCGTTCTGCGCCTCGTGCCGCATCAGGTGGTCGAGCAGCACGCAGGCCATCATCGCCTCGCCCACCGGCACCGCGCGAATGCCG
The DNA here is from genome assembly GCA_013203465.1 of Alphaproteobacteria bacterium. Classification (GTDB taxonomy): domain Bacteria; phylum Pseudomonadota; class Alphaproteobacteria; order Thalassobaculales; family Thalassobaculaceae; genus JABMNR01. Next base: position 20,451 of record JABMNR010000133.1, read on the forward strand.
ACACAGGGATCGTGCCGACCCTTGGTGATCACCTCGACCTCGGCGCCGAAACGGTCGATCGAGGGGCGCGGTGTCAGGATCGAGCTGGTCGGCTTGACCACGAAACGGACCACCACGTCCTGGCCGCTGGAAATACCTCCCAGCACACCGCCGGCGTGGTTGGACAGGAACACCGGCTTGCCGCCCTCTATCCGCATCGGGTCGGATGAGCTGTGGCCCGGCATGGCGGCGGCCGCGAACCCGGCGCCAATCTCCACACCTTTCACCGCGTTGATGCTCATCATCGCCGCCGCCAGATCGCCATCGAGCTTGCCGTAAATAGGTTCACCCAGGCCGGCGGGAACACCGGCCGCCACCACCTCGACCACGGCACCGGCGGACGAGCCGTCCTTGCGCACCTGATCGAGAAAATCCGCCCAGCCCTCGGCGGCGACGGGATCGGGAGAGAAGAAATCGTTCTTGTCCACCTGATCCCAGTCCCAGCGTTCCCGGTCGATCGCGTGCGGGCCGACCTGAACTAGGGCGCCGCGCACCGAGAAGGCGTTGCCCAGACGCCGGCTCAGCACCTTCCTGGCGACGGCGCCGGCGGCGACCCGCATCGCCGTCTCCCGCGCCGAGGAGCGGCCACCGCCGCGATAGTCGCGGATGCCGTACTTGGCGTCGTAGGTATAGTCGGCGTGCCCGGGACGATAGCGGTCCTTGATCTCGCCATAGTCCTTCGAGCGTTGGTCCTCGTTGTGGATCACCAGCGAAATCGGCGTGCCGGTGGTCTCGCCCTCGAACACCCCGGACAGGATCTCGACCGCATCCGGCTCCCGCCGTTGGGTGGTGTGACGCGAGGTGCCGGGGCGGCGGCGGTCCAGATCGTGCTGGATATCGCCCTCGCTCAACGCGATGCGTGGCGGCGCACCGTCGATCACGCAGCCGATTGCCGGCCCGTGGCTCTCGCCCCAGGTGGTGACACGAAAAACCTCGCCAAAGGAGTTGCTGGCCATGTCGGTCCCCTGACTGCGCTCGTTCGGCCGCGCCTAGACCACGGAAATGCTCAAACTACGGAAATATCAGGGGCGTCGACCGCCTTCATGCCGACGATGTTGTAGCCGCAATCCACATGATGAATCTCACCCGTCACTCCCGTGGAGAGCGGCGAGATCAGATACACCCCGGCGCCGCCGACATCGTCCAGGGTGACATTCCGGCGCAGCGGCGAATTATACTGATTCCATTTCAGGATGTAGCGAAAATCACCGATCCCCGAGGCGGCCAAAGTCTTCATCGGTCCCGCCGACAACCCGTTGACCCGCACGCCCTGACCACCCAGATCGACCGCCAGATAGCGCACGCTGGATTCCAACGCCGCCTTGGCGACGCCCATGACGTTATAGTGCGGCATCACCCGCTCGGCACCGGAATAGGTCAATGTCAGCAGGCTGCCGCCATCGGGCATCAGATCGGCTGCGCGCCGGGCGATGGCGGTGAACGAGTAGCAGGAAATGTCCAGGGTCCGCAGGAAGTTGTCGCGGCTGGTGTCGACGTACTTGCCCTTCAGCTCTTCCTTGTCGGAATAAGCGATGGCGTGCACCACGAAGTCGATTTTGCCCCAGGTCTTGCCGAGGATGTCGAACACCCGGTCGACGCTGCCGTCCTCGGTCACGTCGCACGGTTCGACCAACGACGAGCCCAGACTGCCGGCCAGCGGCCGGACGCGTTTCTCCAGCGCTTCACCCTGAAAGGTAAAAGCCAGTTCGGCGCCGTGATCGGCCGCGGCTTTGGCGATCCCCCAGGCGATCGAACGGTCGTTGGCCACGCCCATGACGAGGCCGCGCTTACCGGCCATGATACGGGTGTTATCGCTCATGCGATGGTCGCTATCCTCTTGGCTAAAAATGACCGCCATCCTACACCATCGTTAGGCCCTCGCAAGGCGCGGCGGCCGTTCCGTTGGTTCCGGCCACTCCGTGTTAAACTATGGGCATGCAACAAGCCACCACGCGACTAGAAGCCTGGAAAACCGCGCGCAGCACCCGCATCGTGCGGGATATCGCGGCATACGGCGTCTACGCGATTCGCCGGTTCTACCGCGATCAGGGCATGCAGGCGGCGGGAGCGCTGACCTACACCACGCTGCTGGCTCTTGTGCCGTTGCTGGCGATCGCGTTTGCGATCTTCTCCGCCTTTCCAGCGTTCGAGGCGATGCAGGGCAAGATCGAGACGTTGTTGTTCGAGAATCTGGTGCCGGGCGTCGGCCAGGATGTCCGTGGCTACGTCGCTAGTTTCACGAGCAACACCACCAAGTTGACGGCGGTCGGGGTCGTCGCCTTGGGAGTGTCGGCGGTGCTGCTGCTGGCGACCATCGAATCGACCTTCAACCGCATCTGGCGGGTCGAGCGGGAGCGTCCGGCGATGGCTCGGCTGCTGATCTTCTGGACCGTGCTCACCCTGGGGCCGTTGCTGTTGGGGGCAAGCTTTTCGCTGACCACCGACATCATGGGCAGCCTGGAACATTTGATAAGCGAAGGGGCGACCTATGTGCCGATCGACATCGACGCCCGGTCGTGGAACCTCGACCGGGTCCTGGCGGCGGCGATCCAGACGGTGGCCTTCACGGCCTTGTTCGTGATCGTGCCAGCCCGGCCGGTGGCACTGCGCGACGCGTTCATCGGCGGCGCGATCGCTGGGGTGGCGTTTGAGGTGCTGAAATGGGGCTTCAGGCTGTACCTGACCAGTTTCCCGACCTACCAGACGATCTATGGCGCCATGGCGGTGATCCCGATCTTCCTGATTTGGTTGTATCTGTCATGGACGGTCATTTTGTTCGGCGCGGTCTTCGCCGCCTCGTTTCCGGAGTGGTGGCGGTCCCGCGATCCGTCCTTGGCGTTGGCCTTGACCCCGGCGCGTCGTATGGAGGCCGCGATGGCTCTTTTGGCGGTGCTGGCGGATCGGGCGCGGGTCGGCGGCGAAACCAAACCCGACGCGCTAAACGAAGCCGTGCCGTTGGAGGCCGGTGATGAACTTCTCGAAACCCTGCGTGAGACCGGTTACGTCACCGTCACCGAGGGCGGGGGTTATACGCTGGCGCGTGATCTTCATGTGGCGACCCTGGTCGACTTGGCACGCGATCTTGGGTTGTCGCTTGGCCGCGATGACGCGGCGCCGGGCGGGAAGGGTGTGCACGGGGTGGCGAGCGACCTGGACGCGACCGGCGGGCGTCTGCCGAGGCTGTTGAGGGAGTTGGCGGGGGTCGAGAACGGTCTTCTCGGCGTCACCATCGGTGAATTGTTGGCACCGGCTCAGGGCGACGACGCGGTGGTCACGCTGTCGACAACGGTCGGCGACTGACGCCGGCGATCACGAGCCAACGGTTTTGCGCGGATCGAAGGCCGCTGCGTCCTTGCGGCCCTCAAGGAATGCCTCCAAATCCGGGTCGGGCTGTTTCGGCAGGACGATGGACAGCGTGATGTATTGATCGCCGGCCGGATCGCCATCGGTCGCCGGCACACCCTTGCCACGCAGGCGCAGCTGTTTGCCGCTGCTTGAATTCTTCGGAATCTTGAGCGAGACGCTGCCATGCACGGTCGGCACCGTGACGCTGGCGCCCAGCACCGCCTCGCGCAGGCTGATCGGCAGGTCGAGGTGGATGTCCCGGCCCGCGCGTCTAAACTGCGGGTGCGGCTCGACCTGAAGCTCAAGATAGGCGTCACCGACCGGCCGGCCGTTCCGCGCCGGTTTGCCTTGGCCTTTCAGTCGGAGGGTATTGCCGTCCTCGGTCGCGGGGGGGATCGTCAGATTGATCACCTTGCCGTCGCTCAACGTTACCCGCTTCTTGACGCCGGCCACCGCTTCGGCGAACGGCACCTTGAGGCGATAGCGCTGGTCCTGCGGTGATTTGCGCGGCGAGCCGGGGGCCCCGGCGTCACCACCAGGCGGGCCATCGCCGGGCCCGGTACGCCCGCCCGCCCTGCCGGAGCGCCAGGCCTTCAGAATCTCGTCGATCGGATCACCGTTCTCACCGAAGTCTTGGTTGAAGTCGAACTGGGTGCGTGCGCCGCCGGGATCGGTTGGACGGCGGCTCCAGCTACGCCAGAACCCCGACCCCGACCCCGGGCCGGCGCGACCGCGCCCATCGGGGTCGATTTCGCCACGGTCGTACTTCGCGCGTTTGTCGGGGTCGCCCAACACATCGTAGGCGGCGCTGATTTCCTTGAAGGTCTTCTCGACCTCGGCATCGCCCGGGTTGAGATCGGGGTGGTATTTCTTGGCGAGCTTACGGTAGGCGACCTTGATCTCCGCCTGACTCGCCGCCTTCGCGACACCGAGCGTTTTGTACGGATCACTCATTCGGCAACGCACCCGCCGCGGGGACGGGCGTTTCATGCAATGCTATGGTCATGGCAACGATCGACATGGCGCCCGGAAGCCTTGATTTCGTTCAGACACCGATAGTCGGACCGATCGCCGGTGGCGATCAAGCCCCATGACGGGAATGCCGTTCGGCTGGACGGTTGCGGTCGGACGACGGAGCGTTCGTTAGTTCACGATCTCCCAGCTTCCATCCGGCTGCCGGCAGGCCTTGCCATAGGCGTCTTCGGTGTTGCCGCCGATGGTTACCGTCTGGGTGAACTCGCGGCAGTAACGCCCGTCGGGGGCCTGGTAGGTCGATGTCGGCGTGACCGTGCCGCGGTTGCCGGAATCCGGATTGACCCAGGTCGACGTCGTGCCGATCGGTTGCGCTTCCAGCGTGTTCTGGGTGGTGCGCGCCATGGCAAGCTTATCCGCCTTGTCCAGCGACCGGCCGACCTCGCTGCCGATCAAGGCGCCCAGCAGGGTGCCGGCGACCACGGCGGCCAATTGCCCCTTACCCTGGCCGAATTGGGCGCCGGCCACGGCACCGCCGAGACCGCCAAGAATGGCACCTCCGGTTTGCTTCGGCCCGGTGCCGCCATCGGCGCAGGACGCCAAGCCGACAGCCACGATGCTTACGATGGCGATCTTTCTAATCATTGTCGTTCATCCTTTCGTTAACGGTTCGAGGTCCACCCGTCTTCCCCTCGTCCGTTTTGTAGAGCAAAGGGTCCATACCATCCGCATGCCCATTCTCGCCCGCGATCTAGTCATAACGCTGTCCTGGCGCAAGGGCAGTGATCCACATCAGAACTTGAACGTTCGATCCAGGCTATTCCGTCGCGCGACCGTGTCGTACAGGTCTGATACGCTAAATATAGTTTGGCTGGGGCATCGTGAAGGGCTTCCGGCGCTGTTCATGAGGACGTGAGCATGTTTGAACCGACCACCGATGACCCGTTCGAGCAATTCCAGGCTTGGTTTGCCGAGGCCGAGGCGTCGGAATCGAACGATCCAAACGCCATGACCTTGGCGACCGCCAACGCCGATGGGCGGCCGTCGGTACGAATCGTCCTGCTGAAGGGATTCGATGCACACGGCTTCGTATTCTACACCAACCTGGAAAGTCAGAAAGGCCGCGAGTTGGAGGTTAACCCCTTCGCGGCGCTGCTGTTTCATTGGAAGAGCCGGCACCGTCAAGTGCGCATCAACGGCGCGGTCACCCTGGTGCCCCCCGCCGAGGCGGACGCCTACTACGGTAGTCGTGAGCGCGGCAGCCGGATCGGCGCCTGGGCGTCACAGCAATCCCGCCCCTTGGCCGATCGCGTGACCCTGACGGCGGCGGTTGAGCGGTTCGAGGCTCAGTACGAGGGCAAGACGGTTCCCCGTCCGCCCTATTGGAGTGGTTACCGGTTGATGCCGCTTCGCTTTGAGTTCTGGCAGGATGGCGAGTTCCGATTGCATGACCGCTTCGTGTTCGAGCGCTCGGCGGAAGGACAATCCTGGGCGGTTCAGCGCTTGTATCCGTGACCCGGGATCGGGCCATGCCGCATGATCCGGTCGCCGCTGGGATCGAGATGGCGCGTCTGACCCGCCGCGCGGCGGTGGCGTCGTCCAGCGTGGCGATTGCTTTGATCGTGCTGAAGACCGGCGGTTGGTGGATCACCGGATCGGTGGCGCTATTGTCCAGCTTGGTCGACTCGCTGTTGGACGCGGTACTGTCGTTGGTCACCTTGGCGGCCGTGCAAAAGGCGGCGAAACCGGCCGATCGCGAACACCGCTGGGGCCACGGCAAGGTCGAATCGGTCGCCGCCCTCGCGCAGGGAGCCTTCATCGGCGGGTCGGCGGCGTTGGTGTTGGTCGAGTGCGGCCGGCGCTTGCTCGACCCGGTTCCCGTGCGCCAGGAGGTTTACGGCATCGCGGTCTCGTTGATCGCAATCATCGCCGGCTTGGCGCTGGTCGCCTACCAGACGCGGGTCGTGCGAGCCACCCGGTCAGAGGCAATCGCCGCCGACCGGGCGCATTACGGCAGCGATTTTGTGATCAATGGCGGGGTCATTGTCTCTTTGGTGATCGCGGGTTACGGCGGCGTGTGGTGGGTCGATCCGCTGATCGGTGCCGCGATCGCCGCGTGGATGGGCTGGACCGCCTATGGGATCGGCCGGCGGGCGATCAACACCCTGATGGATCATGAACTGCCCGACGATGAACGCGTGCGTATTCGCGATCTGGCCTTGGCCGACCCCGAGGTACGGGGCATCCGCGATTTGCGCACCCGGCGGTCGGGCGCCGACACCTTCATTCAGATGATCCTTCTGGTCGATGGTGCGATGACGGTTTCCGAGGCGCACCGCGTGGTTGATCGTGTAGAGAGACGGGTATGCGAGGCCTATCCGAGCGTCGAGGTTTTGATTCACGAAGAACCGGAGACGTTGGCCGAGGAACGCTCGACCGCCCGGCGCCCGGGCAGCCGCCATGGCCGCTGACGGCAGTGCTCGGGATTTTGCGGATGTGGTCGCGTACCTGTCCGACCCGGCGACCCATGGCGTTCCCGCCGCCGCGGTGGCGGCACCGATCGAAACCCATGGTGCCGTGGTCGTGCTGGCCGGGGATCGGGCCTACAAATTGAAGAAACCGGTCGCCTTCGCCTATATGGACCTGTCGACGCTTGCCCGCCGGCTGGCGATTTGCCGGCGTGAGGTGGTGATCAATCGGCGCACGGCGGCGGAATACTATCTCGGCGTGGGGGGCGTGGTGCGCGATCGTGCCGGCCGCCGCCGCTTGCTCGAAGACCTGAAGGACAGGAAACCAGCCGAACGGCTGGAGGAACCGGTGGTCGTCATGCGGCGGTTCGACAACGCGCGGCTGCTGGATCGGCTGGTGCGGCGTGACGGCTCCCTGTCGCCGGAGCTTTGTGAGGGGCTGGCGCGGCGGATCGCGGCGTTTCACGAGGCGGCCCCGCGCCGCCGCGCGCGTACCGGCGTGGCGCGGGTAGCGGAGGTGCTGGCGATCAACCGGACCCAGATCGAGGCCGCCGTACCCGCCGTGTTCGATGCCGGGTCCGCTGAAGCCGTGATCATCGCCACCGAACAGGCGGCTGTGCGACTCTCGGATGTACTGGACCGGCGGGCGCGGGCGGGGCGGGTGCGCCGCTGTCATGGTGATCTGCATCTGCGCAATGTGTTCCTGGAAGATGACGGCACGCCGGTGTTGTTCGACGCCATTGAGTTCAATGAGAATCTGGCGACCTCCGACGTGGCCTATGACTTGGCCTTTCTGTTGATGGATCTGCTGCATCGCGGGCTGAGGGTTGAGGCGAACCGTATTTGGAACATCTGGCTCGCGGCGACCGGCGACGACGGGGCCGGGACGGTGATGGGGTTGTTTTTGTCGATGCGTGCCGCTGTCCGCGCTCATGTCGGCGCGACGCGGGCAATGCAGCATCCCGATGACGCCGCGATCGCCGAGGAAGCGCGGGCCTATCTGACGCTGGCGCGCGACTTTCTCAACGCGCGAGCACCGATCGTGGTGGCGATCGGCGGTCTGTCGGGCACCGGCAAGACCACCCTGGCGCGGGCGTTGGCGCCGTATCTCGGCTCGCCGCCCGGTGCTGTGGTGTTGCGCTCGGACGTCATCCGCAAACGACAGTGGGGAGCGGAGGAGACTGAGAAGCTGCCGCAGGAGGCCTATACGGCGGCGGCCAGTCGACGTGTGTTCGCCGAGATCCACCGCAGGGCCCGATCGATCGCGGCCTCGGGGTGCGCGGTGGTGGCCGACGCGGTGTATGGCCGGGCCGAGGATCGCCAGCGTATCCAAGCGGCGGCGCGGCGGGCGGGCATGTCCTTTCTTGGCGTGTGGCTTGAACTGCCGGTGACCGAGGCCCAGGCGCGGGTTGCGACGCGACAGGGTGACGCTTCCGATGCGACTCCCATGATCGTCGCCCGGCAAGCCGAGGGCATCGTCGCACCGGCCGGTTGGTTGCGGCTTGATGCCGGCCGGGGCGTCGGCGCCCTGGTTGAGAATGTGCGGGCGTGTTTGGCCGATCTAAAACCTTGATGTGGCTCAATGTGAGTTGGCGCGCCGCGCCGTAGCGTGCTCATGTGGGGAGGAGGTTGGCCTTCCTTCCTTATATCTGGGACGAGGAGACGATGTCATGAAACGAGTATTGGTGCCGATGTTGGGCGTTGATGGTGACCGCGCCGCTTTGACCGCCGCCGCTGCCGTGGCGAGCCCGGTGGGAGGCCATGTGGAGGCTCGGCTGTTCAGCCGGGACCCGCGCGACGTGCTGCCGATCGTGGGCGAGGGGTTCAGCGCGGCGATGATCGAACAGCTGCTGGCGAGCGCCGAAGCACGTGCCAAGGAACAGCAGAAAACAGCCCGCGCCAGTTTCGACGCCTTCAAGAAAGCATCGCCCGATCTCAGTGCGGATTTCGAACAGATCATCGGCCCGTTGCCGGGGTCGCTGACCGCGCCCGGCCGTTTGGCTGACGTGATCGTCTTCGCCCGCGATTCCAAGGACGAGAACCCGGATCGCGCCAGCTTGATCGAAACGGCGGTGATGGAAGCCGGACGGCCCGTGCTGTTGAACCCGGCCATAGCGCCCGACAAAGTTGGCGGACATGTCCTGGTGGCGTGGAACGGGTCGGCCGAAGCGGCGCGCGCGGTTGCGATGACCATGCCGATGCTGGCGCGTGCGCAGGTGGTAACGGTGGTGACCGTGGAGGACGGAGACGCGTCTATCGATCCGGCGGCGTTGGCTCGAACGTTGACCCTGAATGGGATCACGGCAACCTCGTCGATGGTGGCGGTGGATCGCGAGGGTGTGGCCGCGACCTTGGAGGCGGAAGCGAAGAAGGTCGGGGCCGACATGATCGTGATCGGAGCCTATAGTCACAGCCGGATCCGCGAGTTCGTGATGGGTGGTGTCACCGATGACGCGCTTACCGATGGCTCTGTGCCCATCTTGCTTGCCCGATAAGGAGTTCACCATGAGCGTACGGACAATCCGTCTTGAATTGGCCCGCAACCCGGATTTTCCATTGGGCAGCAACACCCGCGGCTACGAGTTCAAGGCACCGTTGACTGGGGATGGCACTCTGGATCACGAGGCGTGGCCGGGTGTCCGGGCCGATTGCACGGTGCGGCGGTTCTGGGAGGGTGAGGACGACGAATTGGGCCGTCTCATCCATCGAGGAAGTCGGTGGCAGTTCCATTACGACGGCGTGGACGCCGAGGAGGACGAGCCGATCTTCAAATTCGACCGGCACCGCTTCGTCGAGGGCGAGTATGTCTCGATCACCGAGCACGACGGCGAGCAGCGGACCTTTCGCGTGGCCCGCGTGCGCTAAGCCGAGGTCGGCCTGCCGAACGCTTTTCGGATGGCACGCAAACGGCTATCGTCCGCGCCATGACGGACGAGGGAAAACTCATGCTGCTCACCGGCGCGAGCCGGGGGATTGGGCATGCGACGGTTCAGCTCTTCATGCGGCGCGGCTGGCGGGTGCTGAGCTGTTCGCGCGACACACCGCCGCCGGAGTGCCGGCTCGATCCCGAGCGCGCCCATCATATCGCGGCCGATCTGGGAGACGCGGCGAGCCTGGACCGTTTCGTCGAGGAGGCGAATGCCTGGCTTGGCGGTCGGCCGTTGCACGCGTTGGTGAACAACGCCGGCTGGTCGCCCAAGACTCCGTTCAAGGAACGGCTTGGGTGCCTGAACGGCGATTTGGCGGCGTGGCGCCAGGTGTTCGAGTTGAATTTCTTCGCCCCCCTGAAGCTGGCGCGCGGCTTCGCGGCCGCCCTGCACCGGGGCCAGGGTGCCATCGTCAACATCACCTCGATCGCCGGGCACGCCATTCACCCCTTCGCCGGATCGGCGTACTCGACCTCGAAGGCGGCGCTGTCCTCGCTCACCCGGGAGATGGCCAACGAGTTCGCCGAGTTGGGCGTACGGGTCAATGCGGTGGCACCGGGCGAGATCGAGACCGCCATGCTGTCGCCCGAGACCGAGGTGTTGATCCCGCGCATTCCGCTGCAGCGCCTGGGGGTGCCCGATGACGTGGCGGGCGCGATACACTATCTATGCTCCGAGGACAGCGCCTACGTGACCGGGACCGAGATCTACGTCACCGGAGGACAGCACCTGTTTTAGAATTTAAAAGGGCTTCGACATGCGTGTGTGTGTATTGCTTTGTGGCCATGTTTCGGACGCGCTGAGCGACGTCATGCCGCCGCTGTTGGACAGTTTCGAGGCACTGCTGGGACCGCGATTGCCCGAGGCCCGGTTCACGGCGGAGGCGGCGATCGATGGTGAGCTGCCCAAATCGGTGGACGACCACGATGTCTATATCCTGACCGGCAGCCCGTATGGGGTGTACGAGGATGTGCCGTGGATCCCGCCACTGGAGGCGTTCGTGCGCGAGGCAGTGGCGGCGGACAAGGTGGTGATCGGCGGCTGTTTCGGCCATCAACTGGTGGCCCAAGCGCTGGGTGGTCGGGTGGTGAAATCCGACAAGGGGTGGGGGCTCGGTGTCCATGTTCACTCGCTGGTCAACCGCGAGCCCTGGATGACGGGTGGTCCCGACGCGCCGCACGTGGTGGTCAGCCACCAGGATCAGGTGATCGATCCGCCACCGGGTGCCGTGGTGCTTGCCACAAGCGATTTCTGCCCAAACGCCATGCTGCGGATTGGTGACCGGGTGCTGACCCTGCAAGGCCATCCCGAGATGAACCTGGCCACGGTCGATCGCCTGTTGGAGATGCGGCGCGATGGGTTGTCGCCGGAAGGCTACGCCGCGTCACGTGCCTCGCTCGACGATCCGTTGGCGCATGACGCGTTCGGTGATTGGATCGCCGGGTTCATCCGTCAGGGGGTGAAATCCCGCGCCGCTGCGTAGGTGTTGTTCGGTGTGGTGGCCTACTTCGCCAGATCGCGGGTCCAGGCGATGCGCCGGTCGACCTGATCAATCTCCATATCCAGCCACGCGGCCAGGAAACCGCCATCCAACTCATCGTGAGCCCGTAGGTCTTCCAGCCGTGCCTTCTCGCCCCGGTACATGGCGTCGAGTTGGCCGATCTGCTCCCGCCGCTCGTCGACATCGAGCATATCGATGAACCGCAGCTTGAGCGCCAGCACCAGCTTGTTCAGATCGGATACGCCGGGCCGAATGGTCGAGCTCAGATACTCTCGCAACGCCACCCGGCCGCGGTCGGTCAGCCGCAGGACGGCGTTATCCTCCATGCCGCGACCGCCCACCGCCTCGATCAGCCCCTCGAACCGCAACAGCTCGATCGAGGTGCCGAGCAGGTCCAGCGACGGCCCGACGATGCGCGAGGCGAAAGCCCGTACCTCGGCCGCGAGATCGCCATAGCTCCGATCGCCCTCAGCCAGGAAGCCGAGCGTGGCGAGACGGATCGCCTCCTTCGGGACCAGGGAATTGTCGCGGTACATGCACCAGACCTCCTACACCTCGCCATAAGATTGGGTTATCTGGGGCAAATGTCCAGTGTTGGCCGCGTGACGAAGGGGCTTGTCAGTACGTCACCCCGCGCATGCGCTCGTTGCGGCGACGCAGCAGCTCGATGGTGGCCAGCAAGGCGATCGAGATGCAGACCAGCAGGGTGGCGACCGCCAGGATCGTCGGGCTGATCTGCTCGCGGATGCCGGCCCACATCTGACGCGGGATGGTGCGTTGCTCGAACCCGGCCATGAAGAACACCACCACCACCTCGTCGAACGAGGTGATGAAGGCAAACAGCGCCCCCGAGATCACGCCGGGCAGGATCAGCGGCATGATCACCTTGAAGAAGGTGGTCACCGGATCGGCGCCCAGCGTGGCGGAAGCCCGGATCAGGCTACGGTCGAACCCGACCAGGGTGGCGGTCACGGTGATCACCACGAACGGCGTGCCGAGCGCGGCGTGCGCCAGAATCAAGCCGGTATAGGTCTGGGTCAGCGCGAACGGCATGCCGAACGGCGCGGAGTAGAACAGGAACATCGCCGCCGCCGAGATGATCAGCGGCACGATCATCGGCGAGATCATCACCCCCATGATGAAGCTCTTGGCCGGCAGCTCCGACCGGCTGAGCCCGATCGCCGCCAACGTGCCGAGCGTGGTGGCCACCACTGTCGACAGGATGCCGATGATGAAGCTGTTCTTCATCGAATGCAGCCACTGCTCGTTGTTGATGATGTCCTCGTACCAACGCAGGGAATAGCCGGCGGCCTCGAACCGCAGCATCTCGGGCGTAAAGGTGAAGTAAGGTTCGGCGTTGAACGACAGCGGGATGATCACGACGATCGGCGCGATCAGGAAGAAGAACACCGCCGCGCAGATGACGCGGTAGGCGTAATACCAGGTCCGCTCCAACGGGCCCGCGTAGACGGGAAGCGCCATCTCTCCGACCTCCCTCAGCCGAGCTTCATGTTGTCGATGCCGACCAAGCGGTCGTACAGCCAATACATCGCCAGCACGCCGGCCAGCAGGATCGACCCCAAGGCCGCCGCCAGACTCCAGTTCAGCGATTGCTTCATGTGGTAGGCGATCAGATTCGAGATCAGCTGGCCGTCCTGGCCGCCGACCAGGGCCGGCGTGATGTAGTAGCCGATCGCCAGGATGAACACGAGGATCGAGCCGGCGCCGATGCCCGGCACGGTCTGCGGCATGTAAATCCGCACGAACGCGACCAACGGGTTGGCGCCGAGCGACCGTGCCGCCCGCATATAGTTCGGCGAGATCGTCTTCATCACCGAATACAGCGGCAACACCATGAACGGCAGCAGGATATGCGTCATCGCGATCAAGCTGCCGGTCATGTTGTAGATCATGGTGATGCGGTTTTCGGTGTCGATCAGACCGGTCCACACCAACAGATCGTTGATCACGCCCTGGGTCTGCAGCAGCACGATCCACGAGGTGGTTCGGACCAGCAGCGAGGTCCAGAACGGCAGCAGCACCAGGATCAGCAACAGGTTCGAATACTTCGTCGGTAATGTGGCGAGCATGTAGGAGATCGGATAGGCCAACAGAATGCAGAACACCGTCACGCCGATCGATACGTAGATCGTCCGCAGGAACAAGGTGACGTAGATTTGCTTGTATTCCGGCTGTTGCACGATGTTGCCATCGGGATCGGTGGTGCGATCGAGGGCGTTCAGATAGTAGCTGATGGTAATCGCGGGGGCGGCGTTCTTGATCACCTTCCAGGTATCGGGGTTGCCCCAATCCTTATCGATGGCGATGAACGCCTCCTTGAACGGCGCCTTTGCACCGCCAATCTTGCGCCCGGTTGCGTTAAGCAACGAGCGGAAGCCGGCGGTTTCGTAATTCAACCGCTTGGACATCCGACCGATCTCGGCACGTCGGCTGCGATCGCCGAGTTCCTTGGCAAGGGCGGCGTACACCGCTTCGCCTGGCAGGCCGGTGCCGTCCCATTTTTGCAATTCCGCAACGGTCGCGGGGATCGCTTCTTGTACCTCGGGGCTGTCCACGCTGTTCATCAGCATGTGGATGATCGGGAAAATGAACGTGATGAGAATGAACACCAACAGCGGTGCGACCAGCAGGAACGCGCGGATTTTCGAGCGGCGGGTGGCGCGGGCAAGCGCCACCTTGAGCGGTGTTCCGTCCGCGGTCGTCATCACCCGACCTGCCGTTGCCGCCGCGTCCGTCATGATCTGTTCGCCCCGAAAGTCATAAGCCAAACAAACGCCACGGGGCGGCCGAAACCGCCCCGTGGTCGATGGGGTATCAGCCGGCGAGCCACGCGTTAAAACGCTCGTTCAACTCGTCGCCGAAGTCCGCCCAGAACTCGAAATCGTTCTGCAGCGGGTTCTTGAAGTTGACCGGCGCCGTCGGCATGTGCGGCTGCATCTTCGCCTCGATCATCGGGAAGGACGACTTCCGCACCGGGCCGTAGGAGATGTACTTGGCCTGGTCGGCAAGGCGCTGGGTGTCGCTGGAGAATTTGATGAACTCCCAGGCGCGCTTCTTGTTCTTGGTGCCCTTCGGCATGACCCACAGGTCGATGTCCCAGACCTGGCCGTCCCAGACGATTTCGAACGGCTTGCCCTCGTTGGCAATGGCGTTGAACAGGCGGCCGTTATAGGCCGTGGTCATGACGACCTCGCCATCGGCCAGAAGCTGTGGCGGCTGGGCGCCGGCTTCCCACCAGATCGTGTCGTTCTTGATGGTGTCGAGCTTCTTAAACGCCCGTTCCACGCCGGCCGAGGTGGCCAGGGCTTCGTAGACCTTATCGGCGGGCACGCCATCGGCCATCAGCGCGAACTCCAGGTTCGCCTTCGGAGATTTGCGCATGCCGCGCTTGCCCGGGAATTTCTTCAGATCGAAGAAATCGGCGATGGTGGTTGGTTTGCCCGATACCTTGTCGGTGTCATAGGCATAAACCGTCGACCAGACGATCAGGCCGACCGCGCACTCGTGCAGGGTGCCGGCGATGAAGTCGTTAACCGCCGGGGTACCGTCCGCGGACGGCGGCAGATCGTCGAGCGGCAACGTCTCTAGGATACCCTCGTCGCAACCGCGCACCGCGTCGGACAGCTCAACGTCGACCAGATCCCAGCTCACGTTGTTGGCTTCGACCTGGGCGCGAACCTCGGCCAGGCCGCCGTTGTAATCCTCGGAGTTGATGGTATCGCCGGTCTTGGCCATCCAGGGTTTCTGGTAAGCCTCGACCTGGCTCTTGGTGTAAGCGCCGCCCCACGAGACGACCGTGAGCGTCTCGGCCGACGCCGCGCCGGCGAGCCCGAAGGCCGCCAGGCCGACAGCCGCGACACTTGCGGATTTTAGAAGGTGTTTCATACGTGCAGTCTCCTTGATTTGGTGCCGGTCCGACCCGGCGTACGCCCCTGTGTGTGTCTTGTTATCCGAGCCGATCGGGGGTCGCGATCGGCCCGTTCCTCCCTCGTCACGACAGCCTAGGCGTCAAGCGCCCGGCAATCATCCATCGCCCAACCGACTGCCACCGATTGTCCTTTGCTCAGCATGGCGTGATCGTGCGCATTCGGCACCTTCACGATAAACTCGTCGTCGCCGCAGGTGTTGATGCGAGCACGCACATGATCACCCAGATAGATCAACTCCTCGACCTTGGCGTCGAACACGTTCGGCATCGAGCCCGGCTGCGGGTTGAGCATCACCCGCTCGGGCCGCAGCGACAGCGTGGTGCGGTTGCCCTTGCCGGCGTGGCTGACGCTCAAGGCCTTGATGGTGTAGCCATCGGCGTCGACCGTGCAGCTGGTGCCGTCATCCTCGAGCACAGTGCCCATCAGGCGGTTGTTCTCGCCGATGAACTGCGCCACGAACGCGTTGTCCGGCTTCTCGTACAGCACCGGCGGTGACGCCAGTTGCTGGATTTTGCCGTCGTTGAACACCGCGATCCGGTCCGACATGGTCAGCGCCTCGGACTGATCGTGGGTCACGTAAACCACGGTCATACCAAGATTCTCGTGGATGTGCTTGATTTCGTACTGCATCTGCTCGCGCAGGTTTTTATCGAGCGCGCCCAGCGGCTCATCCATCAGCACGAGTTTGGGGGCGAACACCAGGGCGCGGGCG
>JABMNR010000134.1 GCA_013203465.1 Alphaproteobacteria bacterium
GAACGGTGCACATGGGAAATCCGGGCTGAATGCTGGCGTTCCTCTTTTCAGGATGGTTTTTTCCTGCTTGAGTGGGGCGTGTCGGTCCTAAGGGCGGTTAGCTCAGCTGGGAGAGCGAGCGGTTTACACCCGCTAGGTCGGCGGTTCGATCCCGTCACCGCCCACCATCCGACGTTGGAGGATCTGGCTTATGACGGGCTTCCGTCAGATCGAAAGCCCCTTCAGGATGGCGTAGTTGTACATGGTCTGTAGCTCGCCACGAATCGCCGGAGTTATACGACCGTCCCGAATCGCGCCGAAATGACGCCGGATATCTCGTTTGACGTCAGAGGATACGTTGTTGCTGGCCAACAGCAGCTCGTACATCACTTTCGGGGTCGCCTTGTCGAGTGGCGGCGGCGCGTCAGCCAACTCCTCCTCGTCCAACGGCAAATCCTCGGTGACGTTGGCGCGCACCGGTAACAGCTTGCGCGGCAACACGATGTCGCTCCAGTCGAGGCCGTAGCCATTCATGACCCGGCTGGCGGCGGCGACGGCGTTGAGCACTTCACCGTCGTTGGTGCTTCCGAGCATCGCCACCAACTTGAGCAGTCGCTCGTAGTCGCTCGTATTCATCTGCTCCATTCGTAGAGATTCCCTCACTTTTTCTTACGTCACAAGTCTACAGGACTCGCCTGGATTGGCGAAGCGCACCTGCTTGACAGCCCCCTGGGGAGCGGGTACATCACGCGCCTCCGTAGCGCTGGGCCATGGCCGCAGGCGCTCCGGTGGGGGTGTAGCTCAGTTGGTTAGAGCGCTGGCCTGTCACGCCAGAGGCCGCGGGTTCAAGTCCCGTCACTCCCGCCATCTCCTGATCTGCGACGATCCCGTGCTAAGCCAAGCGCATGACGCGATGCCGCACCGTCGTGTCATGGTCGCGTGTCGATGAATTTCCGTTGCGGTAAGAAGGCGCTTTGCCTTTTCTCGCGGTGTGCGCCGCACTATAGTGCGGCCGCGTCCGACCGTACGCGGCCTTGGCCCGTTCGACATGCGTGGACAGGGTCGGCCTGGGGAGAGCCGTTGTGACAGAGCTTCTTAGTGAGTACCTGCCGATCCTGATCTTTCTGATCATTGCCGTCGGGCTGGCGCTGGTGATGGTGGCGGCGTCGTTCGTGGTCGGCCATCAACGACCGGATTCCGAAAAGCTGTCCGCCTATGAGTGCGGGTTCGAAGCGTTCGACGATTCCCGCCGGCAGTTCGATGTCCGGTTCTATCTGGTGGCGATCCTGTTCATCATTTTCGATCTTGAGGTGGCGTTCCTGTTTCCTTGGGCAGTGTCGCTGGGTGATATCGGGCTGTTTGGTTTCTGGTCGATGATGGTGTTCCTGGGCGTGCTGACCATCGGATTCATATATGAGTGGAAGAAGGGGGCCCTGGAATGGGAGTGATGGACACGAAGCGTCCCGTGGCTCCGATAAGCCCGGGCGCCGATCAGGATGCTATCCTGACCGCCATCGGTGACGAGATCCAAGAGAAGGGTTTCGTCATTGCCCAAGCCGACAAGCTGTTCAACTGGGCGCGCACCGGCTCGCTTTGGCCGATGACCTTCGGCTTGGCGTGCTGTGCCGTGGAGATGATGCACACCGCCGCCAGCCGCTACGACCTCGACCGGTTCGGCTTGGTGTTCCGGCCGAGCCCGCGGCAGTCCGATGTGATGATCGTGGCCGGCACATTGACCAACAAGATGGCGCCCGCCCTGCGCAAGGTCTACGACCAGATGGCCGAGCCGCGCTGGGTGATCTCCATGGGTTCCTGCGCTAACGGCGGCGGCTACTACCATTATTCCTATTCGGTGGTGCGCGGCTGCGACCGGATCGTCCCGGTCGACATCTATGTCCCTGGGTGTCCACCGACGGCGGAGGCGCTGCTGTATGGAATATTGCAGTTGCAACGCAAAATCCGACGCACCACGACGATCGCGCGCTGACCGGCGCCGCGACCCGACACGATCGATAGGCGAGACTGCTTATGGCGACGGCCCCGTCACCCGATACCATCATGGCGCTGAAGGATTTAGGCGCCTACATCGAGGCGCAACTCGACACCGACGTGTCCGACGTGACGGTGGTCGGCGGTGAGTTGTCGTTGCGTTGCGCTACCGCCTCGATCCTGAAGGTCCTGACCTTTCTGCGCGATGACAGCCAGTGTCAGTTCAAGGGGTTGATGGACCTATGCGGCGTTGATTTCCCGCAGCGGGACCAGCGGTTCGACGTGGTCTACAACCTGTTGTCGATCAGCCGAAACACCCGCGTCCGTGTCAAGGTGGCGACTGACGAGAACACCCCGGTGCCTTCGGCGACGGCGCTGTTCAGTTCGGCCGAATGGATGGAGCGCGAGGCCTGGGATCTGTTCGGCGTGTTCTTCTCGGAGCACCCGGATTTGCGCCGGCTGCTAACCGATTACGGGTTCGAGGGACACCCGTTACGCAAGGATTTCCCGCTCACGGGGTATGTTGAGGTGCGCTACGACGACGAGCAGAAGCGCGTGGTGTATGAGCCGGTGAAGCTGGTGCAGGAATTCCGCAATTTCGACTTCCTGAGCCCTTGGGAAGGCGCGCAAGCGGCGTTGCCGGGCGATGAGAAGGCCGAGGACGCGGTCGAGGGAGCGCCAAGCTGATGGCCGAACAGCAGATCAAGCCGCTGACCATGAATTTCGGGCCGCAGCATCCGGCGGCCCACGGGGTGCTGCGCCTGGTTCTGGAAATGGACGGCGAGGTGGTGCAGCGGGCCGATCCGCATATTGGGCTGCTGCATCGCGGCACCGAGAAGCTGATCGAGCACAAGACCTACCTCCAGGCGGTGCCGTATTTCGACCGTTTGGACTATGTCTCGCCGATGAATCAGGAGCACGCCTACGCCCTGGCGGTGGAAAAGCTTCTGGGCATCGAGGTGCCGGCGCGCGGCCAGTACATTCGTGTGCTGTATGCCGAAATCGGCCGCATCCTGAATCACCTGTTGAACATCACCACCTTCGCGCTCGATGTCGGTGCCATGACTCCTCTGCTCTGGGGGTTCGAGGAGCGCGAGAAGCTGATGGGCTTTTATGAGCGGGTGTCGGGCGCGCGGCTGCACGCAGCCTATTTCCGGCCGGGCGGGGTGCATCAGGATCTGCCGACGGGCCTGCTGGAGGACATTAAGGCCTGGGCCGACCAATTCCCGCTGTTCATCAATGACATGGAAAGCCTGCTGACCGGAAACCGCATCTTCAAGCAGCGTACGGTGGATATCGGTGTCGTCAGCCGCGAAGAGGCACTGGATCACGGCTTCTCCGGCCCGGTTTTACGGGCTTCGGGTGTGCCGTGGGATTTGCGCACCGCGCAACCCTACGACGCCTATGGCGACATGGATTTCGATGTGCCGATCGGTAAAACCGGCGACTGCTACGCGCGGTACCTCGTTCGGGTCGAGGAGATGCGGCAGTCGTTGAAGATCATTCGCCAGTGCGCGGAGAAGATGCCGGACGGGCCGGTAAAGAGCCTTGAGAAGAAGATCACCCCACCGAAACGGGGGGAGATGAAACGTTCGATGGAAGCGCTGATCCACCACTTCAAGCTCTATACCGAGGGTTATCATGTGCCCGCCGGCGAGACCTACGCCGCTGTCGAGGCACCCAAGGGCGAGTTTGCCGTCTATCTGGTGTCGGACGGCAGCAACAAGCCGTACCGCTGCAAGATCCGGGCACCGGGCTTCGCCTTCCTGGCGGCCACCGATTTTCTGTGCAAGGGCCACATGCTCGCCGACACGGTGGCGATCATCGGCTCACTCGACATCGTCTTCGGGGAGATCGACCGATGAGCGTCAAGCCGATCGCCGAGGACCAGCCCGCAAACTTCACCTGGACGGCCGAGAGCGAGGCGGAGGTCGCCAAGTTCATCGCGCGTTACCCCGAAGGACGGCAGGCCAGTGCCGTGATCCCATTGCTCGACATCGCCCAAAGGCAGCACGAGAACTGGATTCCGATGGCGGCGATCGACGCCATTGCCGAGCGCTTGGATATGGCGCGGATTAGGGTGATGGAGGTCGCGACCTTCTACACCATGTTCAACCTCGCCCCGGTCGGGGAGTGGTTCCTGCAGGCTTGCACCACCACGCCATGCTGGCTACGGGGCTCGAATCAGGTGATGAAATGCCTCAAGGACAAACTCGGCCTCGACAATCATGGCCGCACGGTCGACGGGCGGTTCAGCCTGTTGGAGGTTGAGTGTCTGGGTGTCTGCGCCAACGCGCCGGTGCTCCAGGTCAACGACGATGTTTACGAAGACCTCGATTACGATCAGACAGCACGGCTGATCGAGGCGCTGCAGAAGGGCGAGGCTCCGGCGGTTGGGTCGATGACTGGACGCCAGGGGTCGATGTCTCAGGACGGGCCGACCTCGCTGGTGTCGCTCAAGGATAGTGACGGCGTGCCGCCCTGGTTCGCCGAGCGCCAGGCCGCTGGCGGTGGAGACGATTGAGATGCTGAAAGACAACGATCGGATCTTCACCAACCTCTACGGCTGGTTCGACTGGACCCTTGCCGGCGCGCGCAAGCGCGGCGACTGGTCGAACACCAAGGAACTCCTGCAGATGTCGCCGGAGGATATCGTCGAGGTGATGAAGGCCTCGGGGCTGCGTGGACGCGGCGGTGCGGGCTTCCCGACCGGCTTGAAATGGTCCTTCATGCCCAAGGAAGTGAAGGAAAAGCCGCACTATCTCGTGGTCAACGCCGACGAGTCGGAGCCCGGCACCTGCAAGGACCGGGAGATCATGCGCCACGATCCGCACAAGCTGGTCGAGGGGTGTCTGGTTGCTGGCTACGCCATGCGCGCGTCGGCGGCCTACATCTATATTCGTGGTGAATTCTATAACGAGGCGCAGCGTCTGCAGGCGGCGATCGACCAGGCCTATGACGCCGGGCTGATCGGCAAGAACGCCTGTGGTTCGGGCTATGACTTCGAGGTGTATTTGCACCGGGGTGCCGGCGCCTATATCTGTGGCGAGGAAACCGCGCTGCTGGAATCACTCGAAGGCAAGAAGGGCCAGCCACGTCTTAAGCCACCGTTCCCGGCCGGGGTCGGCCTCTATGGCTGCCCAACCACGGTCAACAACGTCGAATCGATCGCGGTGGCGCCGACCATCCTGCGCCGGGGTGCCGAATGGTTCGCCGGGTTGGGCCGACCAAAGAACACCGGGCCGAAAATCTTCTCGATCTCCGGTCACGTGAACAACCCGTGCAACGTCGAGGAAGAGCTTGGCATTCCGCTGCGGGAACTGATCGACAAGCACGCGGGCGGGGTGATCGGCGGCTGGGACAATCTGCTGGCGGTCATTCCCGGTGGTGCGTCGGTGCCGTTGCTGCCGAAATCGACGTGCGACGAGATCTTGATGGATTTCGATTCGCTGCGGGACGTGCGCTCGGGCTTGGGCACGGCGGCGGTGATCGTCATGAACAAGCAGACCGACGTGGTAAAGGCGATCGCCCGGCTGAGTTACTTCTACAAGCATGAGAGCTGTGGCCAGTGCACGCCGTGTCGCGAGGGCACCGGCTGGATGTGGCGGGTGATGGAGCGCATGGTGCGCGGCGAGGCCGACGAGGACGAGATCGACGTGCTGGAAGAGGTGACCCGGCAGGTCGAAGGGCACACGATCTGTGCGTTGGGCGACGCGGCGGCGTGGCCGATCCAGGGATTGATCCGGCATTTCCGCCCGGAGATGGAGCGGCGCATGGTCGCGCGCCGGGCCGGGCAACCGGTGTTCCCGACGGCACAGGCCGCCGAATGAACGTTCAGTCTCCGACGCCACGGGACGACGAAAGAAAGAGGACGGCATGCCGAAGCTGACGGTCGACGGGGTGGAGGTCGAGGTTCCCGCCGGGTCCACGCTGTTGCAGGCGTGCGAGGCCGCCGGAGCCGAGGTTCCGCGCTTTTGCTACCACGACCGGCTGTCGATCGCCGGCAACTGCCGTATGTGCCTGGTCGAGGTGGAGAAGGCGCCGAAACCGGTGGCGTCGTGCGCGTTTCCCGCCGGCGACGGCCAAGTGGTGCACACCAAGTCCGAGCTCGCCCGCAAAGCCCAGAAGGGCACCATGGAGTTCCTGCTGATCAACCATCCGCTGGACTGTCCGATCTGCGATCAGGGCGGCGAGTGTGACCTGCAGGATCAGGCCATGGGCTATGGCTTCCACTCGTCGCGCTACGACGAGAACAAGCGGGCGGTGACCGACAAGCATATGGGTCCCCTGGTCAAGACCATCATGACCCGGTGCATCCACTGCACCCGCTGCGTGCGGTTCTCGACCGAGATCGCCGGCGTAACCGACATGGGCATGCTGAACCGGGGCGAGAACGCCGAGATCACCACCTATCTGGAAAAGGCGATCGATTCCGAGCTGTCGGCCAATGTGATCGACCTGTGTCCGGTCGGCGCCTTGACCTCCAAGCCCTATGCCTTCGTTGCTCGACCGTGGGAGCTGAAGAAGACCGAATCGATCGACGTGATGGACGCGGTCGGCTCCAACATCCGGGTCGACACGCGCGGTTCCGAGGTGCTGCGGGTGCTGCCGCGCCTGCACGAGGACATCAACGAAGAGTGGATATCCGACAAGACCCGCTATGCCTGCGACGGGTTGAAGCATCAACGGCTGGACAAACCGTTCGTCCGCAAGGACGGCACGCTGCAACCGGCAAGCTGGGCCGAGGCGTTCACCGCTATCGCGGCCAAGCTGAAAGACACCGCCGGCACCAAGATCGCGGCGATCGCCGGCGACACGGCCGATGTCGAGGCGATGTACGCGCTGAAGAGCCTGATGGCTCGGCTTGGCTCACCCAATCTCGACTGCCGGCAGGACGGTGCCAAGATCGGCGACGGCCCGCGGGCCAGCTGGGTCTTCAACACCACCATCGCCGGGATCGAGGACGCCGACGCCTTGTTGCTGGTCGGCACCAATCCGCGCTGGGAGGCCTCCTTGGTCAATGCCCGTATCCGCAAGCGTTGGTTGCGTGACGGCTTCCCGATCGGGGTGATCGGGGAGAAGCGCGACCTGACCTACGACTATGATCATCTCGGCGCCGGTCCCGAGACCTTGGCACAGGTGGCCGATGGCTCGCACGCCTTCGCCGAGATTCTGAAGGGCGCCAGCAAGCCGATGATCGTGGTCGGCATGGGCGCCCTGACCCGTGCCGATGGCGCCGCGGTGCTGGCCACCTGCCGGGCGATCGCCGAGACCTACGGCATGATCCAGGACGCCGCGACCGGTGAGGATGGCGAGACTGTGCCGGGCTGGAACGGGTTCAACGTGCAGCACACCGCCGCCGCCCGGGTTGGTGGCCTCGATATGGGCTTCCTGCCGGGCAAGGGCGGGCGCGACGTGGCCGGCATTGTTGAGGGCGCGGGCAGCGGCGCGATCGAGGTGGTGTGGCTGTTGGGTGCCGACGAGATCGATATCGGCGCCCTGGGCAAGGCCTTCGTGATCTATCAGGGCCATCACGGCGACAGGGCGGCGCATCGGGCCGACGTGATCCTGCCGGGGGCGGCCTATACCGAAAAGGACGGCCTCTACGTCAATACCGAAGGCCGGGTGCAGATGGCGATGGCGGCGTCCTTCCCGCCGGGCGACGCGCGGATCGACTGGACTATCCTGCGGGCGTTCTCCGCCGAGGTCGGCCAGACGCTGCCGTTCGACAGCCTGGAAGCTCTGCGTCGTGCGCTGATGGCCGAGCATCCGAGCTTTGCCGCGATCGACACCATTGAGCCGGCGGCGTGGGGGGCGTTTGGCACTGCCGGAACGATGGACGGGGCCGGGTTTGCCTCGCCCATCGAGAACTTCTATATGACCGACCCGATCAGCCGGGCGTCCAAGACCATGGCGGCGTGCACGGAGGAGCTTGTGCTTCCCAAGCGCGCGGCCATGACGGGCACCGACGGCTGATCCGGCGAACCGGGCAAGGCGAGCCGAAACATGGCGTTTTTCGAGACC
The DNA here is from genome assembly GCA_013203465.1 of Alphaproteobacteria bacterium. Classification (GTDB taxonomy): domain Bacteria; phylum Pseudomonadota; class Alphaproteobacteria; order Thalassobaculales; family Thalassobaculaceae; genus JABMNR01. The sequence goes on from JABMNR010000134.1 coordinate 7,993, forward strand.
TACGTAGTGCCGACGGCGATCATCGTGGCCCAGATCCTGGCGATCGTGGTGCCGCTGTTGGTCGCGGTGGCGTACCTGACCTATTTCGAGCGTAAGGTCATTGGCGCCATGCAGCTGCGCAAGGGGCCGAACGTCGTCGGCCCGTTCGGCCTGCTGCAGCCTTTCGCCGACGGCATCAAGCTGCTGGCCAAGGAAACGATCCTGCCGGCCGGCGCCAACAAGCTGATCTTCCTGATGGCGCCGATGCTGACCTTCGTGCTGAGCCTGATTGCCTGGGCGGTGATCCCGTTCGGCGAGGGGCTGGTGCTGGCCGACATCAATGTCGGCGTTCTGTACTTGTTCGCGATCAGCTCGCTTGGGGTGTACGGCGTGATCATGGCCGGGTGGGCGTCGAACTCGAAATACGCCTTCCTCGGGGCGTTGCGCTCGGCGGCGCAGATGGTGTCCTACGAGGTCTCGATCGGCTTCGTGATCATCACGGTGCTGTTGTGCGTCGGCTCGCTCAACCTCACCGATGTGGTGGAGGCGCAGCGGACCGTCTGGTTCGCGATCCCGCTGTTCCCGATGTTCGTGGTGTTCTTCATTTCGGCCCTGGCGGAGACCAACAGGGCGCCGTTCGACCTTCCGGAAGGCGAGTCCGAGCTGGTGGCCGGCTATTTCGTCGAGTACTCCTCGATGAGCTTCGCTCTGTTTTTCCTGGGCGAATACGCCAACATGATCCTGATGAGCGGCATGACAGTCGTGCTATTTCTCGGCGGCTGGCTGCCGCCGTTCGACATCGCGCCGTTCAATTGGATTCCCGGGCCGATCTGGTTCTTCATGAAGATCGCGTTTGTGCTGTTCTTCTTCCTGTGGGTACGCGCGACCTTCCCGCGTTACCGCTACGACCAGCTCATGCGGATCGGCTGGAAGGTGTTCCTGCCCCTGTCCCTGCTGTGGGTGGTGGTGACAGCCGGCGTGCTGGTCGCCTTCGATTGGGTACCGTGACCGGAATGATCGCCAAACGGCGAGAAGGATGACGACGATGGCTTCTGTCGGGTTTCGCGCGAAGAGCTTCCTGCTGTCGGAGCTGGTCTCCGGCCTCGGGTTGACGCTCAAGTACTTCTTTCGTCCCAAGGTGACGATCAATTATCCATACGAGAAGGGACCGCTGAGCCCGCGGTTTCGGGGTGAACACGCGCTGCGGCGTTATCCCAACGGCGAGGAGCGTTGCATCGCGTGCAAGCTGTGCGAGGCGATCTGTCCGGCCCAGGC
>JABMNR010000135.1 GCA_013203465.1 Alphaproteobacteria bacterium
ACGCGGTCAACCCGCACGAGGTTCTGCTGGGGGCCGACGCGCTGACCGGTCAGGACGCGGTGACGACGGCAACTAACTTCCATGAGCGGGTCGGGCTGACCGGCATCGTGCTGACCCGGGTCGACGGCGACAGCCGGGGGGGTGCGGCGCTGTCGATGCGCGGCGTCACCGGCATGCCGATCAAGGCGCTGGGCGTCGGCGAAAAGGTCGAGGATATCGAGGACTTCCACCCCGAACGCATCGCCGGCCGCATCCTCGGCATGGGCGATGTGGTTGGATTGGTGGAAAAGGCGGCCGAATCATTCGAGGCCGAGGAAGCCGAGAAGATCGCCAAGCGCATGATGAAGGGGGAGTTCACCCTCGACGACATGGCGGCGCAGTTGAAGCAGGTACGTGGCCTGGGCGGCTTGGGCGGCATCCTGGGCATGCTGCCGGGGGTTGGTAAGCTGCAGAAACAAATGGCCGGCGCCAACATCGACGACCGCATACTGAAACGCCAGGAAGCGATCATCTCGTCGATGACCCTTGTCGAGCGGCGCAACCCCAAACTCATGAACGCCTCGCGCAAGCGCCGGGTGGCCGGTGGTTCCGGGACCCAGGTGCAAGACATCAATCGTCTCCTGAAACAGCATCTGGAGATGGCGCGCATGATGAAGAAGGTCGGCAAGATGGGCGGCGGCGCGCTCAAGGGCATGCTCGGCGGTGGCATGCCGGCGATGCCGCCGGGCACCGCTGGAAGGTCGTCTGGCGGCTTGCCTGGCGGCGCGCCCGGTATGGGTGGCCCACGGCTTCCCGGCCCCGGTTTGCCTGGTTTGGGCGGTGGTGCCCTGCCCCCTGGATTTCCCGGTCGGCGTAAGTGATCCGCCGACCTCGATGAGACACATGACATCCATATCAATACGATAGTGTAACGAAAGGAAAACCCATGTCGCTTCGCATTCGTCTGGCCCGCGGTGGAGCTAAGAAACGCCCGTTCTATCGCATCGTCGTCGCCGAGGTGACGTCGCCGCGTGACGGCCGCTTCGTCGAGAAGCTCGGTACCTACAACCCGATGCTGCCGAATGACCATACCGACCGTGTGGTGCTCAACGAAGACCGGATCAAGCACTGGCTGTCGGTGGGCGCGCGGCCGACCGATCGCGTGCACAGAATGCTCGGTGTCGCGGGTCTGATGGATCCTTTTGTCTACCACGACCAACCGAAGAAGTCGGCGCCGGGCAAGAAGCGCACCGAGCGCGAGGCCGAGGAAGCCGCTAAGGCGGTGGAGGCCAATGCGGCGGCAGCCAAAGTGGTTGAGGCCAAGGAGATCGCGGCCGAGGAGCCGGTTGCCGAGGAGTCGGTTGCCGAGGAGCCGGTTGCCGAGGAGCCAGTTGCCGAGGAGCCTGTGATCGAAGAACCGGTGGCGGCGGAAGAGGCCGCGCCGGAAAAGGCTCCGGCGGAAGAAGTGGCCGAGGCGGTGGTGAAGTCCTGACTGGCAGGGTTGAGACAAGGCCGGTGAGCTCCCTATGACTGATCGGGTCTGTCTCGGCGCGGTCACGGGCCCCCACGGTATTCGTGGCTTGGTGAAGGTCAAGCCGTTCACCGAGCGGCCGGTTGACGTCGCCGCCTACGGTCCGGTGGAGGATGAAGACGGTGTTCGCCGCTTCACGCTGCGCCTGCAGGGTGAGGCCAAGGGCCAGGTCATCGTCAAGATCGATGGGGTGAACGACCGCGACGCGGCCGAGGCACTGAAGGGTACGCGGCTCTATGTCGGCCGCGCTGTCCTGCCGGCGCTGGAGGATGGCAGCTTCTACCACGCCGACTTGATCGGCCTGCGGGTCGAGACGGTGGTGGGCGAGCCGCTGGGTGTGGTGACGGCGTTGTATGATTTCGGCGCCGGCGACTTGTTGGAGTTTCGCGACGCCGAGGGTGGGGTGCGTATGGTGCCGTTCACCGAGGTTGTGGTGCCCGAGGTCGATGTGCAAGGCGGTCGGGTGGTGGTCGATCCACCGGAGGGTTTGCTGGACTAACGCGGTGTTGGAGCAAGGCAATGGCATGGCAGGCGACGGTGCTCACGCTGTTTCCCGGAATGTTCCCGGGACCACTGGGCCAGTCGCTCGCGGGTAAGGCGCTGGAGTCCGAGGTCTGGGCGCTGAAAACGCTGGACATCCGGGACTTTGCACGTGATAAGCACCGCTCCGTCGACGACACTCCGTTCGGTGGTGGGGCGGGCATGGTGATGCGGCCCGACGTGGTCGACGCGGCGCTGGGCGCGGTCGAAGATCGACCGGGCCCGCGAATTTATTTGAGCCCGCGTGGCAGACGGTTCGATCAGCCGCGGGCTGCGGCGTTGGCGGCGGAGCCTGGGGCTGTGTTGGTGTGCGGCCGCTATGAGGGTCTGGACGAGCGGGTTATTTCCGCGCGCGGCCTGGAGGAGTTGAGCCTCGGTGACTTCGTGCTCTCCGGTGGCGAGCCGGCGGCGCTGGCGATTATCGATGCCGTGGTACGGCTGCTGCCCGGGGTGATGGGCGCGACCGACGGTTTGGTGGAGGAGAGTTTCGAGGAGGGACTTCTAGAATACCCCCTCTTCACCCAACCTCGGGTCTGGAACGGCATGGCCGTCCCTGAGGTGCTGACAAGCGGACACCATGGCCGGGTACGGACGTGGCGCCGCGCGGAGGCGGAACGGATCACGCGGGAGCGGCGCCCCGACCTTTGGGAACGGTTTTGCCGCGCACGGAACAAGGACTAGGCCGGATCGCCGGCCGATGCAGAGACGGAGACGACACCATGAACATCATCGAACAGCTCGAAAAAGAGCAGGTCGAGAAGCTCACCGCCGATAAGACGATTCCGAAATTCGGGCCTGGCGATACGGTGCGCGTCGACGTCAAGGTGGTCGAGGGCACACGCGAGCGCATCCAGGCGTTCGAAGGCGTGTGCATCGGCCGCAACAACGACGGCCTGAACTCGTCGTTCACCGTGCGCAAGATTTCCTATGGTGAAGGGGTCGAGCGCATCTTCCCGCTGTATTCCCCGCGGATCGCCGATATCGTGTTGATACGGCGTGGACGTGTCCGGCGGGCGAAGCTCTATTACCTGCGGGGCCTGACAGGGAAGGCTGCTCGTATCGCCGAGCGCACGACTGGCAGCGCCGGCAAGGCCGCCGCCGAGGAACGCGCGGCGGCGTCCGAGATCCGTACCGCCAGCCGCAAGGCGGCGGCAGCCAAGGCCGAGGCGGCGCTACCCGAGGCATAATCGCCCGCGGCACCGACCCCGATCGTAAATGACATCAATGACTGTCGACGCGCCGGCCAGTAACCAGGACGGCGCGTTGGCGTTTCTCGATGCCGAAAAGGCTCGAATCGAGCTCGATGCGAGGCTCCGGTTTCCCGATCTTGCCCGTGGCCTGATCGAACGCATGGCCGCCGTTCGACCGATCCGTGTGTTGGAGATCGGCGCCGGCCGCTCGCCGTTGTTTGATCCGGCCACCTTGCCCGCCGGGGTCACCTATGTCATTCAGGACGTGATCGCCGAGGAGCTGGAACTCTGCCCCTACGCGGTCGAGCGGGCGTGTTTCGACGCCTGCGGCCCGGTCCCCGATCTCGCACCGGTCGATCTGGTGCTGTCGCGTATGGTGGCCGAGCATCTGCCGGATGCCGCCGGGTTCTATCGGTTGCAGGCGGCGGTGATGACGCCGGGAGCGTTGTATCTACATCTGCATCCAACATTGTTCGCCTTTCCGTTCCTGCTGAATTACATGCTGCCATCAGCCGTCGCCGAGTGGATCGTTGAGACGCTCTACCCGCACCGGCGGGCCGATGGCCAGGAACCGGTGTTCCCCGCGCATTATAACTGGTGCACCGGGCTTGAGCGGGAGCTTGACCGCCGCCGTGCCCTCGGCTTCGACCGGGCCGAGCGCATCCGGCTGTTCCGCCATGGTTATTATGTTGGGCTTCCGCCGCTCGACCGGCTCCAGCGGCGCTGGGCGGCGTTTGCTTGTGCGCAAAACTGGAACCTGTTCACCGCCTATGCCGTCGATTACGGCCGCCGGGCGGCTCGGTGAGCCGATTGACTGGATTTAGCCGTTTAGCCGCCGAATCCTAGCCCTGCAGGGCCAAGGCGAGACGCGGACCGGGGTCTCGAAGACCAGAGGAAACAGCATCCTGCTGAGCCATAGGCCGCAAAACCCCGCAGCTCGATCAATGTGGTCCTCGGGACGTACCTGAACGGATCGCCGTGCCGCCGCAAAGCGCCCTTGCGCGTTTCTCGGTTTGCGTAGGGCTCCGGTGTTTGTAATGTCCGGCCCTCGATTGCAACAGAGTCGGCCGCCCCCCTGCTGGCGGCGACCCAGCCCGGGAGGATACGGGAGCCATGGCCAAGCCCCGCACAATGTTCGACAAGATCTGGGAGTCCCATCTGGTGGGCGTGCGGCAGGATGGCACCTGCTTGATCTACATCGACCGACACCTGGTGCACGAGGTCACCAGCCCGCAAGCCTTCGAAGGTCTGAAGCAAAGCGGTCGCAAGGTGCGGCGGCCTGAACTGACCCTGGCGGTGGCTGATCACAACGTGCCGACCACCGATCGCAGCAAGGGCATCGACGACGAGGAAAGCCGCATTCAGGTCGATACCCTGGAGAAGAACGTGGCCGATTTCGGTGTGCCATATTTCCCGGTCATGGACGTGCGCCAGGGGATTGTCCACATCATCGGCCCGGAGCAAGGCTTTACCCTGCCGGGCATGACCATCGTGTGCGGCGATAGCCATACCGCCACCCACGGCGCCTTCGGTTCGCTGGCTTTCGGCATCGGCACCTCGGAGGTCGAGCATGTGCTCGCCACTCAGACGTTGGTGCAGTCGCCGGCCAAGAACATGCGCATTACCGTCGACGGAACCTTGCCGGCCGGTGTCACCTCGAAGGATGTGGTGTTGGCCATCATCGGTGTGATCGGCACCGCCGGCGGTACCGGCCACGTGATCGAGTACGCCGGCGAGGCGATCCGGGCAATGTCGATGGAAGCCCGCATGACGGTCTGCAACATGACGATCGAGGCGGGCGCTCGGGCCGGCATGATCGCGCCGGACGAGACCACGTTCGACTACCTCAAGGGCCGTCCGATGGCGCCGAAGGCCGGCGTCTGGGAGCAGGCGGTGGCATATTGGAAGACCCTGCCCTCCGATCCGGGGGCGACCTACGACAAGGAGGTCACCCTCAAGGCCGAGGACATCGCCCCACAGGTCACCTGGGGCACCAGCCCGCAGGATGTGGTGCCGATCACCGGCCATACCCCGGATCCGGCGGCCGAAAGCGATCCCGGCAAGAAGGCGTCGATCGAACGGTCGTTGAAATACATGGGGCTGGCCCCGAACACGCCAATGTCCCAGGTGACGGTCGACAAGGTGTTCATCGGCTCCTGCACCAACGGCCGGATCGAGGACATCCGGGCGGTCGCGGCGATCGCCAAGGGCCGCAAGGTGGCCGACGGCGTGCATGCCTTGGTGGTACCGGGTTCCGGGCTGGTCAAGGAACAGGCCGAAGCCGAGGGGTTGGCCGATGTGCTCAAGGCCGCTGGCTTCGACTGGCGTGAGCCAGGCTGTTCCATGTGCCTGGCGATGAACGCCGATAAGCTGGAGCCGGGGGAACGATGCGCGTCGACCTCCAACCGTAATTTCGAGGGCCGCCAGGGCCGTGGCGGGCGTACCCATCTGGTCAGCCCGGCCATGGCCGCCGCCG
>JABMNR010000136.1 GCA_013203465.1 Alphaproteobacteria bacterium
ATGGCCACGCGCTGCTGCTGGCCGCCGGACAGTTGCGAGGGGAAATGGTCCAGACGGTCGGCCAGCCCCACCAGCGCGAGTGCGTCCTCGGCCGGCATCGGCGCGCGGGCGATCTCGGTGACGAGTTTTACATTTTCCAGCGCGGTGAGGGACGGCACCAAATTGTAGAACTGGAACACGAAGCCGACATGATCGCGACGGTAGCTCGTCAATATGCTCTCGGTGGCCGAGGTGAGTGTAAGGTCCCGGAACGTAACCTCGCCGTCACTCGCCGTGTCGAGGCCGCCAAGGATGTTGAGAAGCGTGGACTTACCACTACCCGACGGGCCGAGCAGGACCGCGAACTCGCCAGCATAGAGCGTGATGTTCACGCCGCGCAAAGCGTGCACCTCGACCTCGCCGGTACGATAGACCTTGGAGAGATCGCGGGTCTGGAAGACGATGTCGCGTGATGTCGATATCATGATGAAAACAAATCCTATGGGCTCGGTGGCACTAAGTCAGCCGTGATCGGTGACGGCATTGACATGCCGCAAGGACCGAACGGGTAGTGGAGGAGATCTCGGATGCGGATCGGGTTCCTGGGGTTGGGGTTGATGGGTGAGGGGTTCACCCGCCGGCTGGTTGAGCGTGGCCACGCGGTCGCCGCTTTCGACCCGGCGCAGGAGTGTCGAGACGCCGCCGCCGGTTGGGGGGTCGAGCCGGTGGCCTCGCCGGCCGAGGTGGCGCGCGGCGCCGATCTGGTAATGACCTGTGTGACCACCACCGATGATCTGGAGGCCGCCGTGTTCGGCCCGGACGGTGCCGCCACGACGATCGCTCCCGGGGCGATCCTGGTGGATTTCTCCACCACCGTGGTGGCGCGTACCCAGGCGATGGCTGCGCGGCTGCGCGAGGAACGTGGGACGGGATGGGTTGACGCGCCGGTGTCCGGTGGGCCGCCGGCCGCGCGCGCCGGCACCTTGGCGATCATGATGGGGGGTGCGGAGGCGGATGTCGCCCGGGTCCTGCCGGTGTTGGCCGAGCTGTCGGCCAGCCTGGTGCATCTCGGGCCGGTCGGCGCCGGCCAGGTGACCAAGATGGTCAACCAAGTCTGCGTGCTGAGCAATTTCGTGGTGCTGGCCGAGGCGTTGAACATGGCCGAACGCGGCGGGGTCGAGACCGGCAAGCTGCTCGATGCTCTCAGCTCTGGGTACGCCGGATCGAACCTGATGACGGCGATGTGGCCGCGGATGATGGCGCGGGATTACGCGCCGGCCGGCTATCTGCGTCAGGTGCTCAAGGATCTCGACATGGTGCATGACCTGGCCCACGACCTGCGGGCGGCGATCCCGATGTCGACCCAGGCGGCCGAGCTGTTCCGGCTGATGGCGGCGCGCGGGCATCAGGAGTTGGACGGCATCGCGATCCTCAAGCTGTTCACCGGCGAGGACGTGTAGGCGTCGCGCATTTATACTGGCCGATACACCCGCATCGCGGTGTCGTGGAACAGCGCGCGCCGGTCCTCGGCCGGCAGAGCGGCGGTGATCGTCTGCAACCCGGTGAAAATGGCGTCGTAGCTGGCGCATAGCGAATCCACCGGAAAATTGCTCGCCGCCATGCAGCGGTCGGCGCCGAACAGCGCGATGGTGTGCAGCACGATCTGGCCCTGCAAGTCCGGTGTCCAAGGCTCTCCGGGCACACCAAGACCGGAAATCTTCACCACTGTGTTGGGCTCGGCGGCGAAGGCCGCCATGGCGTCGCGCCACCCGGCCAAGCCGTCGGGTGAGCGATCTGACGGCAACCCGGTGTGGTTCAGGATGATCAGGGTATCGGGGAAGTTCCGGGCCAACGCCGCCGCCTCGCCCAGATGCCACCACGGGGTTTGCAGGTCGTAGTGCAAACCGTACCGGGCGAGATACCGATACCCGGCACGGAACACAGGGTCGGCCATCGACCCCGGCGCCGCCGCGACGAAGGCTTCGGGCGATGGTGCCGCCTTGGGCTTTTGCCGGACCGAGCGGATCAGCGGAAACGCCGCGTGCCCGGCCAGCACCTCGGCGGCGTCGTCGCGATCGAACCAGACCTGGCCGACCAGGGCGTGCGGCCAGCCGGTGCGGTCGTGCAGTTCGTGCAGCCAGCGGGTCTCGCCGACCGGATCGCGCGGGTTCCACTCCGCTTCCATGTGCACCGATTTGACGATGGTGTGATCCCCATGGTCGCGGCGGAAATCGTCGACCAGATAGGACCGCCGGAGCGCGCCGTAGTCGCCATAGCGAAACGCGACGGCCTCACCCTCCAGCCAGGGGTAGTGGCCGTGGCCCAGCTCCCAAAAATGATGATGGGCGTCGATGATCGGCAGGGTGTCGTCGGCCATGTCGTTCTCCCTCGGGCGTGAACGGTTGGATGTGGGCTTGCACCAACCATCCGCCTGCGGCCATGATCGCGCCGCCTACCACTTGCCGTCGAGGACGGAACTCATGAACGGTGCGGAATCACTTGTGCGCACGCTGGTCGCCGCCGGCGTCGATGTCTGTTTCGCCAACCCCGGCACCTCGGAGATGCATTTCGTCGCCGCGCTCGACCGGGTCGACGGCATGCGCTGCGTGCTCGGGCTGTTCGAGGGCGTGGTCACCGGCATGGCCGACGGCTACGCCCGGATGGCCGACAAGCCGGGCTCGACGCTGTTGCACCTTGGCCCCGGCCTCGGCAACGGTCTCGCCAACCTGCACAACGCCAAGAAGGCGTTCACCCCGATCGTCAACATCGTGGGTGAGCACGCGACCTATCATGTCGAATATGACGCGCCGCTGACCGCCGACATCGAGGGTATCGCCCGGCCGGTGTCCGGGTGGGTCAAGACCTCGCGCAGCGCTAAGGATGTGGCGGCCGACGGAGCGGCGGCGGTGGCCGCGTCGATGGGGCCGCCGGGCCAGATCGCCACCTTGATCCTGCCGGCGAACACCGCGTGGGACGACAGTGACGGGCCGGCGCAACCCCTGGCGCCGACGCCTTCGCCGGGACCGGATGCCGACGCGGTCAAGGAGGCGGCGGCGGCGCTGGCGTCGGGCGACGAGACCCTGATCCACATGACCGGACGCGCCCTGCGCGCCGATACGCTGGAGATCGCCGGGCGGATCGCCGCCAAGACCGGCTGCCGGTTGTCGTGTCAGACCTCGAATGGCCGCTGGCAGCGCGGTGCCGGACGGGTCGCGATCGAGCGCATTCAGTATCCCGTCGACATCGCCTTGCAGCAGCTCGAAAGCGTCCGACATATCGTGTTGTTGGGCACCAAGGTGCCGGTGGCGTTCTTCGCCTATCCCGACAAGCCGAGCGTTCTCATTCCCGACGGTTGTGCCGTGCACGAGCTGGCGGACATCGGCGACGATCACCACGCCGTGCTGTCGGCCCTGGCCGACGAACTCGACGCCTGGGGGGCGGAGCCCGTCATTCAGAAATTGGACCGGCCGGCGCTGATGTCCGGCGATCTGACCCCGGAGGCGGTGGCCGCCGCTCTCGGCAATCTCATGCCGGAGAACGCCATCGTTGCCGACGAAAGTGTGACCGCCGGCCGTGGCTTCATGCCGTACACCCAAGGGGCGGCACCGCATGACTGGCTGGCGTTGACCGGCGGGTCGATCGGTCTTGGCCTGCCTTACGCCACGGGCGCGGCGATCGCCTGCCCCGACCGCAAGGTGATCTGCACCGAGGGCGACGGCTCCGGCATGTACACGCTGCAGGCGCTGTGGACCCAGGCGCGCGAGGGCTGCGACGTGGTCAACATCATCTTCGCCAACCGCTCCTACGCCATCCTGCGGCACGAGCTGACCAACGTCGGCGCCTTGAACCCAGGCCGCAAGGCGATCGACATGCTGACCCTTGACCGCCCGGAACTCGACTGGGTCGCCTTGGCCAAGGGTATGGGGGTTCGGGGTGCGCGCGTCGACAACGCCGAGGGGTTCAACGACGCCCTCGCGCGCGCCCTCGCCGAGCCCGGTCCACACCTGATCGAAGCCTGGATGGCGTGATCACGTCAAGGCCATGATAGATTAAGGCATGCTCGATCCGTCCAAACTCGTCGACAGTGACAAACTCGCCGCCCAGCATCTGGCCACCGAGCTCGATGCCGGCTCGACGCGCGTCTACAACGTCAACCGCCTGCACCAGGCGGCGTCCGATCGTGGGGCGACAGCCGATCAGCAGTTGTTCCGGCATCCCGAGCTGCACCGGGTGATCTTCATCAAGCAGGCGTTGAGCCAGCACGACTACCTGCCAAACCGGGGCAACCGGATCGGCACCAAACTCTATTTCTCGTTCAACGAGACCAACGCCTACGAGGGTGGCAAGTCGATCTTCGTGGGGGACCCGTCCTTCGACGAGGCGTTGGCGTTCCAGGCCGGGTTCGAGCGCTCGGATAACGCCGAGGCCTATATCCACGACCGTGACATCATTCAGATCATCGACCAGTTGCCGTCGCTCGATCCGTTTCTGTTGAAGGACCGCCTGGTGGCGGAATCGCTGGAGCCGCACCCCGAGTATTTCGAGATCAGCCACGACGAATGGACGGCGATTCGTGAACACGTGATGAAACGGTTTCGGCCGATCGTCGAGTTCGCGTTCGGCGGATTGGACGCCGCCCAGGCGCAGGCCCGGCTCCGGGTTCTGGTCCAAAAGCTCTGGGAAGCCAAGGACATGGATACGTTGGGCCCGGTGATCGACGCTATGGACCTCGACCGAGAAGAGGCACCGGCGACGCTGCACGCCTGGAAGGGGGTGATCTACTACGATCACCGGATGACGGTAATCGAGGATCGGGTGAAGGATTTGGCGGGCTGGCTCGGTAGCAAGGCGGAGCCGGTGGATCTGATCCCACCATCGCACAAACGGATCATCGAGGAGGTGCGCGATGGTGTGCGCGTCGCGCTGCGTGAGCGTTGGCGGGCGATCAATACCCGGTTGGGTGAATACAACGACGCCTACAAGGCGCTGTTCATCGATAAACAGAGCCCGGGGCCCTTCATCGCCTTCCTGGGCAATGCCTCGGACGTGTTCGCGGAGCTTGGCGACGGGCTGTCGCGGCTCGACCACGCCGCCGAGGTGCGGCGGGCGATTTGTGCTCGTTTTAGCAGCGACCGGCTCAAGTACGAGCCGTTGCATCAAACCTTGTCGCTGATCTATCGGATTCTGACCTGACATTTAAGCCGGCCGTCGTGTATCGGAACGGCTGTTGCGCGAATGTCCCCCTTTCGATGGCCGGCATCGCCACGGTATACGGCGTGATTGGACTCAGGCCTAAACGGCGGACTCGCAAGGATGACGATGATGACGCCCGCAACGTCGGTGCTGGATATGATCGGCAACACGCCGATGCTGGAACTCACCAAGCTCGACACCGGCCCCTGCCGGCTGTTCGTCAAGCTGGAGAACCAGAACCCCGGCGGTTCGATCAAGGACCGCATCGGCCTCGCCATGGTCGAGGCGGCGGAACGCGACGGCTCGCTGACGCCGGGCGGCACCATCGTCGAGGCGACGGCGGGCAACACCGGACTCGGCTTGGCGTTGGTGGCGGCGCAAAAGGGCTACCGGCTGATCCTGGTGATCCCCGACAAGATGAGTCCGGACAAGATCCGCCACCTGCGGTCGCTCGGGGCCGAGGTGCGTCTGACCCGCTCCGACGTGCCCAAGGGGCATCCGGAGTATTATCAGGACATGGCCGAACGGATCGTGGCCGAGACGCCGGGCGCGTTCTGGGCCAGCCAGTTCGACAACCCGGCCAATCCGATGGCGCACGAGACCACCACCGGCCCCGAGATTTGGCGGCAGATGGGCGGCGACATAGACGCCTTTGTCGCCGGTGTCGGCTCCGGCGGGACGATCTCCGGCGCCGGTCGGTTTCTCAAGTCGAAGAACCCGAACCTGCGTGTGGTGGTCGCCGATCCGGCGGGCTCCGTGGTCGCCGAAGCGGCCGAGAGCGGCACGGTCGCCTACGACGGCGGGTCGTGGCTGGTGGAAGGCATCGGCGAGGATTTCATTCCCCCGAACCTCGATCTGTCGGTGATCGACGAGGGCGTGACCGTCAGCGACAAGCAGGCGTTCGAGGCGGCGCGCATGCTGCTGCGGGTCGAAGGCATCATCGGCGGCAGTTCCACCGGCACGCTGGTCGCTGGTGCGTTGGCCTGGTGCCGGCGGCAAACCGAGCCCAAGCGCGTGGTCACCCTGGTGTGCGACACCGGCAACAAGTATCTGTCCAAGGTCTACGACGATGCCTGGTTGATGGAGCAGGGGCTGGCCGATCGGCCGACCGCCGGTGACCTGCGCGACCTGATCGTGCACCGCGCCGACGAAGGTCGGGTGATCACCGTCGGGCCGGAGGACACCATCAACACCGCCTATAACCGCATGCGCGCCAACGAAATCTCGCAGTTGCCGGTGATGGACGGCGACGGCGTGGTCGGCATTCTCGACGAGGGGGACGTGCTGATGGCCGTGCACGATCACGCCGAGTGCTTCAACGAGCCAGTATCCAAGCACATGACCGCCGACCTCGACATCCTGCCGGTCGAGGCGCCGGTGAGCATGCTGGTGCCGCTGTTTCGCGCCGATAAGGTAGCGATCGTCGAGGACGAGGGCCGGTTCCTTGGCGTCATCACCAAGGTCGACCTGATCAACCACATGCGCCGCTCGCTCGGCTGACCCGCAACCCGACATTCCAGGAGACGTTCATGGCGAACACCCGCAACCGGCCCGGTTTTTCAACCCGCGCGATTCACGCGGGACAGAGCCCGGATCCGACCACCGGCGCCATCATGACCCCGATCTACGCCACCTCGACCTACGTCCAGGAGAGCCCGGGCGTGCACAAGGGGTTCGAGTATTCGCGCAGCCAGAACCCGACGCGCTTCGCGTTGGAGGCCTGCGTCGCCGATCTGGAGAACGGCGAGGCCGGTTTCGCCTTCGCCTCGGGTCTCGCCACCATGGGTACCTTGCTGGAGCTGTTGGACAGCGGCGACCACGTGATCGCCATGGACGATCTCTACGGCGGCAGCTACCGGCTGTTCGAGAACGTGCGTCGTCGATCCTCCGGGCTGCAATTCTCCTACGTCGATCTCTCCAAGTCGGAGCTGCTGGAGGCCGCGATCACCGAGAAGACCAAGATGATCTGGATCGAGAGCCCGACCAACCCGCTGCTCAAGCTGGTCGATCTCGCCGCCATCGCCGCCATCGCCAAAAAGCACAATCTGATCACCGTGTGCGACAACACCTTCTGCTCACCCTGGGTGCAGCGGCCGCTGGATCACGGGATCGACGTGGTGATGCATTCGACCACCAAGTATCTGAACGGCCATTCCGATGTGGTCGGCGGCGTCGCCGTGGTCGCCGAAGGCCGGGATCAAATTCGCGACAAGCTGGCCTTCCTGCAGAACGCGGTCGGCTCGATCGCCGGGCCGTTCGACAGTTTCCTGGTGCTCCGGGCGTTGAAGACCCTGCCGGTGCGGATGGAACGGCACTGCGCCAACGCCCAGCGGGTCGCCGAATTCCTGGAAGCGCACCCCAAGATCGGGAAGGTCTATTACCCCGGGCTCAAGAGCCATCCGCAGCACGATCTCGCCGGCCGGCAGATGCACGGCTATGGCGGCATGGTGACGGCGGTCATCAAGGGCGGGCTCGGCGACGCCAAACGGTTCCTGGAACGGTGCGAGCTGTTCGCGTTGGCGGAATCCCTCGGTGGGGTGGAAAGCCTGATCGAGCATCCGGCGATCATGACCCACGCCAGCGTGCCCAAGGCGATCCGCGAGGCGCTGGGCATCTCCGACGGGCTGGTCCGCCTGTCGGTCGGCATCGAGGACTGCGAGGATCTGCTCGCCGAGTTGGAGACCGCGCTGGGATAGGTGCCACGTCACGGATTCCCGCTCACGGCCGCCCTCCAGCCACGCGGATATTGGCGCCGGCGGTATAGCCGGCCCGGTCGCTCATCAGCCAAACGATGGCCTCGGCGATCTCCTCGGGCGTGCCCAGCCGTCCCATCGGAATGTTGGCCCGGTTCGCTGCCGCGGCCTCGTCGCTCACCATGTCGGTGGCGGTCATGCCGGGGGAGACGGCGTTGACCCGGATGCCCTCGCCGGCGACCTCCTGGCTCAAGCCGATGTGCAGCGAGTTCACCGCCCCCTTGGAGATGGCGTACAGCACCTGCTTGCCCGGGTTGCCGATGTAGGCCGAGCCGGAGGAGACGTTGACGATCGATCCGCCCTTGCCGCCGTGCTCGGTCGACATCCGCTTGACCGCCTCGCGGCAGGTCAGGATGCAGCCGACCACGTTGGTCGCCAGCACCCGGTCGATGTCGGCGCGGCTCAGCGCTTCGAGGCGGCCGACCGGGCCGATGATGCCGGCGGAATTGACCAACCCGTCGATCGGGCCGAGATCGCGGGTGACCGTCTCGAACATCGCCAGCACGGCGGCCTCGTCGGCGACATCGGCCTTGACCGCGAGGGCGCGGCGCCCGGTCGCTTCAATCTCGCGAACCACGGCGGCGGCGGCCTCGGCATCGGCGCGGTAATTCACCGCCACGTCCCAGCCGTCGCGGGCCAGCAGGCGGCAGGTGGCGGCGCCGATCCCTCGGGAGCCGCCGGTGACGAGCGCGATCTTGGCCATGATGATGGTCTCCGATGCTTAAAGGTAAGACCCGGAGTGTAGCGGCTTGCCTGGCGCAGTGCCTAGGTCACTAACATCCTCGGCCCCGGATCGCTGCGCGTCCGGAGATGCGGGAAGGAAAAGCATTCCATTTAATCGCATCCCCGGGCTTGATCCGGGGTCCAGCAGGAACTCCAGGTGAGCTGGAAAGTAAAGCTTACAGTCCCGCCATGTGCCCGCTCTTCACGTAGAGCAGGGCGCCGTCCGGCGCGTGGACGGTATGAGATGAGCCGTCGGGGTAGCGCAGCCAGGTGCCGGCGGGGTGGACACCGTGTTCGTCCTCGATCGAGCCCTCCAGCACATAGGCCTCCTCGCCGCCGGTGTGGGTGTGCGGCGGGGTCGCGGCACCGGGCGCGAAACGGGCGAGGCGGATGAACTCCGGGTGGCCGTCGGCGCGGTACAGCGGCTGGATTTCGATCCCCTCGGCGGAACCGGCCTCCCAGGCGCCCTTGGCGGTGTCGATGGTGATCCGCGGACGGGCACCGGGGTATTGTCGCAGCTTGACGAACAGGGTGCAGCCCTCGGTTGAGCGCGGCGCGTGCTCGTACCCTTCCGGGTTCAGCAGGTAGGTGCCGGCGGGATAACGGCCGTGCTCGTCCTCGAACACCCCGTCCAACACCAGGATTTCCTCACCGTCCGGATGCGGATGGCCCGGAAACGTGCTGTTCGGCGCGTAGCGCACGAGCGAGGTGACCCGGCTGGCCTCGGCATCGCCGGTCAGATCCAGGCGCTTGCGGGATACGCTGGGGCTCGGGCTCGGCTGCCAGTCGAGTTGGTTGGTGTCGACCCGGACCGTCTCGGCGAAATCGGCTCGGATCGGCGCGTCCATGACAATGGTCATCGGAACAAGCTCCCCAGGATGCCGCTGGCGACCGGGCGGCCCCGTCGCTTGGCAATGTACTGCTGGTGATAGTCCTCGGCGCGCCAGAAGGGTGCGGCCGGGGTGATCTCGGTGGCGATCGGTGTTCCGTGGGCGATCCGGCGCTGCTTGGCGGCGCGCGCCGCCTCGGCCTGTTCGTCATCTCGGAAGAATACCGCCGAGCGGTACTGGGTGCCGACATCCGGGCCTTGACGATTGACCTGGGTGGCGTCGTGGCAATCGAAGAACACGTCGAGCAGGGTCTCGTAATCCACCGTCGTCGGATCGTAGTCGACCTCGACTACTTCGGCATGGCCGGTGGTGCCGGAACATACTTGCTCGTAGGTCGGGTGGTCCGTCCGTCCGCCGCTGTAGCCGACGGCCACATCGGTCACGCCGGGAACCGCGCGGAAGGTTTCCTCCACACCCCAGAAACAGCCCGCTCCAAACATCGCCTTCGCCATGACTTCCTCCGTGTAACGATGGACCTTCTCGATACTAAATGCGGTCGATTGCCCTTTGGTTCCAGTGCGGCGATCGCATCATTGCCGTTCCGCCTCGGCGGCGCGGGCCTCGCGCCAGGCCAGGGCGGCGCGCAGACCGTCGGTCCGGGCGATCTCCAGGAACCGGGTCTTGGTCGGCATGCCCTCACCCTCGATCAGGGTGTCGATCTCCAGCCCGGCCTCCAGCGCCTCACCCATGCCCATCACCGCGTAGGCGCGGTTGATCGCGCGCTTGGTCTGTTGCACCAGGGTCCGGTCCATGCCCGCCATGCGTCGCGCCAGCGTCAGGGCTTCCTCGACATCGGTGCCGACCGGCACCACCCGGTTGATCAGCCCCATGGCCCGCGCTTCCTCGGCCGGAATCTGGTCGAGGCCAAGCAGGATGATCTCCTTGGCCCGTTTCGGGCCGACCACCCACGGCAGGATCATCACCACGATGCCGGCGCCGAACTTCAACTCCGGCTCGCCGAAGATCGCGTCCTCGGCGGCGATGGTGATGTCGCACGCCATGGTCAGCTCGCACGCGCCGGCCAGCGCCGGGCCGTGCACGGCGGCGATCGTCGGTTTCGGGAAGTTCCAGAACCGCATGGCGGCGTCGAAGTCGCGGCGCAGCACCGGCCGCCATTCCGCCACTCCTTTGGGCGTGTTGGCCGCTTGGGCCTGCAGATCGAAGCCGGAGGAGAACGCCTTGCCCGCGCCGGTAACGACGACCGCGCCCACGCTGTCGTCGACCTCGGCCCGGTCGCAGGCCGCCTGCAGCGCGTCCAGCATCGGCTGATCCATGGCGTTCAGGCGTTCCGGCCGGTTCAGGGTGATCAAGGCCACCGGCCCCCGGGTCTCGTACAGCACGCTCTCGGTCATGGCGCCTTGCATCCCGATGGATGGAGAGGGACCCTGACGGTAGCGCCGCCGAGGGTGGTGTGTCTCGTCTTCCGTCCGAGTGTCCGCCATGACCGCGCTGTCCGATGATCTGTTCCACGCGTTGCACAGCCAAGGCGACCGTCCGGCGTTGGACGGGCAAGGCGTTGTGCTGTCGCATCGCGCGCTCGCCGCCGCCGCCGAGACCCGCGCCATGGCGTTGCGCGCCGATGGCGTGGGCGAGGGGGCGGCGGTTCCGGTGAGTGTCGACAACCGGCCGGCCGATGTGGTCGAGCTGCTCGCGGTCTGGCGCCTGGGCGCGGTGGTGGTGCCGATCCACCGGGCGACACCGGACGCCGTGCGCCTTGCCTTGGTCGATCGGCTGACCCGCGCCCTGGTGCCGGAGGGTGCCTCGACCATCGTGTTCACCTCCGGCTCGACCGGCGAGCCGAAGGGCGTGGTGCTGCTCGCCGAGCGCCAAGCGGCGAAGCTGCGGGCGATCCGGGGTGAGACCCGGTGGTGCGATGGCGCGCGCACTCTGCTGGCGTTGCAACTCACCTTCAGCTTCGGCCAGTGGGTGACGGCGCTGACCCTGCTGAGCGGTGGTACGCTGGTGTTCCCGGATCGGTTGGCGGTGGCGCCGGTGATGCAGCGGCTGCTGGCGGGGGATATCGATCGCGCTCCGGCGGTGCCGACCCTGTTGCGCGGGTTGTTGGATCACCCCGAGGCGGCGGCGCTGGGCGATTGGCCGGGGGCGGTCATGGCGGGCGGCGAGGTGTTGCCGGCGGCGCTCGGTGCCCGCATCCGTAAGGCATGGCCCAAGGTCGCGCTGAGCGACATCTACGGGTTGTCGGAGACCGGAACCTGCGACTTCTATGTCGACCCGGACGTGTACGATGCGGCGGCCGGTAGCCTCGGCCGTGCCGGAGCCGGCATCGATTGGACGGTTCTGGACAGTGGAGAGCTGTGTATTCGATCGCCATGGCGCATGGCCGAGTATCTCGACGCACCCGAGGCGACGGCGGCGGCGTTCGACGACGAGGGCTATTTCCACACCGGCGATCTGGTGGCGGTGCGCAGCGACGGCCGGCCTGCCCTGATCGGCCGGGCCAAGGAATTGATCAACCGGGGCGGCTTGAAGATCGCTCCCTTGGAGGTGGAGGCGGCACTCGCCGCGCATCCCGACGTGGCGGGCGCGCTGGTCGGTGGCGTGCCGGACCAGGAGACGGGTGAGGCGGTGGTGGCCGTGGTCGTCCCGGCGCCGGGCCGTACGGTGGACCCCGAACGGTTGCGGGCGTGGCTGGGCGAGCGGATTGAACGTTATAAAATACCGAGCCGGCTGGCGGTGGTCGACGCCTTACCCGTCGGCCGCACCGGCAAGGCCGACCGGGGGGCGGTAGCGGCGCTGTTGGAGGCGCTCAGGATCTAGTGGCCGTCGCTCGGCCCGGCGGGTGCCGGCTGCTTTTTGATCGCGTTGCGGTGCATGGTGTAGAGCGTGCTGGCGATGACGATGGCGGCACCGATCAGGGTGTAGATCGTCGGTATTTCGGCAAAAAACCAGATCCCGAAAACCGTGGCGAACAACAGGCGGCCGTATTCGAAGGGGGCGACCGCCGCCGCCTCCCCCGCGGCGAAGGCCTTGATGTTGGTGTACTGGCCGACCGACATAACGCCGCCGATCACCGCCAGCACAAGCAACTCCTCCCAGGTCGGCGTGACCCAGAGCCAGGCCGCCGGCACCGCCATGATCACGGTCAGGCACACCGCTTGATAGGCCATGATGGTAATCGGCCGCTCGGTTTGCGACAGCAGCCGCAGCACGATCATGATCCCGGCGACGAACACCGCCGACAACAGGCCGAGAAGTGCGTATTCGTTGGCGTGTTCCGGCGACGGCCGCACGATCACCAGCACCCCGATTAAGCCGACCGCCGTCGCCGACCAGCGCCGCCAGCCGACGGTCTCACGCAGGATGAAGACCGCGAGCACGGTGGTGAACAAGGCTCGGGAAAAGCTGATCGCCGTCGCCTCGGCCAGCGGCAGGTGCACCAGGGCGGTAAAGGCGGCCGTCATGGCGACGGCGGAGAGCCCCACGCGTATGGCGTGAAGTTCCGGTCTCTTGGTCCTGAAGACGGCGGGGAACCCTCGGGCGATCGCCGGTGACAGATAGATCAGAACAAAGAGTTGCCGGATGAATAGGATTTCGATCACCGGCAATGTCCGGCCGGTGTGTTTGATCAGCGCGACCATCACCGCGAACACCAGCCCGCTGATGGACATCCAGATCGAGCCGCGCACATTGCCCGGCAAGGCATCCCAACGGACGTGAAAACGGGCCAGTGCCCCACGCCACCGTGCGGCGGGACTGTCGGCGGGATCATCCATCGGCTAAGACTCAAAACTCGGATCACACGAGTATCGAGATAAATAAGGAGAGCGTCCATGGAAAGCCTCGACGGCAAGGTGGCTTGGATCACCGGAGCGGGCACGGGAATAGGCGCGGTGACAGCCATCGCCTTGGCGGGTGCCGGTATGCGGGTGGTGATCAGCGGCCGTCGGCCGGAGGCGCTGGAGGACACCGCCGTCAGTATTCGCGACGCCGGCGGAGACGTGACCGTCGAAGCGCTCGACGTTGCCGACCGCGCGGCCATGCTGGCCGTCGCCAAACGGATCGACGGCGCGTTTGGCCGTCTCGATCTGCAGTTCAACAACGCCGGCACCAACGTGACCAAGCGCAGCTGGGCCGAGGCGATGGCCGATCCCGGGCTGCTGGACGGCTGGGACCAGGTGATCGATGCCAACGTCAAGGGCGTCTACAACGGCATCGTCGCCGCCCTGCCGATCATGCGCCGCCAGGGCGAGGGCTTGATCATCACCACGGCGAGCTGGGCTGGGCGGTTTTACTCCGATGTGGCCGGCTCGGCCTATGGCGCGTCCAAGCACGCGGTGATGGCGCTCAACGCCACGCTGAAAAAGGAAGAGGGCAACAACGGCATTCGCGCCACCGCGATCTGTCCGGGCGAGGTCGCGACCCCGATCCTCGACCGTCGGCCGAAGAAGCTGACCCCCGAGGAGTTGGCGCGGGTCATCCAGCCGGAGGATGTGGCTGAGCTGGTGGTGTTCCTGGCGCGATTGAACCCGCGCACCTGCATCAACGAAGTGTTGATGAGCCCGACCTACGACCGGTTCCAAGCGTGAGGGG
>JABMNR010000137.1 GCA_013203465.1 Alphaproteobacteria bacterium
ACCGATCCGAGGCACACTTTTTGGGTTGGGAGGATCTCATATGGAGAATCTCGGTTTAGGACGGTCGAGGACCATGGCCACGCAACCGGTCGCCGTCGTTCTGCCGCTGCATCAGGAGACGCTTGACCGCCAGGGCACCATCGCTCTGGCGAGCTTGCGCCATCATCTGCCCACCACGCCGCGTTATCTGGTGGCGCCGGACACTCTGCGGCCGACGTTCGACGTCGCGGATTTCCGGCGGATCGATCTCGACCCAAGCTGGTTTGTCAGCCGCGACAGCTACAACCGCTTGATGCTGACGCCGGATTTCTACCGGTTGTTCGCCGATTTCGAGCATGTCCTGATCTACCAGCTCGATTGTGTCTTGTTCCGAAGCGACCTGATGTCGTGGTGCGAGCGCGGTTATAGTTATCTCGGCGCGCCCTGGCTCTCCCGTCGGCGGATCTCCAGAAAGCTGTACCCGAAGGCGGTCGGCAATGGTGGGCTGTCCCTGCGCCGGGTCCAGGATTGCTTGACCGTGCTTGCGCAACGGGATTGCGCCGTATGGCCCCGGTCCCAGGCGGCATGGCGGCATTTTCTGCGCTACAAGCACGCCCGCCGGCTGCTCCGGTTCGCCTCGAATTTGCGGTCGTCAACGGGCATGGAGGGCGGTGTCGCCGCGTGTTTCCACTGGGCCGAGGACATGTTCTGGGGGTACTACGCGCCGCAACTCTGGGCGGAGTTTCGGCTGCCGAAGCCTCTGGAAGCGGTGGATTTCGCGATCGAGCACGGGGCGTCCGAGATGGTGGCTTTCAACGGCGGCCGATTACCCTTCGGAGCCCATGCCTGGGCGCTGCATGACCCCGAGTTCTGGCAAGAGCACTTCCCGGAATCGGTCTCCACCGCCGTCTGGTCTACTCTCGACGCAAAATCCGATTGACCAGAATGCTCGCCAGCCAGTTTTCCTGGAAAGCGGCGTTCAGGTCCTCGTGGTCGTAGACGGTCTCGACCCACTCGCGAAAACCGATCCCGGTGTCGGCTTCGGCGGCCAGGTAACGCTCATAGAAGAAATCGATGATCCCGGTCTTGGCTTGGCGGACATGGCCGAACCGCAGCGAGAGTTGATCCATGGCGTCACGCAGCGGCACGCCCTTGTGTTGCCACAGATACAGAGTGGCCATGAAACCGGTGCGGTCGGCGCCCGACTTGCAGTGCATCAGCACCGGGTAGTCGAGCGTGTCCCAGAGGTCCAGGGCGGCGAGTATGGTTGGCCGGTACAACGCGCTGCGCGAGCGGATCGGAAAATCGACCAGCCGAAGCCCGAGCCGTTCGCAGGCTTCACGCTCCAACCGATAGGTGCCGTCATTCGGTCTAGGCCCCCTCAGGTTGAGCACCGTCTTGATCCCGTCGCGTTTGGCTCGGGCCAGATGCCGCGGTGCCGGCTGGGCCGAGCGCCAGAGATCATCGCTGACCCGGTGCTTGTGGAGATAAACCTCGCGCAGGAACCCGTGATCGACCAGGAGCAGGTCGACCCAGGCGCGCCGGCGTTCGGCCCCGGTCATCGGCGGCACTTGGAAAGCTGGTGTGGGCAGGTCGACCGCCATCTACGGCTCCGAGCGTATGGTTCTGGCGGCGGCGAGCAGCCTGATGGCGATGACCGACATGCCGATCATGCCGAGCCAAGTCTCCTGCCAGAAGCCGTAGCCGACCAAACTCACGGTGGCGGCGGCGGCGGCGGTCGCGGCGGCGTATGGCCGGATTCCCGGGTCCAAACCGCCGATTCCTCGAACCGTCAGCAGGATAAGGCTGATCAGCACAACGGGACCGGCCATGCCGAATTCCAACCACCATTGCAGCGCCATGTTGTGGGCATGGGTCACCGGCTGAATATGGTAGCGGTAGGCATTGCCGCCATCCTGAAGCGGCAGGGTTCGTTGGGCGGTGATGCCATGGCCGTACCAAGGCCCCTCCCGAATGGTCCGCGCCGTATGGTCCCATATCTCCAATCGGTCCACGAAGGACGGCGAGATACGGTTTTGGATCGTCTGGGACGCCGGTAGGCCCAGGGCGAAGATGACGGGGGCCAGAACCACCACGGCGATCATGGCGCCGGCGCCGAGACGGGGAAGGGCTACGGGTAAGGCCCGCATCAGGCCAAAGACCATGAGTGACACCACGGCCATCAAGATCGCGGCCGCCGAGAAACCAAGGCCGGCCATGGCCATGGCGGCGGCAACCAGAAGAACCGCCAGCCAGCGGTTGCCGGCTTGACGGAGCATTCCCGCGATCGGCCACGCCAGGAGGACAAAGGCGGCGACCATGCGGTTGTAGCGGGCGCCATCGACTGTTTCGCTTGGTGGCACGGCATCGGTTAGGCGGTGAATCGGCGCGTCAAACGCGAGTTCGGTCAGCAGCAGCAGACTGCCGATCGCCATCCCCATGCCGGCCACGATACCGGTTTGGCTCACGGACGACGTCGGCGCTCGACGGACCAGCGATGGCCAGCCGGCGAATCCGGCCCAGAGAACCAGAACCAGCATCCCGATCTTGGGGGCCAAGTTCGCCGTGCAGCGGGCGCAATCGAGGATCAAAAGATGCAAACCAGCCGCGTAGAGCACGAAGGCTAGGACGCCAATCGCAATCGGTAGCGGCACCCGCAGGGCGGACCGGTCGGCCACGGCGGTCAAACCCAAGACTCCCACGACGGTCACAAGGAACACCGTCGCCATCGATTCCTTGGAAAACGGCGCGGCGACGGCGAACACCAGCAGGCCAAACCCGACCCAGCGCAGCAGCCGGCTGTCCCAAGGGGTTGGGGTCGAAGACGCCTCCTCAATAGGCGGAATAACTCTTCTCCTCCATGATCTCGGAGCCTAGGCGCTCGTTGATCGCCCGTTTCAGGGCGGCGCGCCGGTCATTGGTGCGGTAGACGCTTCGAGCCAGCGATACGAAACGAGGGCCGAA
Organism: Alphaproteobacteria bacterium; assembly: GCA_013203465.1. Lineage (GTDB taxonomy): Bacteria > Pseudomonadota > Alphaproteobacteria > Thalassobaculales > Thalassobaculaceae > JABMNR01. Next base: position 2,944 of record JABMNR010000137.1, read on the forward strand.
CTCCTCCGCCCTCTCACACTCCCGGATGTCGTCCTCGACCACCCACAGGGCCTCATTGATTGTCTTGAGTTCCGTGATCAGGTCGTCGAGCGCTGGCGCGTCTTTCAGGGCGTCGTCTCGCACGGCCTCTAGAAGCGACAGTTCGTGGAGAACATTCGCCCGCTGCGTCGGATCGGACATCCGTTCACTTTTGATGGACAGAATGGTGATCTTATCGATCAGCTCACCTGCGGAAATGGGGGTAGAAATCTGCGCCGTCATCTCTTCGCCTGACGTGTCATCGGCACGCGTGCCTTAGCATAGGGTCAGCGGACCGAGAAGCGGCAACGATCGCCCTTGACTCCGGGCCATGGCGACGGTTTAGCCATGCGATGATCCATCGACCCTCCGTGGCGCCGAAAACCGTGGCGATCTACTCTTGTGGCGAAGTCATTGGCGACGGTCTCTACAAACTCGCCTTCGTCGAGGAATGCCGCCGGCGCTTTCCCCAGGCGAGGATCACCTGGATCGCGGGCCTCGGCCCAACCACCTACGCCGGCGTTCTGAAGCCGTTCGTCGCCAATTGGCTGGATGAGGTGATCGAAAACCCCGGTATCGGCCGGCTGAGCCAACTCCTGGACCCGCGCCCCCCTCTGGGCGGTCGGCGCTTCGATCTGGTGATTGATACGCAGCGCAACGTCCTGCGGACCTTGTGCGTGCGCCGGATCAGGCACGGCGTCTTTGTCGCGGGGACCGCCGATTTCTGGCTGTCGGACGTGCGGCCCGGCGGCTCCACGGCGTTTCCGCGATCGCTTATCCCGCGGCTGCGCTTCCTGTTGGACTTGGTGTCCGAGACCGGCACCATCCCGCCGTCACCGATACACATCAGCCCGGAGTATCGAGACCTGGCGGCCACGCTGCTTCCTGACGGACCGGTCTACGTCGGCATCGCGCCAGGGGCGGCGGACATCTCCAAGATATGGCCCTTGGACCGCTTCCTTGCGGTGGCGTCGGCGCAGGCGAAGGCGGGGCGTGTCCCGGTGTTTCTTCTCGGCCCCAATGAAGCCGACTGGCTCGCCCGAATCAAAGCGGCGGTGCCGGCGGCGATTTTCCCTGAGTGGGATCGGACGGCCGGCCGGCCGGATCTTCACGGGCCGTTGCTGGTCATGGCCTTGGGCGCTCGCCTCGGCGCCGCTGTCGCGAATGATTCCGGCGTCGGTCACATGTTGGCGTTGTCGGGTGTTCCTCTGGTTTCCTTGTTTAGCCAGCACGATCCGTTGAAATACGCGCCGCATGCGGCGCGGTTGGCGATCGTCGATTCCAAGGATTATGGCGGCACCGACCCGTCCTTGATCCCGGTGGAGCCGGTCATCGCGGCGTTGGAAGGCCTTTTGGGCGAGCCCGGTGGCGCGGTTTCGGCCGCTAAAGTCACCTGAGCGGATTGGTTCGCGTGCCGTAATGGCGTACACCGCTGCGCTATGACCGACGCCGATATCGAGAAACGCCGCCTTGCGCTCGGCAGCCCGAAGACCGTCCCCCTGATCCGTCGGTTGTGCCGGGACTTCGTCACCCCCTACTGGCTTCATCTCGTGGCCTCGGGGGTCATGATGACCCTTGTCGCCGGGACCACGGCGTTGACGGCGTGGCTGATGGATCCGGTGGTCAACAAGGTGTTCGTCGAACGCGACGAGACCGTGCTTTGGCTGGTCGGCGGGGCGGTGGTCGCGACGTTCACGCTGAAATCCCTGGCGTCTTACGGCCAGGACGTGTTGCTGGCCTTCGTCGGCCAGCGCATCGTCGCCGATGTGCAGAAAAAATTGTTCGGCCATCTTCTCGGCCAGGACCTTGCCCTGTTCCAGAGCCAGGCCAGCGGCACCCTGATCTCGCATTTCACCTACGACGTCCAGAAACTGCGGGAGGCGGTGTCCAATGCGCTGGTCGGGTTGGGCAGGGACGGTCTTTCGGTGATTCTGCTGGCGGGCGTGATGGTCTATCAGGACTGGCTGCTGTCGCTGATCGCGTTGGTGGTGGCGCCGTTCACCGTGCTGCCGATTCAGCGGCTGGGCAAGCGCATGCGGGTGGTGTCCGGCGATGCCCAGGTTCGGATGGGTGATTTCACCGTGCTGCTGGGGCAGGCGTTCCAGGGCATCCGGGTGATCAAGGCCTACGGCATGGAACCGGCGGAAAGCGCCCGGGTCGGCGGTGTGGTCGATGCGATCTTCCGGCTGACCTACCGCCAAGGCCGGGTGCGGGCGGCGGTGCAGCCGATCATCGACATTTTTGGCGGTGTCGCGGTGGCGGCGGTCATCGTCTATGGCGGGCTGCGGGTGATCGAAGGGGCGACCACGCCGGGGGCGTTCTTCTCGTTTATCGCCGCGGTGCTGATGGCCTATCAGCCGATGCGCGGGCTCGGCAAGGTGAGCACCACGCTGCAAGAAGGCTTGGCGGCGGCCGAACGGGTGTTCGCGCTGTTCGACCGGCAGCCGTCGATCACCGACGCGCCGGGCGCGGTTGCCCTGCCACGGGCGCCGTCGGCGGTAACGTTCGAGGATGTGACGTTCCGCTATCCCGACGGCACCGAGGCGTTGTCCGGTGTGTCGTTCGACGCCCCGGCCGGCAAGGTGACGGCTCTGGTCGGCCCCTCGGGCGCGGGCAAGTCGACGGTGCGGAACCTGATCCCCCGGTTCTATGCCGTGACGTCGGGGAC
>JABMNR010000138.1 GCA_013203465.1 Alphaproteobacteria bacterium
GCGGCGCACCTTAACTTAATACTAAATTCGATAGATTGACGTAACCCGGTGCAGGCGTATCTGGCTCAATGGTCGTGTCTGCGGGCGAGTCAACAGATGCGGAAGCAAAGCTTGCCTGCATATTGACATTGATATTTCGCGGCGCGAAAAAGAAACCACCGACACCGGTCCTAGACGCGGTGGGTTGTAGAGATTCGACCCGCCCCCGGTGCTGCGACTTGTCGCGTTCATCAGGCCGTTCCCATCGGCTCGGTTTTCAGCTCGATCATTCGGCGGTTGGCGACCTCGAAGATCCGATCGACGACCAGCCGGACCACCCGCTTGGCATCCGCCGGGGACAAGCCGTGTGCTGCGGCGACGGGGGATAGCTCTTCGATCAATTCGGCATAGGCTTTGTCGATTTCCGCCTCTACTGCAGCCTTCGACCCGTTGATATGCGGGGCAACCAAGGCAAGGCGTTCGCCTAACAAAATGCCTGTTTGGTCTATGGTTTGTGGTTCGAGCATTAGCCGCGCTCCAATTGTTGGATCAGCCGTTCGCGCTCGGCGGCGGCGGCCGATCGGGGGTTGGATTGAATCCGTAGATCAAGGGCGGCGATTTCTGATTCGAATTGTTCGACCTGGGCACGGCGGCGGGCGCCGGAGCCGCTTGCACCATGGGCGGCCAGGGTTTGATCCAGCGTGCCGATCCGGTCGGCCAGGCCAAGCCGCACGGCATCCACGGCCCCGGCGACCCGACCTTGACCGAAGCCACCACGAACTTGCGCGGGTGTGATCGTGCGGTCGGTTGCTTTTGATCGACCCGCCGCAACGGCGCTGACGAACATCGAGTAATACTCATCGACCCGGGCTTGGATCGCGCCACGGGCCTCGTCATCCAATGGGGCAAACGGGTTGCCCTCGGTCTTGTACTTCCCGGCCGAGATGTAGGTCCGTTTCACGCCCATGGCCTCGGCGCGGGCGCTGATGTCCTCGTGCACCGTGTAGACACCGATCGATCCCGCCTCACCGCCGGGGGTGATGACGATCTCCGAGGCTTGAGAGGCGATCCAATACGCCGCCGAGGCCGCGAGGCTGTTGACCTGGGCGGTGATCTTGATCGGGCCACGGGCCATCCGGGCGATCTCGGCTGCCAGCTCGGCCACGCCATAGACAGAACCGCCCGGGGAATCGATATCGAGAATCAACCGATCGACACCGGGCATGGCGGCGACCTCGCGAAGCTGCCGGCCGACGATCTCGGTCGATGTTCCACCACCGCCGGAGACGTCGTCGAGCATGTTGGCGCGCTGGGCAATGACACCCCGAATTGGAATAACCGCCGTCGACCGACCCTGAGTTTGTGGGGCGCGGTCAGGATGTGAAGCGGCACCGATCCGGGCCTCGATCTCGGAAGCCGGGTACTTAATCCCGGCGGATTGGTCGCCGAGGAATGCAACGATCGCAGCCAGTTTTTCCGGCATGATCGCTAAGGGCATCGAGGCGATTTCAGCTATGAGGCGGTGATACATCAGCCTACCTCGGGAAGTAGAACCGGGGGGTGAAGTGCAACGACCTTCACCCCCCGGCCGGAGCCGACGCGGCGGGGTATCCATGACGAACCCATCATGCGTCGGAACCTGGTGATCATGCGCGCACCGCCAAGGTCACGAACGGGCTTTGCGTCGCGGCGGCGTTTTTCGGCGTGATCGTTGACGCCCAAGCGGGCTGACCATCGAGGCGCACGCTGAAACGAAACGCGTTTTCATCGGTGAGAAACTTGACGTGGATCGAGGACTCGGCACGCACCGATCGCTCGCCAACGATGTATTGGCTCGGATCGCATAAGATGATGTCGCCGACCGTACCAAGGCTTGGACATTGTTCCAAAGGCACCACTGGGCGGCCCATCAAGTGCATTCCGCCGTCCTGAAACGTGACCAGCTCGGCCAAGGCGGTTCCGGTGGCCAGCTTGGCTTGCGCGAGTTGACTTTCCGCATCGTCAGTAACCAGCCAAACGGCGCGGCGGCGGGAGGCGCTCCAAAGGCGTGACCACATGGCGAGAATGTTCTCGGCAACGATCGTCGCGGCGGCTTGACCAGATTCTTTCGCGATTTCGATCGTTGCCGGGGAAACGAGTATGCCAAGCGGGCCGCGTGTACCTTCGCCGTCGATGATCTCTTGCTCGATGCGGTGAACGGATTCGAGCGTGAAGAACCGGCGCAAGATCGCTTCAAGCGCGGGGACATCTTCCCACAATTCGGATGTTGAATACGTCAGTCCGGCAAGGCGCCGAGTGTTGAACTGGACGGCGCGAAAGCCGGGTTTTGTGGCGGTGATCTCATCGCCTGCGCCAAGCCAAGACATCGACAAGCCACCGAAACGGCTGCCGTCAGCGCGATCGGTGTCGCCAATCGCCGGGATTTTGAGTGTGGAGGATTTCATCTCGATGCGGTCGCACAAGCCGAGCAACGCGCCGGTTGAGAAAAGCGGCTCCCACAATGAGTCCGCGAACTCGACGGGAACCGCGAAACCGCCCTCGGACGGGATGGCTTGATTCGATCCGGTCGCAACCGCCTCATAGGCCGGCTGCGGGCGGTATAACTGCCGCAAGCGGTCATCCATCCCGCCGGGATGTTCCTCGGCGGCAGCGACGGCAACCAAGTAATCGCCGAATGATTCAAAGTATTTCATTGATTGTTCTCCAAAACACCGGCCTGTTTGGCGCGGCGAAACCATCCGGCCATCGGCGAATGCAACTCATCCTTGGTTCCGATGACGACAAATGACAGATCGGGCAAAGGACTGACGAGTACTCCAGTATTTTGTACTCGGTTCCTGATCTCGGCTTCTTGCAAGATCGCGCTATTCAACTCGGTCAAGGCGTCGCCGATACGCTGGGCGGCGGTGAAGTACTCTTTTTTGAGTGTCAGAACTTCGCGGCTGCGGGCGGACTGACGGAGAAGCTCGACCCGGCCGCGTTGGTCGACGAGGCGCGCGCGGAGCTTTGGCTCTTCGACAAGCGCATCCTCCATTTCATGAAAGGCGCGATGTTCGGGGAAATTGAAATACGGTTTGGCTCGCTCGTAGGCGGCGGGTGCGACACGATCAAAATCGGCGGGGCTGAGGCTCCGCATCGACGGCGCGGCGGTAAGGCCAGCGATCTTGTCGCGGAGCGCGGCGTGAGCAGCTTCCAGCTCGGCAAGCTCGACCTCGGCTTGGGCGAGATGATCTTCGGGTGTTTCGATCTCGGCGGCGGCGGCCATCGCGGCGCTCCTTTGTTGTGGGGTATTATCCGCCATCACCGACGGCGGTGCAAAAAGCCGCTGGCCATTTTTTCGCTATTAAACCAACAACTTAACTCGGCGCGCACAATTGAGCTGGCCACGAAAGATCCAGTTGAGCGGAGTATTCGCCAGCACGCCGCCTCGGCGATCGTCAGGCTATCGGGTGCAGTCGGTTGAAGCCGATCACGCGGCCACCGCTCCGCCTCATACCGCTGGCCGACGGTTGACACGATGTCGGCCAGCGCCCGCAAACTGGTGCATCGATGGGCGTATTGTTCGGCGATGATGGCAAGCAAGCGCGGGCGATCACGTAGCGCGGAGGCGTGAGCGGCCGAACCCCGAGGCGGCGGTGTCAGCAAAGCTTCCAGCGCGCGGTCGAGGCGTTCGTCATGGGCGGCCCGGCGGAGGCGGTCGATCTCACGGGCGGCGGCGTCGATGCATTCGGCGATGGTCGAGGCGCTGGTCATCGGGCCAACACCCCGGAAACACTGGCGATTTTGGGGTGTAGCAATCTGTAGCAGGGTGTAGCAATGCTACGGTGTGATACGGCGCTGCGACACCTTGTAAGGTGACGTGTCGCAGGGTGGAGCGGTGGAGCGTTGTGATACTGCCTCATCGGCAACTGGCGCATCCCGCAACCGGCAACCACCCCTATATGGTGGTGGTTGCGTGGTTGCGTGGGCCTTGCGCGGCAACTGGTTGCGACTGGTTGCGGGTGGTTGCGCATCACTCGACCAACCAGACATAGTCCTTGGTAACCCCAAGTAATTGCTTGCCTTTCAGTTTTGTGAGGTAGCTTTGAATATTGGCGCTGATTCGGTTGCTGGCGGCTGCGCCGTCGACGATTCCGCCTTGAATCAACCGGTTGCGAAGGTGGTTGCGAGCGACCGCAATAACGGGGCTCATTCCCCTCTCTGGAACGACTGTTTCGCCGTTGTCGGTCAGGGCGGTTTTGACCTCCCGCATGAAGGCCCGCTGTTCGTCCGACAGCTTGATAGATGCCCTTGCTGAAGATGACGCGGCGACGTCCATGACCACACAACTTGTGATCGGCATGCCGCGATCGTTCGCGCCGAGCTCGACGGGTTCGAGCCGGTAGCCGAAACGGCCGGTGCATTCTAGGTCGCGTTGTTTGCGCACCTTGGCGGTCCCGACCTTCTCGCCTTCGGGCCGCTGCACCTCAATCTCCGTGTCAACAGCCGCTCGAAGGAGGCTGTGACCGCGCGCGCCCTTCGAAGTATCCTTGCCGCTGTGGTGGACCAGCATCACGTGAACGCCGGTTTGGGCTCGTATTTGGTCTATGTTGGAGACTAGGGCGCCCATATCGGCGCTACTGTTTTCATCGCCTCCGGCAAGCGCTCGGCTGAGGGTGTCGACCACCACCATCTTAACTAAATAGCCCGTTGCAGCCTGTAGGTCCGCGATCGCCTCGACCACGGCGCCCGCATCTCCATCATTATCATTGTTTAGGAGGTCAATCGTCGTGGGGGCGACGGCGAACGGCGCGGTTGTAACGTCATGCCTCGACCTAAAGGCCGCTATCCGATTCCGAACACCAAACCCACCCTCCGCCGCGATGTACAGCACGGCGCCCCTTTCAATCTGACGGTCGCGCCATTTCCAGCCCAGGGCGACGTGCAGGGCTATGTCGGTCGCGAAAAACGTTTTTCCGGTTCCAGACTCGCCATAGAGAAGGCTGAGTTGGCCATCCAGCAAAAGCCCTTCGACAAAATCACTCGTGTTTAATGCAGGCTCGATAGAGTCCAGCAGATCAAACCGAAGCCTGCCGACCTTCGCAACCGGTTGCGGCTCATCTTCCTGCTCGTGTGGTAGATCGGCGATATCCACCGCCCGCGCATCCGCCAAAGCGTCGTTGATGTCTTCAGCGGAACGGCCGGGAGCATCCAGCCAGTCCGAAACGTCGCCCTTTTCAGGCAGGCCGATCAGGTCGAGCCACATCATGTATTGCGGTCCGCTTCCCAGGGTGAGGGCTACGGTGCGCATGTGTGATCGTCCGGCCTTATCATTGTCCGGCACCAGGACAACGCGCGCGCCGCGAAAGTATTGGGCGAAAGACGCGGGCCACTTACCCGCCCCGCCGGGATTACAGGTGGCTGTCACGCCTGTGGCCGCGAGCCTGTCGGCGTCCTTCTCGCCCTCCACGACTAAAACTTCTTTTCCTTCGTCGACGGCCTTTAAAAGCTGCGGAAGCCGATACGGGATCGGTTCGACCCCTTTTACCGACCAAACCCACCCGCCCCGGCCGTCTGGTCGACGTTGGCGAAAGTCTTTGGGGTCGAAGCGACAAACCTGCATCACGACTGCGCCGGATTTGTCATGATAGTCGTACGTTTCAACAATGCACGGCCGCTTAGTGGGGCTTAGAGTTTCAGCCACCTGGATGCCTAACTCATCGTTAAGCCACCGGACCGCGTCACCGTTGGCGCACCCTGTTTCGCGGGCCACGAGATCAAGCACTCCGCCGCCGACGTTAAGCTCGTGGTCGAACCACGTGGCCTTTTTTAGGTCGACCGACAGGCTTCCATGCGAGCCGTAGCGCAATTCGGTTTTTGACGACGACGTTGGCTTTCCAAGCAGGCGCCGGGCAACGACCTCAATGTGCGGGGTTAGGTCCATCAACGCCCCCTGCGCCGGGCGACGTGCTTGCGATGCAGAAACGCCTCGGCGTCGCGTTGGACGCGGGCGCGCCAATCGTCGACGGCGTTGACATTTAGGGCCGGTGTGGTACTATCTTCGGAGTTTCGACCGCCAGCTCGAACATCCCTTGAAGCCCCGCGATCCTTACGGACGGCGGGGTTTCGCTTTTCGGGCGGGCGCATTCTTCACGCGGCCCCCTTCAACGACTCGATCCACTCGCGCGGATGCGTCGAGATGATCCGGCGGTTCCCGAACTTCGCGGTTTCAAGATCGCCGGAGGTGATCAGTTCGTAGGTTGAGGACCGGGAAATGCCGGCGGCGGCAGACCAATCGTTCACCGACCAGCCATATCGTTCCGTGTTTTTGTCCATACGTATCCACTCCTAATCCGTTGTGGATACCGATCCTTCACATTTAAACCGCCGCCGTCTTGCCGGGAAATTTGGGATTTTTCCGGCAAAGTATTGAGGGTCCTATAAATCGTCTTGACTTGGCGGCCCATAGCGGCGGCGGCCCTCATAATACATTTCGTTCGCGATCGTCTTGCTCAACCCAAATTTAGAGCCAAGGTCTTCGAAAAAATCGTCGTCAATAGTTGACTGTTTGTCGGCAAGTATCCTTTTCCCCTCTAAGTAAACTGCGATTGGCAGCACTCGTGAGCGCCGGGCTGTATTGAGATGCTTTCCTTTTGGGTAAGGTCGACCAAAGGCGTCATCCCACGATCCAGCGCGGGCATTTAGCACTTTGTCATATGAGTTGATAAACGCCTGAGCAACCCACTCAGGCATAACTAAGGCGTGGTTGGCACAGACCCGAACAGCGGCCAACACCACAAAACCGGAGCCATCAAGCTGATACTCTTCTTCTAGATCCCGCAGTCGGTGTAGTGCGTTCCATCTATAGATCGGGAGCCCTGGCCCCTCCGGCTGCCCTTCAGCCTTCGCCCGCTCATGCTCCCTGAGAACACGATCGATTGACCAATTAATCTCAACCACGAGCAACACCCCCGTTGATTGAAATCACATCCGCCCCGGTCTTGCTTCCGCCTATGCAGAATCCCGCCCACGCATCCATCAACGCGCGGCGTTTATCGAACAGATCACCGCGTTGGTAGGCGGCAACAACCTTGTCACTCAGGGTGTGAGCCAATGCGGCTTCAGCGACGGCATCGGGGAATCGCGTCGTCTCGGCAACCCACGTCCTGAAGGTGCTCCGAAACCCGTGCGCTGTTGCCGGAACCTTCATCCGACGCAAGACCATGGTCATGGCCATGTTGCTTAGCGGGCGCCCCTTGGACTGGCCTTCAAATACAAGCTCACAACCCGTTCGCCGCACCTCCCGCAACCGCCGTAGCAAGTCGCCAGCCGGATCGCTGATCGGCACCCGATGCTCGACCTTCACTTTCATCCGGTGGGCGGGAACGGTCCACATTTTCGTTTCAAGATCGATCTCCGTCCAGGCCGCGCCGAGCACTTCGCCCGTTCGTCCAGCCGTCAAGATCGCCAATTCCAACGCACGAGCGCCCAAGCCCTGCTGTGCCTGTAGTGATTGCCAAAACGCTGGCATCTCCGCGTAGGGCAGGGCGGGATGATGCTGCACCTGCATCACATCCGATTTTGCCGGGAGAATGTGGTCGAGGTGCCCACGCCATCGCGCGGGATTCTCACCATCCCGATATCCGCGCACCTTGGCGTAGTTCAAAACCGATTCAATCCGGCCGCGAAGCCGGCTTGCGGTTTCCGTCTTGGTATTCCACAGCGGCTCCAACACCTGGACCACCAGGTTCGTGTCTACACTGCCGACCGGCAGCGCACCGATCGTCGGAAAGGCGTAGGTTTCCAGTGTCGCGGTCCATTGGCCGGCGTGCTTTTCACTTTTCCACCCTGAACGCATCGCTTCAATGTAGGCACTTGCGCATTGCTGGAATGTCATCGTGCGCGCGATCTCGACGGCTTGCGCCGCAGCAACGGAACGCCTCGCTTCGATGGGGTCGATCCCGGCCACCACCCGCTTTTTAGCGTCGAGCGCCTTTTGACGAGCCTCCGCGAGTGTCACGATGCCAGCGGAGCCGAGACCCATGTCACGACGCTTGCCGTCCATAGTGAAGCGGAAAACCCACGTTTTCCCTCCGCTCCGAGTGATTTGGAGATACAGCCCGTTGCCGTCCGCGAACATGCCCGGGCGCTTCATTGTCTGCACTTGTCTCGCGCTCAATCCTGCGGCTCGCTTTGGCATCGGCACCTCGTCAAACCTACCCATTCCGCATGATGGGTAGGTCGATGGGTGGGATGATGGGTGGCGATCGAGCCAGCAGCTTGCGGATCGGTCGGAATTGGCCTCTACCCATCAACCTATCCATCATTAAACATTGGATTGCGGCGGTCAAGTGTGGACGTGTATGGATGTCGATTGTTGATAAAGCCCCGATATCCGGGGTTTTTCTGGACTAATGTGGACGTACATGGAAGGGGAATTGGCGGAGGGGATGGGATTCGAACCCACGATACCAGTTTCCTAGTATAACGGTTTAGCAAACCGCCGCCTTCAGCCACTCGGCCACCCCTCCGCCGGGAGGACGCTTGGTCCCGAGACTACCCTAGGGCCGCACGGCGCATGCGCGCTCCTTCTACGGGCACCGCGCGGGACGGTCAAGGCACGCGTCGACGTCTCGGTTCTCGGGTCAGCCAGATAAATGCCGCATGGGTTCGCGGCGTTAATTCTTTCGAAACATTCGAATGATAAAACCCGCTCGTCGATCGAAATTTCCGGGGTTTCCGATGGCTCGAAAATACATGCGTTTCGCCTTCTCAAAGCTTATCCTCGTCACCTCCGCCTACGCTGCGTTCCTGGTGATTGGTGTCGGCGGAATGGACGCCATGGCGGCTCAAGACCAGACCGCTGTACTGTCGGTTGGGAGTGGCCTGGTGGTTCTTGGCGTCAGTTTCTTCCCGGGGCATTGACCGCGGCATGGATGACGGGCGATCGGCGGCGGTCCGGCACGGGCACTGAACGCGCAGGATGACCATCGTGATGGTGGGGGAGTGAATGCCACGGGCAGACGAGGACATGTTCGAGGACAATGCCCATCTCGGCGTGGACTGGATATGGGAAACCGGACCGGACATGCGCTTCACCTATCTGTCGGACCATTTCGAAGCGGTCACGGGCATCCCACCGGAGCCGTTCATTGGCCGCTCGCGGGTCGACGTAATCGACACCAGTCATGATCCCGGTTTCGTCGATCATGCCGCCGATCTTGAGGCGCGGCGACCGTTCCGGAATTTCGAATACCTGTTTCGAACCCCTGACGGCGAGGACCGGATTTTCCGGGTCAGCGGCCAACCTTTGTTTGATGAAAACGGTGTCTTCCGTGGCTATCGTGGCTCGTCCAGCGATGTCACCCGTGAAGTCAGTGCGCGCCGTGAAGCAGCGGACAAGCAACGGTTGCTCGAGACGGTGTTCGAGAGCCTGGATCAGGGGATCAGCGTGTTCGATGCCGACCTTCGCGTCGTTGGCTTCAATGACAGGGTACTGGAGCTGCTCGATCTTCCCGTCGGACTGTTCTCGATCGGCGATTCCTTCGAGAAGCTCATCCGCTACAACGCCGAGCGCGGCGAATACGGCGACGGTGATGTTGACGAGATCGTGGCCGAGCGAGTGACGCTGGCGCGCCGGTTCGAGCCGCACCTGTTCGAACGGACGCGTCCCGACGGCACGGTAATCGAGGTCCGGGGGCGTCCGCTGCCTGAGGGCGGGTTCGTGACCACCTATACCGACGTGACCGCCCGAGTCCGTGCCGAGCATGAAACGCTTGCCGCCAAGGAGGCGGCCGAGGCCGCCAACGTGGCCAAGAGCGATTTCCTCGCCAGCATCAGCCATGAGGTCCGTACCCCGCTCAACGCCATTCTCGGCTTCTCCAACTGCATCGCCAATGGTTTATTCGGGCCGCTGCATGAGCGCTATATCGAGTACGCCAACGACATCCAAAGCAGCGGGTTTCATCTATTGGCGGTGATTGATGACGTCTTGGATATCGTGCAAGTCGAGGCTGGACGCATCGGATTGGCTGAGCAGCCGGTCGATCTGCACGAGATCGCCGACTCCAGCGTAATGCTGTTGGAGCACCGCGCGGCCTTGAACGGGATTGTGCTGGAGAACACGGTCACGCCCGATGGTCCCACCTTGATCGGGGATCGCAAGCGGATGCGTCAGATCATGCTGAACCTGATCGGCAACGCGATCAAATTCTCGCTGCCTGGCGGGCGGGTGCGGATCGAGGATGCGCGGCAGGGTGAGGAGACAGGCTTCGCTGTGGTCGACCATGGGATCGGCATGGATGGCGACGATGTGGCGCGGGCGTTCGAGTCTTTCACTCAACTCGATCATGGCGATGGTCTGAAGCGCGAGGGCATTGGACTTGGGCTTTCCCTCGTCCGCCGCTTCGTGGAATTGCATGATGGCCGGGTCGACGTCGACAGCGCCCTCGGCCGCGGTACGCGTGTGGCCGTCCTGTTCCCGCCCAGACGGTTCACCCCGGAGTAGGGGCCTTATCGTTCGTTGGCGCGAAGGAAGGCAATGCCCGCCGGAGTGGCCGACACCATCGGTATGCCCCCGCCGTTCACGGTTCGCTGGACAAATCCGCGATCGACGGCGTCCTCCCAGACCGGCAGCCGGGGGCACGAGGTGCGCCAAGCGTCCATCACCTCGGCATAGGAACGCGGCGTGGCGGCGACCCATGCGACCAGGTCGAGGATCAGGGGTTCAGGCGTATCGGACATGATGCTCCTCCTGCTGTCGGCGTGTCGGCATTCGCTTTGGCGTCACGCAAGCACCACCAAATAGGTTCCATGCATGGCGTAGTACGCTGAAATCCCGGTGATCAGACGGCCACCCCAACAGCGATACTGCGTGTCGCTCATGCGCTCGAGAACCGTCTTGGACAACATCGTGCCGATCATCGAGGCAACAATCGCCACACCGGCGAGTATGGGATCAACCGCCGCCGCCTGATCGATGATCGCACCGAAATACAACAGTTTCACCCCGTGGCCGAAAAGCTGGCACATCCCCTTGGTCGCCACGATCTGCCGGCGGTCCAAACCACCGGTGAGAAAGAACTGATCCAGAATCGGTCCGGCGACACCGGTTAGCAGCATGAGCGTCATGCAGAGCGCTCCATACCCCACACCGTCGCGAAAGCGTTCCGGGTTGGCGCGCCGGTCCGACGGGATCAAGCGGTTGACGAACGGCAATGTTCCCAGGAGCAGCAGGGCCAGCCCCTTGCTCGGGACGTAGAGCCAGACCGACCAGACAAGCAACGCGCCCCCGCATCCGATCATATAAGCACCGACGATTGGCCAGCGGACGAGCCGCCACCAGAACATCGCCCGCCAGCCGTTGGACGCCATTTGGGTAATCGCATGCAACGCCATCGCCAGGGGCAGTGGCATGATTGCGAGCAGCACCCCAACCAGCACGAGGCCACCCGCCATGCCGAAGATTCCCGACAGAAACGAGGTGGCGATCATGGTGGCACTAATAAAGATTATGATAACTGGCGTCATCGAGGTTCCTTCTCATGCTGGTTTTGTGCCTATTGCATGGAAGAAGCAAACAGAGTTATTTATCGATAAGAATCAGGTTTTTTAATGGTAGAAATGCGCCAATTGCCGTTCTTGAACGGGATCAAAGCGTTTGAGGCCGCCGCCCGGCATGGAAGCTTGGCCAAGGCGGCGGCGGAGCTTCACGTGACCCCCGCCGCCGTCAGCCGCATGGTCCGGTTACTCGAGCAACGGCTTGGGGTCGCGCTGTTCCGCCGTACGGCCAACCGGCTCTCGCCGACCGCGGCTGGGCGGCTTTATCAGGCGGGCCTGGCCCGGATCTTCGACCAACTCGTTGACTTGACCGATCAGGTGACCCGGCTTACCGAACGTCATGTGCTGACGGTGGGGGTTGGACCGACCTTCGCCACCCGCTGGTTGATCCCGCGCCTCGCCGCGTTTCGCAAGGTGGCGCCGGAGGTCGAGGTTCGGATCACCACCGGCGGCGTTGCCGCGCCGTTCGCCGATGATTGGAGCTGCGGGATCACGTTGGGCGATGGCGCCTGGCCCGGCCTTGAGGCGGAGGCGTTGTTCGACGCGGACCTGACCCCGGTGTGCACACCGGCGATTGGGCGCGGTTTGCGGGTGCCTGACGATCTCGCGGCCGTCGACCTGCTCCGCGTGTCGCACGCACCCGAGGATTGGCCGTCGTGGTTGGGAGCGGCGGATGTGCCCGGTGTTCAGGCCGAAGGGCCGATGTTCGAATATTACGGCCAGGCACTACAGGCGGCGGTCGACGGGCTCGGCGTCGCCATGGGGGTCCGTCCCTATATCGACGACGATGTGACGGCCGGTCGCTTGGTGGTCCCTTTCGCGCTCTCGGTGCCCAAGGGCAGGCGCTGGTTTCTGGTGTACCGGCAGCGGCGGGTCGACGATGCGGCCTTCACGGCGTTTCGTCGCTGGATACAGGGTGAGATCGGCTGAGCCGGTCTTCCGTTCGCATTCAGACCGACTGTAGCCATCCGGCGATCCGCTTCTTGCGGCAAACAACCTCAGACGTTGAAGAACACGGTCTCGTGCGGACCCTGCATATGGATGTCGAAGCGGTAGACGATGCCGCTTGGCCCAATGTGCCGCTCGGCGATCAGGGTGGTGCGTCGATTTGCGGGCACGGCGTTCAATATCGGGTCGGTGGTGTTCGCTTCGACCTCGTCGTCGAAATAAAGCCGGGTATAGGCGTGGGACAGCAGGCCGCGCATGAACACGATGATGTTGATGTGCGGCGCTTGACCATCGACCGTGGTCCCGGGTTTTACCGTGTCGAAGAGGAACCGATTTTCGGGATCGGTGCCGGTACCAAACCGCCCGAAGCCGCGAAAGCCGGTGTTCGAACCGCGTGTATCGTGTGGGTGGGCGTAGTGGCCTTGGAAGTCGGCCTGCCATATCTCGATCATGGCGTCCGAGATCGGCGCGCCATGGCCGTCGATCACGCGCCCCTCGATGCGGATGCGCTCACCCTCGGTGCCTTCCTCGACCAGTGTGCCGCCGGCGATGCTCTTCAGCGGGTAGCCGTATTGCTCCGGCGTGAGGCCATAGGCGAAGTAAGGGCCGACGGTTTGCGACGGCGTTTGGCCTCCGGATGATTTGGGGTTGTCCACCGCTCAGCGCTCCATCGGGGTCGTGGCCGATCCGCGCAGCACGATGTTGAACACATAACCCAGTGCGAAATCCGGTTCGGTCACCTCCAGCGAGAAGTCGGCCACCAACCGGCCGCGCGCATGCTCCGGCGTGCCGAGAAAGATCGGATCCAGGTCCAGCAGCGGGTCGCCGGGGAAATACATCTGGGTCACCAGCCGGGTCAGATAGCTTGGCCCAAACAGCGAGAAGTGGATGTGGTTGGGTCGCCAGGCGTTGTGATGGTTGCCCCACGGATAGGCGCCGGGCTTGACCGTGGTGAACCGATAGACTCCTTCGGCGTCGGTCACGCAACGTCCGCCGCCAAAGAAGTTCGGATCCAGTGGGGCGTCGTGCTGGTCGACCGCGTGGACGTAGCGGCCGGCGGCATTGGCCTGCCAGATTTCGATCAAGGTGTTCGGCACCGGCCGGCCGCGCTCGTCCTTCACCTGTCCGGTGACGATGATGCGCTCGCCCAAGGGCTCACCGTTCCGAACACCGTTCTTGGTCAAATCGGCGTCCAACTCGTTGGCGCTGTCATGGCCGTAGACCGGGCCGGTGATCTCGCCCAGGCCGGCGGGCAGGGGGATCAGTGGTTTCGAGGGACCGCGCAAGGCGGTCGATTTGTAATCGGGATGGACGTAGGGCGGGTGGCTGTGCCAGTCCCGGGGTGTGACGGTGGCGTCATCGGTCATGAGGGGCTCCCCGATGGTGTCAGACCACGATCATGAACCGATCCGTCAAGCGCGCCAATGATTTCAGCCGGCGGCCAATGCCATTGCAAGGAACTCCAGACAGGACCGCCGTGCGGCAGGTCCTCGTCCTAAACCAAGGACATCAACTCCTCGTTGCGGAATGGCTTTTTAAGCGCACCGAGAACGCGGAGGCCTTTCTCTTGGGCGATTTCACGAAGCGCTACGAGATAGGCCGGATCGTACCCCGACACCAGGATGACCCCTCCTTGGAACCGTGAGTCGACCAAGGTTCTCACGACATCGAAGCCATCCAGTTGATCACCAAGAATGATGTCGATGATCACGACATCCTCAACCGTGGCGCGTTGTGCCATCCGCTCGACCGTACTATTCGTCGGTCGCACCCACTCCGCCAGATACCGGGCGCTCTTGTCGATTATGCTGGTCATCAATTCCACCGACAACGGATCGTTCTCGACGATAAACGCCATGCCGTCGTGTTGGCCGACCATCTTGAGACGGGCGTGCGAGGACATGCCTAATCTTTCCCGATCATTCGGAGCCCTGGAGTGGTGCTCAGTGGAGGTTGTCCAGTTTCAGAGCGAGGCTGAACGTTCGAACGGTTACCGGCCCAATCTGATTTTTCGTTTCTTACCAGATGCATATGCCACGTACAGACGCCTCATGGATGATTGGGACATAAGATTTTACACGAATTTGCGGTGAATGTTTCTTTTTTCGCGGACGAACAAGGGCGGATGAACAAGGAGCGAGGCGCGCAGGGCGTTTACCGTTCATTCTTGGGCCCGGCTTTCGCCGAGAGCCGTACGCAATGCCGTCTCGTCGATGTTCTGGCCAGTGAAATGATGAAAGGCGTGCAGCCCCTGATAGATGAATAGCTCGTAACCGGAAATCACCGTGGCGCCGGTCGCCGCCGCGCGGGTTAGAAATTCGGTGTCGATCGGGGTGTAGACCGCGTCGAACACCCAATGCGGTCGACCGATCGCGCTCTCTGGCAGGGGAAGACCGGGATGGTGATACATCCCGACCGGCGTGGCATTGACGATGCCGTCGACCTGGTGTGTCGCTTCTTCGGCCGAGTCACAAGCACGCACGGCCACCACATCATCTCGCAGTTCCGCCGCCACGCGGTGCGCGCGCTTGCTGTCCGTATCGTACACCCGCACCTCGGTGGCGCCCAGGGCGATCAACCCCGCGACGATCGGTCGGCCGACGCCGCCGGTGCCGATCACCGCGACCCGCCCGGGTGGGGTCGCGGGAAACCGCCGCTGATACGCCGCCATGAACCCGGAATGATCGGTGTTAAAGCCGGCCGCCGGCTCGCCATTGTCGAACAACACGGTGTTGATCGAGCCGATGCGCCGCACGCGCGGGTCGCTCACCGGAACGAACGCCATGGCGCGCTCCTTATACGGGTGGGTGACGTTCACCCCGACGCGACCCTCCCAGCCGGCCGCACGCAAGGTTTTCTCGAACGTGTCGGGTTCTTGGCCCTCAAGATCGAACAACGGGTAGTCGGTTTGCCGTCCGATCATCGCGCCGGCGATTTCGTGCAAGCGCGGTGCCGACGATCGCTGGATACCGTTGCCGATCAAGCCGAGACGTAGGGGGGGGCCGGTCACTGGGCTCACGCGCCGAACCGACCGCACCGCCAAATCAGACCGCTAGATGGTGATTTACGGAAAGGTGCCTGAGTCATGAGGCATCCATCTCGGCGAAGGTCTGCTTGGCGATCGCGTGGGCGCGGTTGGCGGCGGGGATGCCAGCATAAACGGCGACGTGGAACAGCGCCTCCTTCAGCTCGTCCCGGGGCATGCCGGTGTTGGTCGAGGCGCGGACGTGCATGGCGAATTCCTCCCAATGGCCCAGGCTTGCGAGGATCACGAGAGTCAGCAGGCTGCGGGTCGGTTGCGGTAGGCCGGGTCGGGTCCACACCCCGTCCCACGCGGTCTCGGTGATCCAGCGCTGAAAATCGCCGTCGAAGTCGGTTTTGCCGCTCTCCGCCCGGTCGACGTGGGCGTCGCCCAACACGTGACGGCGGACCGCCATGCCGGTCTCGAAACGATCATCGGACAAAGCGGTTCTCCCGGAAAAAATCGACCATGGCGTCAACCAAGGCTTGGGGCTGCTCGATGCAGGGCAGGTGGCCGCACTGGTCGAGTTCGACGAACCGCGCGCCGGGGATCGAGGCGGCCAGGGCGCGCACGACCTCGGGCGGGGTGGCGCCGTCCTGAGCCCCGCCGACGCACAGGGTCGGAACCGAAATGCGGGCGGCGTCGGCGCGCAAATCGGCGTCGCGGATCGCCGCGCAACAGGCCAGATAGCCGTCGAGCGGGGTGCGGATCAGCAGGTTGCGCCAAGCGGCGGTCTCCGCCGGCTTGCCGGAGCGGAAGGCCGGAGCGAACCAGCGCTCCAGAATTCCATCGGCGGCCGCGTCGAGGCCGTGCTTTCCGATGCCGTCGATCCTTTCCTGCCACATCTCCGGTGTGCCGATCTTCGAGGCGGTGTCGCACAGCACCAAGCCGCGCACACGGTCAGGGTGATCCTTGATGAGTTGCTGAGCGATCAGGCCGCCGATCGACAGCCCGCACAGCAAGGTCTCGCGGATACCGAGATGATCGAGCAGCCCGGCCAGATCGGCGGCCAGCCTCGTGATCGTGACCTCGGCGGCACCCCGGTCGGTCAGGCCATGGCCACGTGTGTCGTAGCGGACGCAGCGGAACCGGTCCGATAACCGCGCGATCACGGCGTCCCAGGTTCGGAGATCGGTACCAAGGGAATTGGAGAACACCAGAGCGGGCGCGTTCGGTGGTCCTTCGACGGCGACGTGTATGGTGATGTCGTCGACGGTGGCGGCATGCATGGGAGGCTCCGGGAGCGTCACGAGGGGAGAACATTAAGCCGGTCAGTCGTCCCGACATGCAAGCCGTGGCCGGGCGCGCGGAAATCTGCATGATAGCGGCCACGGCCAGCATGACTGGGACAGCATGCCGACAACAGAATTGGGACTCGGGAGGATTTGTATCATGATCGACAGACTGTTTTCACGGCGTCGTGTGGCGCATCTTTTGGGTGCGGCACTGTTCGCGGCGGCGGGTGCCACGGCCACGGCGCAGGCCGCGGAGAAGGTGACCATCGGCGCGTTGCGCTTCACCTCATCGGCGCCGTTGTTCGTCGCCTTCGAGCGCGGCTATTTCGCCGATGAGGGATTGGACGCCGAGTTCAGCTTCTTTCAGGCGGCACAGCCGGTGGCGGTCGCCATCGCCTCGGGCGACGTGGATTTCGGTGTGACGGCCTTGACCGGCGGCTTCTTCAATCTGGCGTCCAAGGGGGCGTTGAAAGTGATCGGCGGTCATTTCCACGAGGAGAAGGGGTATGACGGCTCGGCTATTCTCGTCTCCAACAAGGCGTACGAGGCCGGTTTCACCTCGGTCGACAAATTTCCGGGCCATTCGCTGGGCATGACCCAGGTCGGTTCGTCGTTCCACTATATGGCCGGCCGAATTGCCGAAGCCAAGGGCTTTCCACTCTCCGACATTACCCTGCTGCCACTACAGAAGGTCGGCGCGATCATCGCCGCGCTGAAGTCCGGGCAGGTCGATAGCATGATCATCGTGCCGCATATCGCTCGTCCGCTGGACCGCGGCGGCGCGGCCAAGATCATCGGTTGGGTGTACGACTACGCGCCGTACCAAGTGACCACGCTGTTCACCTCGACCAACAACACCGAGAGCAAGCCGGAGTTGGTGAAACGGTTCGTGAAGGCCTATCAGCGCGGTATCGCCGATTATCGGGCGGTCATGCTCAACCAGGCCAAGGACCCGGCGGCGACCGAGGAGATGACCAAGCTGATCCATAAATACGTCTATGCCGACCGGCCATACGAGAAGGCGGCGCCATCGATCAAGGCGGGGGCGATCTACGTCAACGAGAACGCCCGGCTCGATGTTGGCGATGTCAAGGCGCAGCTCGAATGGTTCCAGGCCCAGGGCTTTGTACCCGGCGGGTTCGACTATCGGGCGATCGTCGACACCTCGTTTGTCGAGGCTTACAACTTGCCGAAATGATGAGCCGGGCCGGTCTTTCGAGACTGGCCCAATCCAAGGGTTTTTGATGGAACTTCGGCTCGACGGCATCACGCATCGTTACGGTGCTGTGACGGTATTGGACGGTATCGACCTCGCGGTTGGCAGCGGCCAAGTCGTCTGTCTGGTCGGCCCGTCCGGCTGCGGCAAGTCGACCCTGTTGCGGATTATCGGTGGGTTGGAGATGCCGACCGGTGGTGCCGTTCATCTGATGGGCGAGCCGCCGGAAGGGTGTTTCAACCCGCTGACCTACGTATTTCAGGACTTCGCGCTGCTGCCCTGGCGCACGGCGGCGGACAACGTCTCATTGGTGCTGGAGGATCATCCGCTGTCGGCTGAGGCCCGATCGGCGGTCGTCGCCGACGTGCTGGCACGAACCAAACTCACCGATTTCGCCAATGCCTGGCCAAGGCAGTTGTCCGGCGGCATGAAACAGCGGGTGGCGCTTGCCCGCGCGCTCGCGGTGCGGCCGGCGGTGATGCTGATGGATGAGCCGCTCTCGGCCCTCGACAGCCAGACCCGAGAGCTTCTGATGGAGGATCTGATCGGGTTGTGGGAGCGGGAACGTTTCACCGCGGTCTACGTCACTCACAATCTTCTTGAGGCCGTGCGGCTTGGCCATCGGGTTGTCGTGCTGTCCCGGCGCCCCGGCCGGATTAGCGAGCAGATGACGATCGATACGCCGCTGGCCGAGCGCGACATGGCGGATCCAATTCTCCTCGCCAAGGCCGAACGGCTGTGGGTCGCCATGCGAGACGAGGCGGCGGCCGCCGATCGGGAACTGCTGCATGTCTGAGGTGCGCCCGGTTCCGTTTCGCGGTGGCGGCTTCCGGCCGCGATCGATCGGCGTGGTCGGCCCGATCGTGTTCGTGGTGCTGATCAGCGCCTGGGAGGCGGCGTCGCGTCTTGGGCTGATCACCCCGCTGGTGCTGCCGGCTCCGTCCGAGGCGGCGGCGGCGTTCTGGGAATTGCTGGAGACCGGACGGCTGTGGCTGCATCTGTCGGCATCGTTGCAGCGGCTCGTGGTCGGCTGGACGTTGGGAACGCTGGTGGGGGTGTCGGCCGGGTTCGCGATCGGGTTGTTCTCGCTGGCCAGGGCGGGATTGATGCCGGTGGTCTCGGCGCTGTTCCCGATCCCCAAGATCGCGCTGTTGCCGCTGTTCATCATCTGGTTCGGCATCGGTGAGGGTTCGAAGGTCGCCACCCTGTTCTTCGGCACGTTCTTCCCGACGGTGATCGCCACCTATGCCGGGGTCGACGGGGTTGACCGCACATTGATCCGCATGGGTCAGTCGTTTGGGCTGACATGGTGGTCGATCGTGCGCAAGATCGTCCTGCCGGGGGCGTTGCCGGCGATCCTCTCGGGGTTTCGCATCTCGGCATCGATCGCGATCATCCTGCTGGTCGCCGCCGAGATGATCGGCGCCGAGTTCGGCATTGGCGCCTATGTCCTGTTGGCCGGGAACCTGATGGCCACGGACCAGTTGATCGCCGGGGTGGCGATGCTGTCGGTGATGGGACTGACCGTGGGGTTCCTGATCAGTCGGGCCGAGCGGTTGCTGCTACGCTGGCGCGGGTAGCGGCCGGGGATAACGCCGAGGCCGCATGCCGTCGTGCAGCCAATGCACCAACGTGTTGATATCGAACACCGGCAGGCCGAAGCGGTCGGCGATGTCGGTCGAGAACGGGGCGAGGTTGGTGCACTCGCTGACAATCGCGCCGATGCTCGGGGTTTGCGCGATCAACCGCTCGGCGGCGGCCAGCGCGTCCGCCCGCAGCACCTCGAACGGCACGGTGTCGTCGCCTTCGAGGATCGACCGGACGAAGCGCGAGGAGGCGCCGATGCCCTCGACCGGGGTATCGGCTGGCACCCCCGCGTCTTCGAGATACGCACCGATCAGCGCGTCACCGTCGAAGGTCAGGACGCCGACGCGGCGGCCCTCAGGAATCAACCGTTGGGCCAGCGGCACCTGCAGCAGCGCCGAGGTGGCGACCGGTATGCCAAGCGCCTCGACAAGCGCGTCCTGGAACACCGACAGAAACCCGCAGGTGGTGGTGATGCCGGCCACCCCTTCGGCGGCCAACTCGTGCCCCGCCGCGATGAACGGCTCCAGCAGCGCCTTGTCGTGCAGGCCGGTGACCCGCACGGGCCTGGCGTCCTCAATCACCCGATAGCGCACCGGAAACGGAAAGGTCTCGGGGTTGCCGATGTCGCCGGGCCAGCGGCGGAAGCGGGTGTTCAGCATCAGGATGCCGATGGTCACCTCATTCCCGTCCTCGCCTGGATGATTCGTCATCTCAGAACACCCCCGCTTCCAGACCGGCCGCGACCAGCATACCCAGCTCCTCGCATTGGCCGACGAACGCCTCGTCGAAGCCGCCACGGCAGATCAACGGTTCACGCACCGCCTTCCAGCGCAGTCCAGTGATTATCGTCTCGACCCCGCGCCGGGTGCCGGTGCCGTCCATCCCAGCGCGGATGTAGAGCGCGTAGGGCAAGCCCTGGGTGTCTTCCAGGCAGGGGTAGTAGCTGCGATCGAAGAAATCCTTTAGGGCACCGCTCATGTAACCGAGGTTCTCAGTGGTGCCGAGAATCACCGCGTCGGCGGCTTTCACGTCGTCCGGACCGGCCTCGAACGGGGACTTGGAAACCAGCTCGACGCCGCTGATGTCCTGGTGCCGCGCGCCGGCCACCACGGCATCACGCAGGCGCGCCGTGTTGGGCGAGGGGGCATGGGCGACGATCAGAAGGCGCTTCACGGCCACCGGTATTCCTCTTCGCTGTTGACGGATCGGTTCAAAGCCGCGTCCGCTTGTGGCACAACGCGGCTTCCCGGCCGGGCATCTTCGACGCCGCGCGCCGGACGAGCAACCCATCGCGGGGGGAGGACGGCGTGCCGAACGGCCCGCATCACGGCATCGACACGACGGGCACCACCACCTTGGTGGCGCGGCCATGGCCGGATTATGCGCTGCTGGACAGTGGTGGCGGTCGTAAGCTGGAGCGGTTGGGCGGCCGTGTGCTCGACCGGCCCGACAGCCAGGCGTTGTGGCGCCGGTCCCTGGACCCGGCCGCATGGGCGCAGGCGGATGCCACGTTCGTCTCCGGAAGCGGGGCCGGCGGTGACGAGGACGGCAAGGGCCGGTGGGAGTTGCGCCGCGAGGGCGTCGACCGGCCCTGGGCCGTACGCTATGGCGCGGCCACGGTGGAAGCTCAGCTTACCGGCTTCCGGCATCTCGGCATCTTTCCCGAGCAGCGGGTGCATTGGGATCACGCGGTGGCCGCGATCGAACGGCGGGCGGCGGATGTCTCGCTGCTGAACCTGTTCGGTTATACCGGCATGGCCTCGCTGCTGCCGGCGGCGGCGGGGGCGTCGGTCACCCATGTTGACGCCTCGAAAAAAGCGATCAGCTGGGCGCGCGCCAACCAAGAGCGCTCGGGCCTGAGCGACAAGCCGATCCGTTGGCTCTGTGATGACGCGGCCCGGTTCGTCGCCCGTGAGGTCCGGCGCGGCAACCGCTACGACGCGATCGTGCTCGACCCGCCAAAATACGGCCGTGGCCCGAAGAACGAAATCTGGCGGCTGGAGGAACAACTGCCGGCGTTACTGAACGATTGCCGGGCGTTACTGGACCGAAAATCGGCGTTCCTGACGCTAACCATCTACGCCACGCATCTCTCGGTGCTCACGTTGGTCCGGCTGGTAGAGGACGCGTTTGCCGATCTGGAGGGCGATATCGCGTTTGGTGAGATGGCGTTGGCCGAGGCGGACAGCGGGCGTCTGCTGCCGACCTCGCTCTATGTCCGGTGGAGCCGTGATGACTGATGTGGTGATCACCAGTGCCGGCAACACCGAGATCAAGGCGATCCGGGCGCTCGCCACCAAGAAGGGGCGGAGCCAGCGGAACGCGTTTCTGTCCGAGGGGTTGCGCCATGTGGTGGAGGCGGCGCGCGCCGGGTGGCGGATCAAGCGTCTGGTGTTGGCCGAGGGGCACGCGGCCTCGCCGTTGCTAGACGAAGTGCGGCAAGCCTGTCTCGGCGAGGGTGGCCGGGTGCTGACGGTCACCGATGAGCTGATGACCCGGGTCGCCCGGCGCGACAACGCGCAGTCGGTGATCGCGGTGATCGAACAGCGCTGGGCCGCCCTCGATCAAGTTAAGGCCGAACAACGGGCGTTGTGGCTAGCGCTGGAGGAGGTGCGTGATCCGGGCAATCTGGGCTCGATCCTGCGCACCGCCGATGCCTTCGCCGTCAAGGGCGTGATCCTGATCGGCAACACGGTTGATCCATTCTCGGTGGAGGCGGTGCGGGCGTCCATGGGCGCGATCGTCAACGTGCCGTTGACCCCGGTCGAGCGCGACGCGTTCCTAACGTGGCGATTGGGATGGACCGGGCGGATGATCGCGACCCATCTCGACGGCACGGCGGGGCCGGAAGGGCTGCGCGGCGCGGCGCCGACGATTCTGGTCATGGGTAACGAGCAGAGCGGGATCAGCGACACCATGGCGGCGGCCTGCGACACCCTGGTGCGGATTCCGATGCGGCCGGGGGCCGATTCACTCAACCTCGCGGCGGCGACGGCGATCATGGTGCACGCGCTATGGCCGGGCGGGGGTGCGGGTCAGTAGCCGATCACCCCATCGCGATAGCGTACCGACCGCGCCGCCACATCGATCGTCATCAGATCCTCGCCGACCAGGATCGGCCCCGCGAAATCCGCCCGTACCTCGGCCAGCAGCGCGTACTTGTCGAACCGGGTCGGCACGAAATGGGTCAACGCCAACGCGCTCACCCCGGCCTCCGCCGCGACCTTGCCGACCTCCGAGGACAGGGTGTGATAACCGGCGACGGCGGCGACCGTCTCGGCCGAACGCACGCCCGGCACCGGCTGCATCTCGGCGTGCACGAAGCATTCATGCAGCAACAGATCGGCGCCCCGCGCCGCCTCGATCAACGCCGGGCAGTAACGGGTATCACCGCTGATCGCCAGTTTGCGGCCCGCCTGCTCGACGATGAAGCCGAGGGCATAGGGGATCGGTTGGTGATCCACCTGAACGGCCCGCAAGGTGGTGGTGCCGAGGTTGGTGCTCCAGCCATCCTCGATCTCCTCGACCTCGACGGTGAGCGCAATGGTCGAAGGCCGGCGTTCGTGCGCGATGCGCAATTCCCGTTCCTCGCGCCACAGCGCCATGGTCGCGTCGACAAAGGCCCGGGTTCCGGGTGGACCGACGATCCGTTGCGGCCGCTCCCGCCCCTGGTGCCAGGACGAGACGATCAACTGATACAGGTCGATCACATGATCGGAATGCAGATGGGTCAGCAGCACCAGATCGAGCGCGGCGCCCTTGGTCCCGGCGGAGGCCAGCCGTTGCGTCACGCCCGAGCCGACGTCGATCAACAGCGCCGCGTCATCGGTGCGGACAAGGGCCGCCGGGCCGAACCGGTCGGGGTCGACCTGTGGACAACCGGTGCCGAGAAGGGTGAGATGCATGGCGCGCCGTTCTGTGGTTTGTTGCCGCGATCCTAGCCCCGCCAAGGGCCGACGCAATACCATC
Organism: Alphaproteobacteria bacterium; assembly: GCA_013203465.1. Lineage (GTDB taxonomy): Bacteria > Pseudomonadota > Alphaproteobacteria > Thalassobaculales > Thalassobaculaceae > JABMNR01. The sequence continues at coordinate 23,495 of JABMNR010000138.1, forward strand.
GCCGCATACCATCCTGGTCGTTTCATTCACGAGCCGTCATGCCCCGCCACCAACACCCATCGCAAAAACGCCAGCGTGGCATCTTCATCGCGCGTGCCGCCGCCGTTTGGGGCGCCAACCCAGCCGAGGCCGAGCGGCGGATGACCGGCGAGCTGTGGTCGAGCGTGCGGATCAACCCATTGCGCGAGCGGTCGGTCGCGGCGATCCGGGCCGATTTGGAGGCCATGACGTCGGTCGAGCCGATCGCGTGGTGCCCGGATGCCTTTCACATTACCGGCGACAAACGGGCGGTGACTGAGAGCGCGCCGCACGCGGCGGGAGAGCTGTATGTGATGAACGCGTCGTCGTTGATCCCGGCGCTGGCGCTCGATCCCAAGCCGGGGGAGGCGATCCTGGATGTCTGTGCCGCACCCGGTGGTAAATCGGCGCATATCGCGGCGCTGACCGGCAATCAGGCCCGTCTCCATCTCAACGACAGCATAAAGTCACGCCTTAGAAAACTTCAAGAAGTTACTGATTTATTGAATATTCATGTAACGAATCTAACCGATATTCAGGGTCAGTATCTGGATAAATTCATCGATACGTCCTTCGATCGCATTCTGTTGGATGCCCAATGCTCCGGTGAGGGAATGGTCGACCTCGGTCGGTCCGATGCGCTGCGCTATTGGGATCTGGAGCGGGTCGAGAAGATGGGCCGCCTGCAACAGCGGATGCTGGTGGCGGCGTTCAAACGGCTGCGGCCGGGTGGGGTGCTGGTCTATTCCACCTGCACGATCGCGCCCGAGGAGAACGAGGCACCGGTTGACCACCTGCTGCGCCACAACTCGAGTGCGGTAGCGGAACCGATCGACATCGCAACTCATGGGGCGATCCAAGGGGCGATGCCTGGATTGGCCAAGTGGGAGGGGCGCAGCTATCACCCGGACCTCAGGCACGCGCTACGAGTGATGCCGAGCCGGTTCATGGAGGCGTTCTTCGTCTGCCGCATCACCAAGAGGGCCGAGGCATGATCGAGTTGGTGGCCACGCCGATCGGCAATCTGGAGGATTTGCCGTCACGCGCGAAGGCGGCGTTCGCCGCCGCCGATGTGGTCGCTTGCGAGGACACCCGTCGCACCGGTCGGCTGCTGCAGGCCGCCGGGGTCAAGGCCGCGAAGATGGTTGCCTACCACGAGCACAACGAACGCACGATGGCCGGGACCCTGGTGCGTTGGGCGGCCGAGGGCAAGCGCGTGGCGGTGGCGACCGATGGTGGCTCGCCGGGGATCAGTGATCCGGGGTTCAGTCTGGTGCGGGCGGCGATCAAGGCCGGGGTGACGGTCTCCATGGTGCCGGGACCGGCGGCCTTCGTGATGGCGGCCGTGCTGTCCGGCCTGCCGGTGCACGGCATCACCTTTCGCGGCTTTCCGCCGAAGAAATCCGGCCAACGCAAACGCTTCCTGGCGGTCGACGCCGAAAGCCCGCACACGCTCGTGATCTACGAGAGCCCGTACCGGATCACCAAGCTGATCGATGATGCGATCGAGGTGTTGGGTGATCGTCCGGCGGCGTTGGCGCGTGAGCTGACCAAGCTGCACGAGGAGGTGCTGCGTGGCCGGTTGTCCGAGATCAAGGCGGCGCTGGACAGCCGGGGCAGCCAGCCGATCGGCGAGTGCTGCGTGGTGATCGCCGGCGCCGACGTGGCGGCTGATTGGTTCGAGGATAAAGACGCTGAGGAGGAGTGACTTACTTCGCCGCGTCGGCTCGCGCCGACAGGCGTGCCAACGGCTGGCTTCCGCCAGAACTCGTGCCCACCTAGACTGAAAGCGATGCATACACCCCCACGAGCCTCGGGCGGTTTGGCCGCCCTTGGCGTTCTCGCCCTGTGTTTCCTGATGAACGCGCTCGCCCGGGGGGTGGGCGAAACCTATGCGGTGTTCCTGCTGCCGATCGGCGGCGAAACAGGCTGGGATCGGGGGGCGTTGACCTCGGTCTATTCGATCTACATGGCGGCGACCGGGCTGGCCTCGCCGTTTGTCGGGCTGGCGTTCGACCGGTTCGGGCCGCGTGTGCTGTATTTGTTCGGTTTGTTGTCGCTAGGTGGGGGCTTCGCGCTGGCAAGCGGCATGACACATCTGTGGCAGTTATACCTCAGTGTGGGACTGATGGGCGGGCTGGGCATCGCCGCGCTCGGCATGATCCCGGCCTCGGCGCTGATCAGCCGCTGGTTCGACGTACGGCTGGCGAGCGCGATGGCGGTGGCGTCCGCCGGACTGGGGACCGGAACCTTGGCCCTGGCGCCGGTCGCACAGCTGCTGGTGGAGCATCAGGGCTGGCGCGAGGCTTATGTGTTCCTTGGCGGTGGTGTCCTGCTGCTGGCGGTGCCGACGGCGCTGCTACCATGGCGGCGGATCGAGAAAGGCCGCGTGGCGCACCAGACGATACAACCGGTTTCGGGATCGATCGGTCGCGGGGGCCCGATGCTGGCTCAAGCAATCCGCACCCGGCCGTTCTGGGCATTGTTCGGGGTGTATTTCTTCACGGCGGTCGGCGTGTTCGCGGTGTCGCTGCAGTCGGTCGCTTATTTGGTCGAGCACGGCTTCGCGCCGTTGCAAGCGGCGGGAGCCTTCGGGTTCACCGGCATGCTGTCGATCGTCGGCATGCTGGTGACCGGGGCGGCGGCCGATCGTTACGGCAACCGGATCACCGCGACGATCAGCTACCTCTGCACGTTGACCGGAATCGCCGCGCTGTTCCTGGTGCAGGCAGTGCCGGGTTTCGCGTTGGTCGTGGTGTTCGTGCTGTTCTTCGGGGTTAGCATGGGCGCGCGCGGACCGATCGTCTCGACGGTCTCGGCAACGCTGTTCGCCGGACGCGGCATGGGGGCGATCTTCGGCACCATCGCCACCGGGCAGGGGCTCGGGGCGGCGCTCGGCTCATGGTTGGCCGGTCGGCTGCATGACGCGACGGGTGGTTACGATGTGGGTTTCTTGATGTCGTCCGGCTTCGTGCTGGTCGCCATCACCCTGTTTTGGACGGTGCCGGAGTTGAAAGCGCGGCGGGAGCGACACGCATGAACGACACGCTGCCGTTCGGACCGATCGAGGGACCGGTGCTGCACGCGGCGATCGATATGCAGGTCATGTTCGATCATGGCACCGAATGGGCCAGCCCGGCGGTTCGTCAAGCGTTACCCGGAGCCATGGCGTTGACCCAAGCCCGGCCGCGCCAGACGGTGCTGACCCGGTTCCTGCCGCCTCACCGCCCGGACGCGGCGCCGGGCCGTTGGCGTTTTTACTATGAGCGCTGGCGCGATATCTGCCTGGACAAGATGGACCCATCGCTGGCGGCGGTGGTGACGCCACTGGCGGCGGTTGGCTGCCCGATCTTGGACAAGGCGGGGCATTCGGCGTTCGACGCGCCTTCTTTTCGACGCCGCGTAGAGGGTATCGAAACACTCATTCTCTCGGGTGTGGAAACCGATGTCTGCGTGCTGGCGACCGCGCTGGACGCAGTCGATGCCGGGCTTCGGGTCATTGTCGCCGCCGATGCGGTGGCCAGTGCGTCGGAAGCGGGCCATCGCGCGACCCTGGACGCGGTGTTGTCGCGTTTCGATCGGCAGGTTGAAATCGCGACGGTGGCGGCGATCCTGGACGGCTGGTTCGCTCAATCGTAGACCGACACCCCCATGAGCATGTCCACCCGGCGGCCGTCCTCGGCTAGGGGCAGAAGCAAGGACTGATAATCCAGGAAGCCCTTGCCGGTGATGCCGAGATTGCCGCGCAGGATCCGGGGATGACCGTCGGCGACCACCGGGTCCAACGTTCCACGCAGCTTTCGTATCGTGGCTTGGTCATACAGGTCATCGAACCACCGGCCGGTGCCGTCGCGTTGCCGCATGTCGACGATACCGGTGCCGACCAAACGGTGGCGGTAGCGCAGGCCGCTGGCCTCGCGATGCACCTCGATCAGATTGATCCACGGCAGCAGCCGGGGGATATCGGCTGGGTCGATGTGCGAACGCGCGGGCAAGCTCTGGGCGCGTGCCCGAAGCGACAGCCAATAGGCGTAGGCCGCTTCATGGATCGGGTGTTCCAGTTTTTCTTCTATGGGTTCCATGAAGTCGACAGTCATTTGAGCATCCAATGTCCGTGCCAGAACGAGTATAATCATATGCTAATTTTATTCGTTATGGAAGCGCACCGATGTTTTTGTTCGTTTTGCGTGAATCAGCGGAATTGGCCGCCTCGGCTGACGTTGATCGTGACCTCGGTCTGGGTCACGCTTCGTACCGTCCACTGGAGAGGAAACTGGTATGAGCGATCTTGCCTTTGAAAGCGCGCATGTCCTGGCGCGCCGTTTGCACGACCGAGAGATCGGCTGTCTTGAGTTGTTGGAACACTACATCGCGCGGGCCGATCGCTACGACGGCACGCTGAACGCTCTGATCGTGCGCGACGACGACCGCGCCCGCGTGCGCGCCCGCGAGGCCGATGCCGCCTTGGTGCGGGGCGAGGTTTGGGGGCCGCTGCACGGTGTGCCGATGACGATCAAGGAGAGCTACGACATCGCCGGATTGCCGACCACCTGGGGGCTGGAGCATCTGCGCGGCAACATCGCGGTGAAGAATTCGGTGGTGGTCGATCGTATGCTGGCGGCGGGCGTGACGCTCTTCGCCAAGTCGAACGTGCCGGTGCTGCTGGCGGACTGGCAGAGCTACAATCCGATCTACGGCAGCACCTCAAATCCATGGGATACCGGACGAACCCCCGGCGGCTCCAGCGGTGGCGGGGCAGCGGCGTTGGCGGCGGGCATGACGGCGCTGGAGTCCGGCTCGGACATCGGGGCATCGATCCGCAACCCGGCGCATTACTGCGGGGTGTTCGGACACAAGCCGACCTGGGGGATCGTGCCGCCGCGCGGCCACGCCACCCCAGGGGTCATCGCGCCCGCCGATATCTCGGCGGTCGGCCCGCTCGCCCGCTCGGCCGAGGATCTGGAGATCGCGCTCGACGCCATGGCGGGGCCGTACGGTCTTGATGCGAACTGCTGGCGGCTGGAGCTGCCGCCGTCGACCAAGACCGAGGCAAAGGATTTCAAGGTCGCGGTCATGTTGTCCGACCCGAATTGTGCGCAGGACGATGCCATGACCGAGGTGCTGGAGGCCGCTGTCGCGACGCTGGCGCGGGCCGGCGTCCGGGTTGACGGCAAGGCCCGTCCGGCGATCGACACGACCGAGGCGCACCGGGTCTATATTCAACTGCTGCGCGCCGCCACCTCGGCCCGGCAATCGGATGAGGACATGGACCGTCAGCGGGCAATCCTGGCCGAGGCCGCTCCCGACGACGAAAGCTACGTGGTCGCCGCCGCGCGGGGCAATACCCTGTCGCACCGTGATTGGATTCACCTGAACGAAAAGCGCACCCACATGCGTGAGGCGTGGGGGGCGTTCTTCGAGGAGTATGATCTGCTGCTCTGTCCGGTGGCGGCGTCAACCGCCTTCCCGCATGACCAGGAGGGCGAGCGCCATACGCGGACCATCCTGATCAACAACGTGCCGGTACCGACCACCGATCAGTTGTTCTGGGCCGGATACTCCGGCGCCGTGCTGCTGCCGAGCAGTGTGGCACCGGCTGGGCTTGCCCAGGGCCTGCCCTGTGGTTTGCAGATCGTTGCCGCCCACGGCCATGACAAGACCGCGCTTGCGTTCGCCAAGCTGATGGAGCGCGAGGTTGGCGGCTTTGTTCCGCCGCCGGGTTATGACGGCTGAGGAGGCCGGCCAATGACCAAGATCACCCGGGTTGAGGTGCATGAATTCGGCTTCGATGCGACCAATCTCGACCGTTCCGCCGAGGGCGGCAGTATCGGCGGCTTCTCCTACGCCAAGGGGGCAACTACCCGGATCAGCAAATACGCCGTCCGGATCGAGACCGCCGATGGCTGCCGGGGCGAGTACGTCACCCATTGGGTGGCGTCACCGTCGGCGTTCGGCCAGACGCTGATGCTGGCACCGCTGCTGCTGGGGCGCGAGGCCGAACGGCGCGAGGGCATCTGGGACGACCTCAAGCGCGAGGCCCGGCAGTTCGACCATATGGGCCATGGTCCGCTCGACATCGCGCTGTGGGATTGGACCGGCAAGCAGTTGGGCTGCTCCGTGTCCACACTGCTCGGCGCCCATCGGCAGCGGCTGCCGGCCTATGCCTCGACCTATCACGGCGACCGCAACGGCGGCCTCGACAGCCCGGAGGCGTTCGGCGAATTCGCCATCCAGTGCCGGGAGATGGGCTATCGCGCCTTCAAGGTGCATGGCTGGCACGAGGGCGATACCCGCGAGGAGGCGGCCAACGTGCTGAAAGTAAGGGAGATGGCGGGCAAGGACATGACCTTGATGCTCGACCCGGCCTGCGAGCTGCGCACCTTCGCCGACGCGCTCTATGTCGGCCGCGCCTGCGACGAAGCGGATTATTTCTGGTACGAGGATCCGTTCCGGGATTCCGGCGTTTCGGCCTTCGCTCACAAGAAACTGCGGCAGATGATCCGCACGCCGATCCTGCAGACCGAGCACATTCGCGGGGTCGAACCCAAGGCCGATTTCCTGATCGCCGGCGGCACCGACTTCCTGCGCTCCGATCCAGAATACGACATGGGCATCACCGGGGCGATGAAGATCCACCATCTGGCCGAGGCGTTCGGGATCGATGTCGAAGTGCACGCCTGCGGCCCGGCGCACCGGCATGTGATGGCGGCGACGCGAAACTCGAACTTCTACGAGGTGGCGCTGGTCGGCCCGGATTGCCCGAACGCGGTGCCGCCGGTCTACACCTGCGGCTACACGGATCAGCTCGACTGCATCGCCGCCGACGGCACCGTGCCGGTGCCGACCGGCCCGGGGCTCGGCGTGACCTACGACTGGGATTTCATTGAAGTGAACCGCACCCGGCTGGAGGTCTTCGACGCTTAGGCGCGCTCGTTGGTCACTCGACCGCGCGCAGCACCCGCCGCACTTGGAACACGGCACCGTCGGGGCCGGGCTCAACCAAAGCGCCGACGGCTTTACGAAACAACGCGTAGTGCGGCGTGTTGTGGTGGAAGGCGTAGGCGGTGGTGTCGTCATACACCTCGTACAGCACGATGGTTGTCGGCGCTTCGGTATTTTGGGTGACATCGAACACTTGGCATCCGGGTTCCTTCCGGCTCGCCGCCGCGTGCGCACGCAGCAGTGCGGCGAAATCGTCGAGCCGGTCGGGGCGCGCCGTGAACCGCACCAAGACGACGTAGGGGGAGGGCATGGTCTGGCTCGACTATCCCAACGCCCGTTCCAGATCGGCGATGATGTCGACCGTGCTTTCCAGGCCAATCGATAGCCGGATCACGTCGTCGCCGGCGCCGGCGGTGGCGCGTTGCTCCTCGGTAAGCTGCCGGTGGGTGGTGCTGGCCGGGTGCAGGATCAGCGACCGGGTGTCGCCGATGTTGGCGAGGTGGGACAGCAGGCGGCAGCGCTCGACCATCCGCACGCCGGCGTCGAACCCGCCCTTGATGCCGCAGGTGAAGACCGACCCCGCGCCCTTCGGCAGGTAGCGCTGGGCCAGCGCGTGATACCGGCTCGACGGCAGACCGGCGTAACTGACCCAGGAAATTTTCGGATGCGCGTCGAGCCATTCGGCCACCACCTGGGCGTTGGCGACGTGACGCTCCATGCGCAGCGGCAGGGTCTCGATCCCGGTGATGGTCAAATAGGCGTTCAACGGCGCCATGGTCGGCCCGAGATCGCGCAACCCGACCGCGTGGCCGTAGGTGGTGTAGGCCAGATCGCCGAAGGTCTCGAAGAAGGTCAGGCCGTGATAGGCCGGCTCCGGCTGGCTCAACGATGGGAACTTGTCGTTCTGCGCCCAGTCGAACGTGCCGCTGTCGACCACCGCCCCGCCCATGGCGTTGCCGTGGCCGGACAGGAATTTGGTGGTGGAGTGGATGACGATGTCGGCGCCATGCTCCATCGGCCGGCACAGGTAGGGGGTGGCCATGGTGTTGTCGATCATCAGCGGCACACCGGCTTCCCCCGCGATTTGCGCCAGCGCGGCGATATCGGTGATCACCCCGCCGGGATTGGCGAGGGATTCCGCGAAGATCGCCTTGCACCGCGGATGCGATGCCGCCTCGCGCACCGCGTCCAAATTCTCCACATCGACGAAGTCGCAATGCCAGTCGAATTTCTTGAACGTGCGGCCGAACTGGGTGATCGACCCGCCGTAGAGCTTCGTGGAGGCGACGAACCGGTCGCCCGGTCCCATCACCGCGAACAGCGCCAGCATCTGCGCCGAATGGCCGGACGCCGTGCAGGTGGTACCGTGTCCGCCCTCCAGGGCGGCGATGCGTTCTTCCAGCACCGCCGTCGTCGGGTTGGACAGCCGCGCGTAGATGTTGCCGAAGGTCTGCAGGTTGAACAGCGAGGCGGCGTGGTCGACGTCGTCGAATACATAGGCCGTGGTCTGATAGATCGGCGTGCCGCGCGCGCCGGTAGTGGGATCCGGCGCGGCACCCGCGTGCACCGCTAGGGTTTCGAATCCCTTGGGAATGAACCCGTCACCGACATCCGATCCCGGCGCCACCGCGTCGGAATTTCCCGGCGTCCGCCGTTTGGAGGAGATCATCCGGCTGTTGAAGCCGTGCCAGCCCAGCTCGCCGAACAGCCGGCTGAACTCGATCTTCGGGCAGCGGTTCATGACCACGGTCAGCCCGGCATCCTCCGCTCGTTTCGCCGCCGCATCGTTTCGCACGCCGAGCTGCATCCACACCACCTTCGCACCATGCGCGATGGCGGCGTCGGAGATCGGACCGGCGGCCTCGGAATTGCGGAACACGTCGACCATATCGACGGTTTCCGGCAAGTCGGACAGGTCGGCATAGACCGTCTCGCCGAGGATCTCGCCGCCGGCCGCCGCCACCTTCGGGTTCACCGGAAAGACCCGATAACCCTTCCGCTGCAGGTACTTCATGGCGAAATAGGATGGTCGGTTCCAGTTGTCCGACGCCCCGACCATGGCGATGGTCTTCACCCCGCGCAGGATGTCGCGGATGACATCGTCGTCATAGGCGTCGTGGGCGCTCGGGATTTTGGGATCGATCTCGGCCACTATTCTGTCCTTTCAGAGGGGAGATAATCTAAAAGTCCAGCCAAAAGAGGGTTTTTGGCTTTCCTATAATCGTGAATCCACTCCCAAGCCAAATGCGGTAAGATTCCATCGATATTTTCTTCACTAACTTCTGCGACAATAAATTTTGGGCTTTCATTTGGTCCATCATGAAAAAACGCTTTAAGCATACTTGATATAAAGTTGGCATTTTCGTCAGATATCACAAAAAAAGACCCTGAAAAATAAAACCCCCATGCTTTTATATGTTTATTAAATTTAATGTATTCCATTATTGTTCTCGGTCTTAAGGATGAGTTGTTTGAATCATATGAAATTAAATATAATTTCATTATTTTTTTCCTTCAACAGTGTCGCCTTTTATAAGGTTTTGGTAATCTTGAGGCCTTACAAAATTTTGGGACGCTGGTGTAGATTCAATAATCTCGATGGGATTTTCAGAATTAATGTTTTTTTGCGACATAATTTGCATTCTTTGAATATGAGTAAGGTATTCTTCAGATTGGAGACGATCAGGACTGCTTTTCGCAAATTTACCAAAGTAAAAAATTACGGAAAACATTGGGATACTGCCAAGCGTACCAAAAAAGTAGACCGAATCGCCTCCGACATATGCTACAGTCACAAAAGAGCTAACTGAAAAAATTGCTGTTAACCAAAGCAGCGGATTTAATGCACTTCGCGTTGCAACCTTTCCAATCGCCCTCTCAAACGACGGAAAATCAAACAAAATCTACTCCCCCCTCCAGACCGGCGCGCGCTTTTCGATGAAGGCGTCGATGCCTTCCTTGGCGTCGCGCGCCAGCATGTTCTGCGTCATCACGGCACTGGCATAGGCGTAGGCATCGGCCACCGGCATCTCGACCTGGCGATAGAACGCCTCCTTGCCGATGGCCAGGGTCAACGGCGATTTCGCGGTGATGGCCTCGGCGTAGTCCGCCACCTTGGCGTCCAAGGCGTCGGCCGGCACCACGGCGTTCACCAGCCCCGCCGCCTCGGCCTCCGCCGCCGTGAGTGGCGCGCCGGTGACCAGCATCTCCATCATCTTCTTGCGTCCGACATTGCGGCTGACCGCCACCATCGGGGTCGAACAGAACAGGCCGATATGCACTCCCGGCGTGGCGAACACCGCCCCCTCGGCCGCGACCGCGAGGTCACAGCTCGCCACCAACTGACAGCCGGCGGCGGTGGCGGTGGCGTGTACCTTGGCGATGACGATCTGCGGGATGCGGGTGATCGTCAGCATCAAGGCCGAGCACTGTTCGAACAACGCCTTGAAAAACGCCTCGTCCTCGCGGCTGCGGACCTCGCGCAGGTCATGTCCGGCGCAGAACACCGGACCCGCGCCCTGGATCACCACCACCCGCACCGTCTTGTCGGCGCCGATCGCCTCAAGCGCATCCTGTAACTCGGTCATCAGTTCGGTCGACAGGGCGTTGCGCTGCCGGGGCCGGTTCAGGGTGAGGGTGGCGACCCCACCGGCATCGTCGCGCAGCAGGATCGGGTCGTCTTTGTTTTCGGCCGCCAGAGCCATGACACACTCTCCGGGCTACGGTCATTCCGTGTGAGTGTCAGTGTGGCGTGTCACCGCACTTGCAGCAAGGCCAGCACGCCTGTCACCGTGGCGAACGACAGCCCGGTCGAGATCAGGATGGCGGTCGCGGCCGGAGCGATACCGGATTGATAGCGCTCGGCCATCAGGTAGACGTTCACGCCGACCGGCAGGGCGGCCAGGATCACCGCCACGTCGCGCCACAGGGGATCAACCGTGAACACATGGGTGGCCAGGAGCCAGACGAACAGCGGGTGCGCGACCAGCTTGAGCATGACGCCGGTCGACGCCGGGCCGATCGCCCCCATCACCCGGTAGCCGGCGATCGAGGCACCCATGGCGAACACCGCGCAAGGCAGGGCGGCGCGGCCCAGGGTTTCGGTCAGGGTATCGGCGATCTTGGGCAATTCGAACCCCACGAGGTTGAACAGCACACCGCCGAGCAACGCCAGGATGATCGGGTTGCTTGTCAGGCTCTTGAGCACGTTCACCGGCAGATGCCGCATCTCGTTCCGGGCGCCGAGCCCGATCTCGGCTTGGACCGTCACCACCGATAGCAATTGCCAGGAATGGCAGGCGATGATCAGGAACAACGGCAGGGTGGCGGCCTCGCCGAAGGTCGTCAGCACCAAAGGCACGCCCAGCAGAACGGTGTTGGAGAACGCCGCCGTCATGCCGGCCAACGCCGGCTCCGCCCCGGTTTGACGAAACCCGAACCGGCCGATCAGGCTTGCCAGGATCCAGACCAGATAACCGCCGCCGTAATACGAGATCAGATAACCCCACGCGATGACCTCCGGCAGCTCGGTGGTGGCCATGGTGCGGAACAGCAGCGCCGGAATCGCGAAATTGAACACGAACCGCGACAGCCCCTTGGTCGCTTCCGCCGAGAACCAGCCGAGTCGCACGGCGCCGTAGCCGAGGCCGACGATGCCGAACACCGGCACCACGATGTCGAGAAGGATTTCCATGACCAGCGCTTAGGCCGACGCATCAGCCGAAGCAATGGTGTATGACAGCAAGCCTTCTCATTGGTTAAAGACGCGCCGTACAGCCGATTGACGCGGTGCCGCCGTCGTCGTACCGACGTGTGATCAAACCCGGAGACGGCCCATGCCACATCTCGATATCGCCGATGGCGAAAGCCTGTACTACGAATACGATGCCCCGGGCGCCACGGGGAAGACCGTCATTTTCGTCAACGCGCTGACCGGCAACTACGCCATGTGGCAGGCGGAAATCGCCCCGGCCCTACGCGCCGCCGGCTACGGCACCCTGGTCTACAATTTTCGCTGTCAGGCGGAGAGCCGCACGGCGACGACCAACCGGCCGACACCGAGCCAAATCGTCGACGACCTGCACCGGCTGTGCGCCGCGATCGCGCCGCCGCGGCCGATCCTGGTCGGCCTATCGATCGGCGGGCTGTTCGCCGCCCAGGCGCATGCCAAGGGAACCGAGGCCATCGGGCTGGTGCTGATCAACACCTTGCGCAAGCCGTCGGCCCGGCTCAACTGGATCAACACCGCCATGGTGCACGGGGTCGCGGCCGGTGGATTCCGGTTGATCATGGAGCTGTCGCTGCCGATGCTGGTGAACCCGGATCAACTCGACGCCATGCGGGCGCAGATCCAGACCGGTGAGCCGTTCGAGCCGTTGGACCCGAGCGATGGCGGGTTCCGCCTGATGCAGGAATCCACGGCCACCGATTGGGATTTTCCATGGCAGGGCATCGACGTGCCGGTGCTGTTGCCGACCGGTGCGCATGATCGGGTGTTTTATGTCGCGGACGATGTGGACGAGTTGGCGGCGCGCATCCCGAACGCCACGCGGGTCGACTTTCCCGACGCCGGTCACCTGATTCCGATGGAACGGCCGACGGCGTTTACCGAGGCCCTGCGCGCGTTCGCCGACCCGCTCTGAGAGTCTTGTGACAACCGCCTTGAAAAACTGGTCGCCGGCCTTGGTGATCTTCGACTGCGACGGGGTGCTGGTCGACAGCGAGCCGATCGCCAACCGCATCATCGCCGAGGCCCTTACCAAGGTTGGGCTGGAGCTAACCGGCGAGCAGGCGCTGGGGTATTTTCTCGGTGGTAAGCTGTCGCGCATCAAGCTCAAGGTTGAGGCCGATCTGGGCATCGATCTGGGTGACGATTGGCTCGATGGCGTCTACCAGCGGGAGTTCACCGCGTTCCGCGCCGAACTCAAGCTGATCCCCGGCATCGAGGGCGTGCTGGATGATTTGGACCGGGCCGGTGTGCCGTATTGCGTCGGCTCCAACGGCCCGCTGTACAAGATGCGGGTGTCGCTCGGCGTGACCGGGCTGTACGAGCGGCTGGAGAGCCGGATCTTCTCGGCCGACATGGTGCCGGAGCCGAAACCGGCGCCCGATTTGTTCCTGCACGCCGCCGCCGCCTTCGACATTCCGCCGGAGGATGTGGCGGTGGTCGAGGACAGCCCCACCGGGGTGCGTGCCGGGGTCGCGGCCGGCATGCGGGTGTTCGGCTATGGCCATGATTCGGGGGAGGCATCCCTGGCCGAGGTAGGGGCGACCGTGACCTTCTCCGACATGTCGGCGCTGCCGCGGTTGCTTGGGCTTGTCCAATGAGCCGGCCCGGGATGATCCGGCCCGAGGCGGTGATCTTCGATTGCGATGGCGTGCTGATCGACAGCGAGCGGGTCGCCAACCGCATCCTGGCCGAGGATTTGCGCGCGGTCGGGTTGAGCTTGACCGGCGAGGAAGCGCATCGCCGGTTCACCGGAACCTCGCTGAGTCAGATCGAACGGGTGATGCTCGCCGAGACCGGCCGCGCCATGCCCGACGGTTGGATCGATCGCCACCATCAAGCGCTCTACCACGCCTTCGAAACCGAGCTGGTGGCGATCCCCGGCGTGGTCGCGGTGTTGGACACATTGGACACCATTGGCATGCCTTGGGGCGTGGCCAGCCAGAGCGCGCCGGAGTATCTGGAACACACGCTGAGCCGGGTCGGGATCTGGCACCGGGCGCTGGGGCGGGTCGCCTCGGCCAAGCAGGTGTCCAACCCGAAGCCGGCGCCGGACGTCTATCTGTTGGCCTGTGCGCGGGTCGGCTGCGATCCGGCGCGCAGCGTGGTGATCGAGGACAGCCCCACCGGTGTCCAAGCCGGGGTGGCGGCGGGCGCACACGTCATCGGGTACGCCGCCGACCGCCCGGCCGAGGATCTGCTGGCGGCGGGGGCGGCCGCGACATTTACCGATATGACGGCGCTGCCGGCGCTGCTGGGGTTGAGCTGAGCGGCAAGGCTCCAAGGCCGGATTATCGCCCGCCTATCCCCGAGCCAGCGGCCGGGTCAGACAGGTCGGACCGCCGCAGCCGGGAGCGGAGATGTGGCGGCCCTGATAGAGGTGAACCTCGCAGCCGGCGGCGTCCAGCCGACGGCGGGTTTTGGGATTGCCATCGAGGGCGACGCAGACCCCGGGTCGCACCGCCAACACGTTGCAACCCATGCTGTCGTACTCCTCGTCCGGCACTTCAATCAGCCGCAGGCCGGCGTCGAGCAGCCGGTTGCGGAACGGCACCGGCATCATCCGGGAATAGACCAGCGCGATATCCGGGGCGATCGGGCTGATGAACGACATGATGTGCAGCACGTCGTCCGGTCCGTTCCAGTGCGGCAGCGGCACGGTGATGACCTCGCGCACATCCGCGCCCACCAGGGCGGTAAACTGGCGTATGCCCTCGGCGTTGGTGCGGTAGCCGTCGGCGATCGCCACCGTGCCGTCGTCGAGCCAGACCACGTCGCCGCCCTCGACCCTGCCCGTGCCCTTGATGGCGCCGAGGATCGGTACGCCCGCCGCTTTCAAGGCACCTCGAAGAGCCGCCGGTTCCGACGATCGCGCGGCCTTGCCCATGTTGCACAGCACCGCGCCGCGCGGGGTAACCACCACCGGGTCGTGGACGTAGATCGAGTCCGGCCCCACCGACCGGTCGGCCGGTGCCGTGTCGACCGAACAGCCCAACCGCTGCAGCAACTCGATGAAGGCGTCGGATTCCCGGCACGCCTCCGCGAAGTTCGGCCGCGCGAGGTAGTTCAAGGTCCGCCAACTGGCGTCCAGCGTCGGCTGGTCGACGAAGGCGTCGCGGGCATGCTTGACCATCACGCGGCTGAGCGCGGCGGTCTCCGAGGCGGTGCCGGCCATGGCCCCCGCTCTACCGCGCCGCCGCGTACACGTCCGGCGCCGCGCGCCAGACGTCGGGGCGGCAACGGACGTATTGGTCCGGGTACTCGGTCTCGACCCCCAGCGCCCGGGCGGCGTGCCAGGCCCAGCGCGGATCGTCCATGATGCCGCGGGCGATCGCCACCATGTCGATCTTGCCCGAGGCGACGATATCCTCGGCCTGTTGCGGCTCGGTGATCATGCCGACGGCCATCACCGGGATGCCGGCGTCGCGCCGAATCTGCTCGGCCAACGGCACCTGATAGCCGGGGCCGAGCGTAATCTTTTGGTTCGGGTCCATGCCGCCCGAGGTCACGTCGATGAAGTCGCAGCTCTTGTCCTTTAGCGCCTTGGCGACCTCGACGACCTCCTCGACCGTCAACCCGCCCTCGACCCAATCGGTGGCGGACAGCCGCACCCCCATCGGCTTGGCTTCCGGCCAGACCGCGCGGCAGGCCTCGAACACCTCTAGCGGGAAGCGCATCCGCCCCTCGATCGAGCCGCCGTACCCGTCGTTGCGGACGTTGGCGAGCGGCGAGAGAAACTCATGCATCAGGTAGCCGTGGCCGGCGTGGAATTCGACCACGTCGAAGCCGATCCGATTCGAGCGTTCGGTCGCCTCGACGAACTGCGCCTTGACCAGGGCGAGGCCGTCATCGTCCAGCATTCGCGGTGCCGGCCAGTCGCCATAGCCGACATCGGACGGGCCAACCGTCCGCCACGGGTTTTCATCGGGTGCCAGCGGGCCGCCGCCGTTCAGCGGGGTGCGGTTCGACGCCTTGCGGCCGGCGTGGGCGAGCTGGATGCCCATCTTGGCGATGCCGTGGGCGTTGCAGAAGTCGATCGCCCGCTTCAGCGTCGCCTCGTTCTTGTCGGAATACAGGCCAAGGCAGCCATGGGTGATTCGCCCCTCGGGCGACACATGGGTCGCTTCGGTGAACACCAACCCGCCGGCGCCCATGGCGAACTGTCCAAGATGCATCAGGTGCCAATCGTTGGCGTTTCCGTCCTCGGAAATGTATTGGCACATCGGCGAGACGACGATGCGGTTGGGGATCGTCACATCGCGCAGGGTGATCGGGGTAAACAACTGGCTCATCGGGTGGCACTCTCCGGTCGGCGAATTTGGTGGCGGGACGGTAGCGGTCCGACCACGGGAGGGAAAGTGCCATGACGGCAAGGGTGTCGGTCGAGGAAATGAATCGGGTGATGATCGAGGAGCTGACCCTGATGGGCGACCTCGGCGCCCGGTTCGAAAGTGTCGGGAACGGCCGGGCCGTGGCGCGGCTGCCCTATGCCGAGACCCTGCTGCGGCCCGGCGGCACCATCAGCGGCCCGGCGATGATGGGGCTGGCCGACGCGGCGCTGTACGGTGCGGTGCTGTCGCGCATCGGCCTGGTCAAGCTGGCGGTGACCACCAGCCTGACCACCAATTTCCTGCGCCGGCCGCGCCCGGCCGACGTGATCGCCGTGGCGACGTTGATCAAATGCGGCAAGCGGCTGGCCTATGGCGAGGTGACGATCACCACCTCGGCCGAGCCCGACGACCCGGTGGCGCACGTCACCGGCACCTACTCGATTCCGCCGAGCGGTCGGTGATGGGCGGTCCGATCACCCTGGTCGCCGGCGCCTGCGAGGCGGTGGTCGAGCCGGGCTATGGCGGGCGGATCACCGCGTTCCGCCACGGCGGGGTGGATCTGTTCGTGCCGATCGCCGATGGCTCGCGCGACCTTGGGGTGTCGCTGTCCGGCGGCTGTTTTCCCCTGGTGCCGTGGTCGAACCGCCTGCGCGACGGAGCGCTGTCGGCCGGCGATCGAACGATCCGGCTGCCGGCGACCGAGGACGGCAGACCGCATGCGATTCACGGCCATGGGTGGCGGCGGTGTTGGACAGTTCTGGACAGAGGTGAGGGGTATCTCGCCATGGCTTTCGCCCACCCCGCCGGGGAGGAGGGGTGGCCCTGGACCTACGCCGCTGAGCAAAGGGTTACTCTGTCGCCGGATGGCCTTGCGATCGCGCTGTCGGTCACCAACCGTGGCGACACACCCATGCCGGTGGGACTGGGCCTGCATCCGTATCTGCCGCGCGCCGCCGACACCTGGATCACCTTCGAGGCCGCCACCGCCTGGCCGCCGGTCGAGGCCGCGATATTCCCCACCGGCGCCGCGCCGCTCCCGGCCGGCCTCGACGCCCGTGACGGCATCCCGCTGCCTTTGGGGCTGGATCAAGGCTTCGGCGGCTGGGGCGGGGTGGCACGGGTCGACTGGCCGGACCGGGGGCGGGCCCTGACCGTCACGGCCGACCCGGCGTTGCGCCATCTGATTGTCTACACGCCGCCGGACCGGCCGTTTTTCTGTGTCGAGCCGGTCAGCCACGCGATCGACGCCGCCAACCTGGCGGCGCGCGGCGTTTCCGGCACCGGCCACCGGACGCTGGCGGCGGGAGAAACCCTGGCGGTCACGGCGCGGTACAAGGTAGAGGTATTATAATACCGCACTCATAACATCCATGATTTCATACCGCTTTTCCGCTTGACCCGGCGCCGAAGTGACGGCATACCCCGCCGCGTCGCCGGTGCCCAGGTGCCGGCCGTCCTATTCGTAGACCCTGTAGAGATCGGAAAGGGACCGTCATGCGGACCTACTCGGCCAAGCCGAGCGATATCGAGAAGAAGTGGTTGATCGTCGACGCCGAGGGATTGGTGTTGGGTCGGCTCGCCTCGATCATCGCCATGCGGCTGCGCGGCAAGCACAAGCCGACCTTCACCCCGCACATGGATTGCGGTGACAACGTCATCGTGATCAACGCCGAGAAGGTGAAGCTGACCGGCAACAAGCTGACCCAGAAGCAGTATTACTGGCACACCGGCTATCCCGGCGGCATCAAGTCGCGCCGGGCCGACCATGTGCTGGCCGGCGCGCATCCCGAGCGCGTGCTCACCAAGGCGGTGCAGCGGATGATCGCCCGCGGCCCGCTCGGCCGGCAGCTGATGTCCAACCTGCGGGTCTATGCCGGCGCGGAGCATCCGCACGTGTCGCAGCAGCCCGAGGTGCTGGACGTCAAGGCCATGAACCCGAAGAACGCGAGGTAACCCGATGGCGATGGAAACAGAAACCGGCGCCGCCCCAGCGACCGGGGCCGAGGCCGCGGCACCGCAGGGTCTGGAAAAGCTCGCCGCGCTGCAGACCGAGGTGGTCGAGCAAGCCCCGGCCGAGCCGAAGATCGACGCCCAGGGCCGCTCCTACGCCACCGGCAAGCGCAAGAACGCGATCGCCCGGGTCTGGCTCAAGCGCGGCCAGGGCCTGATCACCGTCAACGGCAAGCCCCGGAACGAGTACTTCGCCCGTCCGGTGCTGCAGATGATCATCGACCAGCCGATCCTGGCGGCCGACCGCGACGCGCAGTTCGACGTGATCTGCACCGTCAAGGGCGGCGGGCTGTCGGGGCAGGCCGGCGCGGTGCGCCACGGCATCTCGAAGGCGCTGCTGCTGTTCGAGCCGGATTTGCGTCCGGTGTTGAAGAAGGGTGGCTTCCTGACCCGCGACAGCCGCGTGGTCGAGCGCAAGAAGTACGGCAAGGCCAAGGCCCGCCGCAGCTTCCAGTTCTCCAAGCGCTAACCGCGCGACACCTTCGTCGGTTACGAAAGGGCTGCCTCCGGGCGGCCCTTTTTCGTTGGGGTGTATTTAATTTTCAACGTGTGGAACTCTGTATAGAATATAAGTGAGTGAATTATAGAGAACTCGTCGAGTGGATTAAATTTCTGATAGGATTTCAATATGGAAGACCATCAGATTCAATTTTATATGGAAGAATATCGCTCTTTAAGATCGGAAATTGAATATAGAATGAAAGCTGCTGAAAGAATAGAGTATGCTTCAGGTGTTGCTATTTTTATGATTTATGCTTGGTTTTCTCAACGCGAAATACCTTACATTTTTTGGTGGATACCAGTTGCAGTTCCTTTACTCGGAATAGTTAGGCAAATCGGACTTCTCATTCGAACCATGCAAATAGCTGACTATGTTCGTCAAATTGAAGCAAAAATATGCACCGAGAGTCCGAGTGGATGGGAGCATTTTTTGAGAGAGAAACGTCTGTCTCCAACAGGTTACCCAGTCAGTGTGTCTGGTTATGCAATATGGGGATTTCTGTTGGTTGGCACGACGGCAATAGCCCTAAACGGAGGGCTTTCATTGCCGTTGTAACCCGCACAGCTAAAGTGCCACCCCCCCTCAATCGTAATTGATGATCGACGGGCCGATCCAGCCGGGGAGTTGGTCGGTGCGGGCGGGGGCGAAGATTTCGTAGTACTCGGCACCCTCGGGGCCGACGCCGGCCAGGCCGTGGCTGACGCCGGAGGGAAAGAACACCATGTCGCCCGGCTTGGCGGTGATGGTCTCGCCGCCGACGGTGAGCCGCGCCTCGCCCTTGAGCAGGATGAACAGCTGTTCGTGCTCGTGGTGGTGGGTACGGCCGTCGAACTGGGCGTCCGGCGCGGTGACGACCCGCACCGCCGACAGCCGCTCGGCGGCGATCGCCTTGCGCTCGGCCCCGGCGCGCATGCCCGGCGCCCCCGGCAAGATGTCCCAGTCGATCAGCATGCCCTGTCTCCCCCTAATGGCGGCGGCCACCCCGGCCGCGTGTGCCGCGTCAGCGATAGCATAGTATTTTACCGCGTGGTTTTGCCATGCGGCCGACGGGTGCGGTGCGCTATACCGGGCGCTGTTCGCCCACCACCGATCACCTCACCGGAGCCCGCCGATGCCCGCCCTGATCCGCCCGCACCATGGGGTGACGCCGACCGTTGCCGCCGACGCCTTCGTCGCCGAGACCGCCGTTCTCATTGGCGACGTCGAGATCGGGGCCGAGGCGTCGATCTGGTACGGCTGCGTGCTGCGCGGCGACCGGCACCGCATCCGGGTCGGCGCCCGCACCAACGTGCAGGACGGCACCATCGTGCACATCACCGCCGAGCGGTTCCCGTGCCTGATCGGCGCCGGCATCACCATCGGCCACGCGGCGGTGATCCACGCCTGCACCCTGGAGGACGACTGTTTCATCGGCATGAGGGCGACGGTGATGGACGGGGCGGTGGTCGAGCGTCACGCCATGGTGGCGGCGGGGGCGCTGGTGACCCCGGGCAAGATCGTGCCGTCGGGCGAGCTGTGGGCCGGCTCGCCGGCCACGAAGATGCGGGAGTTGACCGAGGCCGACTTCGCCAACTTCCACCGCTTGGCCGCGCACTACGTCGAGACGGCGAAGAGCTTCATGACGGATGGATAGCGGCCCGCCCGGCCTTGATGCTGCTCGACCCGCTGTTGTCTCGCAGCGGGTCTCTATCCGTGAACCTTGGTATTACATGTAGATTTCGACAACTTTCTTGAGTTCGCTG
The DNA here is from genome assembly GCA_013203465.1 of Alphaproteobacteria bacterium. Taxonomy (GTDB): domain Bacteria; phylum Pseudomonadota; class Alphaproteobacteria; order Thalassobaculales; family Thalassobaculaceae; genus JABMNR01. The sequence goes on from JABMNR010000138.1 coordinate 43,766, forward strand.
ATGTTGACGGGTTTCTCAAGAAACACGTTAATCCCGGCTTTCTCGCACGCGTGCCGGTTCTCGCGGCTGGTGTCCGCGGTTACGGCAACGATCGGGATATTCTTGGGCGGATCGCCCTGGGCGTGGCGAATCTCGACCGTCGCCTCGACGCCGGACTTAACCGGCATATGGATATCCATAAGGATAAGGGTGTATCGAGAGGCGTCGTTCTCCACAGCCTTAATGCATTCGTCGCCATTTCCAACAACATCGCAATCTCAACCAAACATTAAGCAAACTTCAGACATGAATTTTTGGTTACTACGTTGATCATCCGCGATCAGAATTCTAGGATGGTTTACGATTTTATTATTCATTTTATTTGTCCAAAAATCTATTTATATAATAAAAGCCGTACTCCTAATTCAACGGTAGGTAAAGCGTAAACGTCGATCCGACGCCGACCGTGCTGTCGACCGTCAACCGGCCACCCAGCAACGCCGCCAACTTCGTCGAAATGGCCAGGCCGAGACCGGTACCACCATGGACGCGGGTGCTGCTGCTGTCGGACTGAGTGAACCGGTCGAAGATTCGCTCAAGATCGTCTTTCGGGATGCCGCATCCCGTATCGTGCACGGAAAAGTCCAACCCTTTCTCGTCGCCACGAGTCCGATCGCGGGGCTTCACCCCAATCCGAATGCTGCCGACGTCGGTGAACTTCACCGCGTTGTTGATGAGGTTCGTCATGATCTGGGTCAGGCGATCGGGATCCGTGACAATCTCGCCGCCGATGTTGCCGTCGATATGGGTTTCGATCCGCAGCGGCGCACCATGCCTGACCACGGCCGCTTCCGCGAAGCCGCGCCACCGATCAACCAGATCACGAATATTACATGGTTGCGGAAACACACTGACCGCCAGCGCTTCGATGCGTGCAAGATCCAGGATGTCGGTAAGCTGAGCATAAAGCTGATCGGCCGCATCGGAAGCCATCCGAACCTGGCGTTGCTGGGCGGCCGATAAGGAGCCCAGCGCCAAGAGCTGAAGCATGCCCATGACTCCGTTCAGCGGGGTCCGAATCTCGTGGCTCATATTGGCCAGGAACTCGGACTTGGCCCGGTTCGCCTCCTGGGCTTGGAGAACGGCGGTCTCGCGTTCCTCCATCATCACCGCGATGACGAAGGCGGGAAGGGTGTTGACCAATAGAAAGATTTGGATGTCGATGGTTGGATCGGTGATACTGCTGAACTTGCTGATTGCGGTGTCTCGCAGGAAGCTTTCAGCGAGAACCGCGACCAAGGTGGCGCCAGAGGCGCCGGCGACGCCAACCACGCCAAAATACAGCGTGATCCCAATCATCAGCGGCGTCAGCAAGAAAAGATAGCCATGGGTGCCGCTTGACAGGCCGATTGCCAGGAACGCCGCGGCACCTGTCGCTGCGACGACGATCGTCACACCGGGCGTGAAAGCGGTGCTGGCGGCAAACCGGTGGTCGTTCCGCCACAAGGCGATCCCCACGAGGACAAGCGGCGTCAAGAGGCAATATCCAACGGCGTCCGCAATGTACCATTGCTGGAAAACACCCGCCCAGTTCGCCCCGTAAGACAAGGAGACGACGGTTGCGCCGACCATGGCACCCAAAACCGGTGACATGGCCGATGGTCCAAGAATCAACGCCAGATAGTCACGCACCGATCTCAGGGGCGGTCGATTGGCGAGGAAATGCTTGTAGAGAATGACGGCGCCGAGAATCTCGACATAGTTCGCAAGCGCCAGTCCAAGGGCCGTTATGGCCGGGTCGCCATAGATTAAATTAGCGATCAGGGCGCCTGAAACGGCCATCAGCGAGGAGAGGGTCACAGCCCGCATTGGCCTGTCGACCAACAACGCCACGAGTACCGCGTTCGGAAGCCAAACCACCGCGATACCGGTTCCTTGGCGGGTCAACTCAATGCTCAGGAAAGCGAGCACGGTATAGGTGGCGACCAGTGCCGTGTGTTGAATTAATGGTTTCATCTAAGTTTCGTACACTAGGTGTACGGTACAGTCTATACGAGAAAAGTATTAATAGTAAAATATTAATAAAATTTTATCTTTTAGCATAACGGCGCCTAAACAACGCCGCTCGGCGGACCGCCGGCCTTGAGCAACGCCATCGTCTCGGCAAGCGGTGAAATGTCGCGCACGATAAGCGCCGACAATCACACATCCGTCAGCGTCTTGACCTTCACAAAGCTGCCGGGGGCGTCCTCGATCGGTGTGAGTTTGCCGTCACCGGGGGTGCGGGCGGGGGCCGTGCCGCCGCTATGGCGGTCGAGCCACGCCTTCCATTCCGGCCACCAGCTGCCGTCGTGGTGGATGGCGCCGTCGAGCCATTTGTCGGGAGTTTTCGGCGCCTTGCCGGCCTTGGTCCAGTAGCCGTATTTCGGCTTGTCCGAGGGCGGGTTGATGACACCGGCGATGTGGCCGGAGCTGGCGAGGCAGAACGTCACCGGGCCTTTGTAGATTTGCGTCGCGGCGTAGGTCGACTTCCAGGGGGCGATATGATCCTCCTTGGTCGACAGGAAGAAGGTCGGCAGCTTGACCGTGCCGAGGTCGATCGGCACGCCGTCCAGGGTGATCGCCCCCGGCTCGACCAGCTTGTTCTCCTGGTACATGCGGCGCAGGTAGAAGCTGTGCATGGCGGCCGGCATGCGGGTGGAATCCGAGTTCCAATACAACAGGTCGAAGGGAAACGGCTCCTTTCCCATCAGGTAGTTGTTGACCACGAACGACCAGATCAGATCGTTGGCGCGCAGCATGTTGAAGGTCGTCGCCATGGCCCGGCCGTCGAGGAAGCCGTCCTTGTCCATCCGTGCTTCCAGCGCGGCCAGCTGCTCCTCGTCGATGAACACCGACAACTCGCCGGCCTCGGTGAAATCGACCATGGTGGTGAAGAAGGTGATCGACTTGATGCGGTCGTCGCCCTTGGCTTTCATATAGGCCAGGGTCGCGGCCATCAGGGTGCCGCCGATGCAGTAGCCGATGGCGTTGATCTCACGCTCACCGGTCGCCGCCTCGATCGCCGCCAGCGCCGCCAGCGGGCCCTCCAGCATATAGTCCTCGAAGGTCTTGGCGGCGAGCGCCCCGTCCGGGTTGACCCAGGAGACGACGAACACGGTGAGGCCCTGATCGACCGCCCATTTGATGAACGAGTTCTTCGGCCGCAGATCCAGGATGTAGAACTTGTTGATCCACGGCGGCACGATCAGCAGCGGCCGCTTGTGCACCGTTTCGGTGGCCGGACTGTACTGGATGAGTTGCATCAGCTCGTTCTGATAGACCACCTTGCCCGGAGAGGTCGCCACGTTGCCGCCGACGTCGAAGGCGTCGGGGTCGGTCATCTTGATCGACAGCTTGCCCTTGCCGCGCTCCAGGTCGTCGAGCAGGTTCTTCAGGCCGTTCACCAGATTCTCGCCGCCGCTCTCGATGGTCGCGCGCAGCACTTCGGGATTGGTCATCACGAAGTTCGACGGCGCCATCGCGTCGGCGAACTGGCGGGTGTAGAAATCGACTTTCTGCTTGGTCTTATCGTCCAGCCCGTCGACCTCGTTGACCGTCTGCTGCATCCATTTGGCGGTCAGCAGGTAGCTCTGCTTGATGTAGTCGTAGACGACGTTCTCGTCCCAGGCCGAATCCTTGAACCGGCGGTCGCCCTGTTCCGGCGCGGCGACCGGTGCCGTGCCGCCGCCAAGCATCCGCGCCGCCGTCGACTGCCACAGCCCCATATAGCTCTGCCACAGCGCCATTTGCGCCTGCACCATCTTGCTTGGGTCGGCCATCAGCTTGGACGTCATCTCCAGAAAGGTGGCGCCGATGTTCATCGGGTCCGACATGCCGAGCGCGTTCGGATCCTGATGGGCTAGAAAATTCTTGATCAATCGTTGGCTTTGCTCGGCGATGTGAGTCATCGAATGCGACAATTCGACCGAATCGGGGGCCTTCAGATTACTGTCTTGCGGGTCGGCCATGGGGCGGGTCCTTGAGTTGGAACGGCTCTGCCGTAGTGTTGGTTCGTTTGTAGCAGCTTTCAGACCTTTGGTTCCAACCATGCGATACGATTGTGCGGCGGCCATGTCGATATCGTGGAAATCATGGTATTTTCGCGCCGTGACGGTTATCGAAGAGGCCGTCATGGCTGGTCGCCGGTTGACGGCGCGGATATCGATGGGATGGGATCGTGTGGTGATGCGGAGCAGCGTAATGCAGGATACGGGATCCAAGGCTTCGGAAGAGCGCCGGAGCCGGAGGACGATGGCGATCCGGCCGACATACCGCCGGCGCATCGCGGCGCTTGCGGCGGCGGTGGCGCTGCTGGGGCTCGCCGGCTGTTCATCGATACCGGACGCGTTGAACCCGGTCGAATGGTACGAAGGGGCTACCAGCACCGTCGGGGGCTGGTTCTCCGATGACGATGAGGACACGTCGTCGACCGACGGTGACAATGCTTATCCGAATTTGGCGACCGTTCCGGACAGGCCGACACCGTCGACGACCGAAGCCGAGCGCAAGGATCTGACCTCGGGCCTGATCGCGGATCGCGCGAACGCCCGCTACGCCGAAGACCCGAAGCGTCCGTCGCCGAGCCAACCGGCCGCGCAAGGGGACGCCGCCTCCAGCGCCACCGCGGCGAGTGCTGCTGTAACGAGCGCAGCCGTGGCGAGTGCGGCGGCGCCGAGCGTTGCCGCGCCGAGTGCCGCCGTTGCATCGCCGCCGCCGGCCGTCGCGCAGGCGCCCTCCGATGGTCGGCGATCGTCGCTGTGGCCAAATCGTCCGATCCCGGACGGCGGCAGTGCGCGAAACGTGACCTCGGCCAAGGTTGGCGATCATCCTCCCCGGTCGCCCGAACCGAAGGTGCGCGCCGAGGCTGTTCAACGACCGGCACCGCCGCCTCCGCCGCCAGCATCCACAGCGCAAGTTGCGGCGGCACCGCCTCCGCCGGCACCCGCGACGACTCGATTCGATTCGGCCAACCAAGGAGCCGCGGCCACACCCGCGCCGTCGGATCAGTCGGGCTCGGTGATCACCGATGGGCCGAGCTTGGCGCAGTACGAGCGTAATCTGAGCGGCGAGGTCTATCTCGCCGGCACGGTGTATTTTAACCATTCGTCGGCGGCGTTGACCGGTGCCGAGCGGCAAATGATCGCCGAGATCGCCCGTGCGGCGCTCGATAGCAATGCCATGGTCAAAGTGGTGGGGCACGCGTCGGCGCGCACGGCGGAGATGAACCTTGCGGACCACGAGTTTGCCAATTTCAGCATTTCGCTGAGCCGTTCCGAGGCGGTGGCCCGGGCATTGGTCGACGGTGGCTTGCCGGTCGAACGGATTATGATCGAGGCGTTGAGCGACAACCAACCACTCTATTATGAGAGCATGCCTTCGGGAGAGGCGGGCAACCGCCGCGCCGAAATCCTGTTGCTCTACTAATGGAAAATCTCGATAAACGTCACTAAAACAGATTATTAGTCCGTGTCTTTAAAGTGATTTATGAGGCTGCTATGGGTGAGACGTTGCGGGTCGGCGTCGCCGGTCTTGGGACTGTCGGCGCGGAGACGGCGCGACTGCTGATCGAACGGGCCGATGCGTTGGCCGCGCATGCGGGCCGTCCGATCGCGGTGACGGCGGTGTCGGCGCGCGACCGGACCCGTGACCGCGGGGTCGATCTATCGCGTGTGGCTTGGGAAGAGGACGCGACGGCGCTGGCGGCGCGCGACGACGTGGATTTGGTGTGCGAGCTGATCGGCGGCTCCGACGGTGTCGCCAAAATCCTGGTCGAGCGGGCGTTGGCGGCCGGCAAGCACGTCGTTACCGCCAACAAGGCGTTGCTGGCGCATCACGGCACGGTGTTGGCCAGGATCGGCGAGGCGCATGGCGTCACCCTGGCCTATGAATCGGCGGTGGCCGGCGGTATTCCGATCATCCGCGCCCTGCGCGAGGGGCTGGTGGTCAACCGCGTGACCCGGGTCTACGGCATCCTGAACGGCACCTGTAACTACATCCTGTCGGCCATGCGCGAGAGCGGGCGCGACTTCGCCGATGTGTTGGCTGAGGCGCAGGCGCTGGGCTATGCCGAAGCCGATCCCGCCTTCGACGTCGATGGCGTCGATGCCGCTCATAAGCTGGCGTTGCTGGCGGCGCTGGCCTATGGCCGGGAGGTGGATTTCGACACGGTGCACATTGAGGGTATCCGCCCGATCTCGCCGATCGACATCGCCTACGCCGATGAGTTCGGCTTCCGCATCAAGCTGCTCGGCATCGCCGAGGAGACCGAGGCGGGGGTACGCCAGCGGGTGCATCCGTGCCTGGTGCGGCAGGACGCGCCGATCGCCCAGGTCGAGGGGGTGTTCAACGCCGTGGTGGTCGAGGGTGACGCCGTTGGCACCACCCTGCACTACGGCCGGGGGGCGGGCGCCGGTCCCACCGCCTCGGCGGTGATCGGTGACGTGGTCGACGTGGCGGCCGGGCGGCGGGCGCCGGTGTTCGGGCGTCCGGCCTCGGCGCTGCTGCCGGCCAATCCGGCGGCGATGGAGACGCTGGAGAGCGGATACTACGTCCGTCTGATGGTGACTGACCGGCCGGGGGTGCTGGCCGACGTGACCGCCATCCTGCGCGATGAGCACGTGTCCATGGAATCGATGCTGCAACGCGGCCGCGACCCGATGGAGACCGTCCCGGTGGCGCTGACCACCCACGAGGTCGACGAGGCGTCGATGCGCCGGGCGCTGGCGAAAATCGCCAAACTCGAGGCGGTGCGCGAGGCCCCGGCGATGTTGCGCATCGTCGAATTCTAAACGCCGTGACGGCAATCGGTGGCGAGCCTGGACGGGGTATGGATTCCGGGCTCGCGACGCCAGCCCGGATCGGCTAAAAGCCGGAGTCCGAACGGAGCGCCGGGTTCCGCCGCGAGCCTCGGCACCGCCGCAAGAAACGTCATAACGAGGGATCGGAAGCGACCGATGTCGGACAAGCCCATCGAGCATTTCACCATGGACCGCAATCTGGCGCTGGAGGCGGTCCGCGTGACCGAGGCGGCGGCGCTGGCGGCGTCGCGTCTGATGGGGCGCGGTGACGAGAAGGCCGCCGACCAAGCGGCGGTGGACGCCATGCGCACGGCGCTCAACAACCTGGAAATCGACGGCACCGTCGTCATCGGCGAGGGCGAGCGCGACGAGGCGCCGATGCTCTTCATCGGCGAGAAGGTGGGCAGCGGCGGCCCGAAGATCGACATCGCGCTCGATCCGCTGGAAGGCACGACCATCACCGCCAAGGGCGGCGCGAATGCCCTGGCGGTGGTCGCGCTGGCGTCGGAGGGCGGGTTTCTCAACGCGCCGGATGTCTACATGGACAAGATCGCGGTCGGCGGCGGCCTGCCGGCGGATGTGGTCGACCTCGACGCGCCGGTGCGGGAAAATCTCGGCAATCTGGCCAAGGCCAAGGGCCTGGACGTGTCCGACGTGGTGGCCTGCATCCTCGATCGCCCGCGCCACGCCGAGCTGATCGCCAAGGTGCGCGAGGCCGGTGCCCGGATCATGTTAATTTCCGACGGTGATGTGTCGGGGGTGATCGCCACCTCGCAGCCGACCAGCGGCGTGGACATCTATATCGGCTCCGGCGGCGCGCCCGAGGGCGTGCTGGCGGCGGCGGCGCTGCGCTGTATCGGCGGGCAGATTCAAGGCCGGCTGCTGTTCCGCAACGACGACGAGAAGGGGCGCGCCAAACGCTGGGGCATCGAGGATTTGAACCGCAAATACGGTCTGATGGAGCTGGCCGGCGGCGACGTGATGTTCGCGGCCACCGGGGTGACCGGCGGCACCATGCTCAAGGGTGTGCGCCGCTACGCCGGCGGGGCGACCACCCATTCGATCATCATGCGCTCGAAGACCGGCACCGTCCGCGTGATCGAGGCGACGCACGACTTCACCCGCAAGCCGTTCGAGGATTGAGCCGCGCGCGGCAGGTAAGGCGATGACCGCGACGGTCCTCGGGGTCGACCGCTCGGTCACCGGGCGCCGCTGGGTCGCGCGCAACGGCGGGTCGTCCGACACCGACCGTCTGGGGTTGGCGATCGCCCAACGTTTCGGGCTGCCGGAAAATGTCGGCCGCCTGGTCGCCGACCGCGGTATCGATTTGGACGGGGTGGAGCGGTTTCTTGATCCGACCCTCAAGGCCGAACTGCCGGACCCGAGCATCCTCAAGGACATGGACACGGCGGCCGGCCGTCTCGCCGACGCGGTGGAGCGGGGCGAGGTCGTCGGGCTGTTCGCCGATTACGACGTGGACGGCGCCACCTCGGCGGCGTCGATGACGCGGTATCTCCGCGCCGCCGGGGCGCGGGCGGTTCTGCATGTGCCGGACCGCATCGACGAAGGCTATGGCCCGAACCTGCCGGCGCTCCTGGGCCTGGTGTCGCGGGGGGCCGGGCCGGTGGTCTGTCTCGATTGCGGGATTCTGGCGGTCGATATCCTAGGCGCCGCGCGGGACGCCGGGGTCGAGGTGCTGGTGGTCGATCATCACCTGGCCGAGCCGGATCTGCCGCCGGCGGTGGCGGTGGTGAACCCGAACCGGCTGGACCAGGCGCCGGGGCTCGGTCATCTGGCGGCGTGCGGGGTGACCTTCCTGGTTCTGGTGGCGCTGAACCGCGAGCTGCGGCGGCGCGGCTGGTTCGCGAGCCGGGCCGAGCCCGATCTGCGCTCGATCCTGGACCTAACCGCCTTGGGCACGGTGTGCGACGTGGTGCCGCTGCACGGCCTCAACCGCGCCTTCGTGGCCCAGGGGCTCAAGATCATGGCCGGGCGGGGCAACATCGGTCTGACGGCGTTGGGCGATGTGGCCGGGCTCGACCGGAAGCCGGACCCCTATCACCTCGGCTTCGTGCTCGGCCCGCGGATCAACGCCGGTGGCCGGGTCGGGCGGGCCGATCTCGGCGCCCGGCTGCTGGCGACCGAGGACACCGAGGAGGCCCGCGCCATCGCCTCCGAGCTCGACCGGCACAACGACGAGCGCCGGCGGATCGAGGCGGAGGTGCTGCAAGCCGCGATCGCCCAGGCCGAGGACATGGCGGCCGAGGCGACCAGCGGTGACGCGCCGGTGCTGGTGGTGGCGGGTGAGGGCTGGCACCCCGGGGTGGTCGGCATCATCGCCAGCCGGCTGAAGGATCGCTTTGGCCGCCCAACCTGCGTGATCGGGGTCGCGAATGGCGTCGGCAAGGGCTCGGGCCGCTCGGTCTCCGGCGTCGATCTCGGCGGGGCGGTGATCGCCGCGTATCAGGCGGGAATCCTGGATAAGGGCGGCGGGCACGCCATGGCCGCCGGGTTCACGGTGGCGGCCGAGCGGATCGACGCGTTTCGCGATTTCCTCACCGAGCGGGTGCGCTCGACGCAAGAAAGCGGCCCGCTGGTGCCGACCCTGTCGATCGACGGCACCGTGGCGCCGATGGGGGCCAACGCCGAGTTGGTGCGCACGGTCGACCGCATCGGCCCGTTCGGGACCGGGAATGCGGAGCCGCGCTTCGCGCTGGCCGATGTCCGGGTGGTCGGCGCCGCCGTGGCGGGGGAGAACCATGTGCGCTGTACCCTCAACGGCGCCGATGGCGGGCGCCTCAAGGGCATCGCCTTCCGCGCCATGGAAAGTGACCTCGGCCCGGCGTTGCTGCAAGCCGGAAGCTTACCGATGCACGTGGCGGGGCACCTGCGGGCCGATTATTTTCGCGGCGGCGACGCGGTGCAGTTGGTGATCGACGACGCGGCGGTGAGCTGAGCGTTAAACGGCTCCAGCCGTCATCTCCGCCGCCACCTCGTCGAAATGCCCGCGCACCGTCGCGGCGTCCAGCTCGCGGGCGATAAAGACGATGCGCGAGCGGCGATCGCCGTCCGGCCAGCCGGGCAGGCGCACCGGCGGGTGGAACACGTGATGCACGCCGTGGATCGCCACCGGCAGATCCTCGCCGCGCAGAGACAGAATGCCCTTCACCCGCAGCAACTGCTCGCCATAGGCGTGGCGCAGCCCGGCCAGCCAGAGATTAACCTGATCCCAGTCCAGCGGCGCGTCGAAGCTCAGGGCGAAGGCGGCGATGCCGCCGTCGTGCCGGTTCACGTCGTGGTGATGGTGGCCATGGCCATGCCCGTCGTCCGACAGCGCCTCGTCGCGCAGCCAGCGGGCGACATCGGGCGATTTGGTGGCGGGATCGTACCAGCCGGCGTCGAACAACTGGCCGGCGCTCACCGCCCCCATCACCGCCTCGATCCGCGCGGCGGTCGGGTTCAAGGCGGCGAGACGCCGATGCAGGGCGCCGACCACCGCCGGTTCGGCCAGGTCGGTCTTGGTCAGGATCAGCCGGTCGGCCATGGCCGCCTGCTTCACGCTCTCGGGCTGGGCGTCGAGCTGGCGGGCGCCATGCACCGTGTCGACCGTCGCCAGCACCGCGTCCAGCCGGAAAAAGCCGACGACCAGCGGGTTGTTCAGCAGCATCTGGGCGATCGGCGCCGGATCGGCCAGCCCGGTGGTCTCGACGACCACGCGGGCGAACGGCGGGATCTCGCCCTCGCGCGCCCGGCCCAGCAGATCGCGCAGGGTGCTCTCCAAATCCGAGCGGATGGTGCAGCAGATGCAGCCTGACGCCATCACCACCAACTCGCCGTCGATCGCCTCCATCATGAGGTGATCGAGCCCGACCTCGCCGAACTCGTTGACGATGACGGCGGTGTCGGCCAGCGCCGGGTCGCGCAGCAGTCGGTTCAGCACCGTGGTCTTGCCGCTGCCGAGGAACCCGGTCAGCACCGAGACCGGAATGCGCTCGGCGGAGGGATCGCGGGCGAACAGGCTCATCGAGGGTCTCCTTGTGGTCTGATCGAGATGTTTGGTTCCCAAGCGTCTCGTGAACCGTCCACTAGAATGAATTTCCAGCTTGGCCGAACCGGGGGGCGGCCGGCAAGGCCCCCGGTGCGCTTGCGACGGCGACCGTTGCTTGACTTCGTTAACCAGTCCCCGCCACCATTCCAGGCAACGGGCCGCGCACAGCGTGTCGAGACGGCCCGCATCAGGGAGGCAGACCATGCGCAAAAGCAAATTCGAAGCCGGCGACGGCAGCGACCATCCGACCCCCTCGCGGCGCGATTTCATCAAAGGCGCGGCCCTCGGTACCGGCGCGGTCGCGGCCGGTGGCGGCACGTTGATGGGCGGGATCGGTGGCGATCAGCTGGCCCAGGCGGCGACCGGCGAGACCTGGTGGCCGTCGCGTTGGGGGGCGGAGGACCAGGCGGGTGCCTCGAACTGGATGACGCCGGAGAAGACCCTGGCGGCGGTCAAGAACATCAAGGACGGCAAGGTCTACCGTATCGGCAAGGTGTACGAGGCCGGCATGCCGCTGTTCGGCGCGCGGGTGTTCGCGTTGCGCGTACCGGGCGCGCCGACCGGTGGGCCGTTCGGCGAGAACGCCTTGATCTATAACGATGAATTCCTGGCGACCGAAACCGGTCAGGTCGGCACGCAGTTCGACGGCCTGGGCCATATCGGCGTCTCGACCGGCGATGCCGGCAACAAGAACGAGCATCGCTACTACAACGGCTTCACCGGCGCCGAGATCGGCGGCGCCTACGGCCTCAACAAGATCGGCGTGGAGCACTGCAAGCCGTTCTTCACCACCGGCCATCTGGTCGACATTCTGGGTCTGAAAGGCGAAATGCCGGACGCCGGCGTCGAGATCACCATGCAGGACGTGAGCGACGCGCTGGCCAAGCAGGGGATGTCACCGGACGACGTGCAGCCGGGCGACGGCGTGTTTTTCAACACCGGCTGGGGCAGCCTGTGGATGAAGAACAACGACCGGTTCAACTCCGGCTGTCCGGGCATCGGCCTGGAGGTGGCGAAGTGGTTGGTGTCCAAGGAAATCGCCATCACCGGTGCCGACACGTGGCCGACCGAGGTGGTGCCGAACCCGGATCCGAAACTGGCGTTCCCGGTGCATGCCGAGCTGATCACCAAGAACGGCATCTTCAACCACGAGAACTTGACCTTCGACGCGCTGATCGCCGACGGCAAACACCGCTTCGTCTACATCTTCAACCCGGTGCCGATCAAGGGCGCCACCGGCTCGATGGGCAGCCCGATCGCGGTCACCTGAACAGCCCTCGCCGTGTGAACAGTCGTCGCCGGGCGGCGGGCGGTTCCGCCGCCCGGCGACGTTCCGGCTCAGCCGCGTGGCGGGCTTGATTTATCCGGGCCGGCCTTGTACATCCGTCCGCCGACGACCCCTTCGTCTAGAGGCCTAGGACACAGCCCTATCACGGCGGCAACACGGGTTCGAATCCCGTAGGGGACGCC
>JABMNR010000139.1 GCA_013203465.1 Alphaproteobacteria bacterium
GAAGTTAGTTGCCGTCGTCACCGCGTCCTGCCCGGTCAGCGCGTCGGCCACCAGCAGCACCTCGTGCGGGTTGCCCGCGTCCTTGACCGCCCGGGCCTCGGCCATCAGCGCTTCGTCGATCGAGGTGCGACCGGCGGTGTCCAGCAGGACCACGTCATAGCCTTGCAACCGGGCCGCCGTCATCGCCCGTTTGGCGATGGTCAGGGCCGTCTCACCCTGGACGATCGGCAAAGTGGCGACCCCGACCTGCTCGCCCAATACCCGCAACTGCTCACGGGCCGCCGGCCGGGTCACGTCGAGCGAGGCCATGAGAACCTTCTTGCGCTCGCGATCCTTCAGTCGTTTGGCGATCTTGGCCGTGGTCGTGGTTTTGCCGCCGCCTTGCAGGCCGACCATCAGGATCGGCACCGGCGCGGTCGCGTTCAGAGTAATCGCCTGGCTGTCGGAGCCGAGCATCGCGATCAATTCGTCATGGACGATCTTGACCACCATCTGGCCCGGACTGACCGACTTGATCACTTCCTGGCCGACCGCCCGCTCACGCACCCGGTCGATGAAGGTTTTGACCACCGGCAGGGCGACATCGGCTTCGAGCAGGGCCACACGCACCTCGCGCATCGCCGTCGAGACATCGCTCTCCGACAACGCGCCACGTCGCTTCAGACGGTCGAAAACCGACCCCAGCCTTTCGCTCAACCCTTCGAACACAGCGTTTCCCGCGCGGTTCAACCCATCAAATAGCCCCAAACGGAAACGCGCCCGTGCTCGAACCCTCGAGGACGGACGGAACCCGTTAAGGTCTCAGCGGACAAACATCTGCCAAGAGGCGCGGGATATACGCCTCGAGGAGCGGCGGGTCAAGGAGCGGCGGGTCAAGGAGCGGCGGGTCAAGGAGCGGCGGGTCAAGGAGCGCAGGTTAGCTCGATGGCTACTGTGTCCGAGTAGTTTTCTGAAGTTGGGCATATAGCTCATCGTTCCTGCGACGCGTCATCCCAGGAATCAGAAACAGATCGATAAATGCCCAGAAGGACGCAATGACGATAAAAAACAACCCAGCGCCGGCACCAAGCAATGTAATGATGAGACCCAAAGCCCAAAGACTAACTAGGATGCCGCCGGTTTTCATTTCACCCAGATAGAACCTATGCGCCGCCATGATACCAAGAAAGAACCAGAGAAGATAAGCGACGAGCAGCGACTTCTTGGCCGCGTCGAAACGCATTAAGCCTTTTGAATCACTATGGCCTGTGTCCTGTGGAGATGATGATTGCTCACTCATGCGTCGGTCCTCCGCAACTCATTCGCCACATAACGTATCGGCATTCGATCAAGACGGGCAACCCTCGGGCGCTTGCATCCTCAATTCACCCGAAATTCGCTCGGGTCCATGCCGGCCTCGATCCCGGCCTTGGTCATCTCGGCCCAAGTGTTGTCGTCGATCTCGATGCCGTCGGCCAATCGCGCCGCCATGGTTTCGCGCTCCGGATCGCCGGGGAAACGAACATGGTCGAAGCCCTGGGCCGGTTTGCTGCTGGACACATGCTCGATCAGCTGGTCGATTTCCGCCTTGAACGGAATCGCGGCGCCGAAGCCCGCCGGGTCGAACACGATCATCAGCATGTTGTTGCAGATCGTGTTCTGGTCCATCAGCGCCTCGCGTGCCGTCCCGCCCCCGGTCAGCCCCGCCGCCAACACTTCGCAGATCATTGCTAGGCCGTAACCTTTGTGCTGACCGAAGTTGAGCATGGCGCCATACGGCTGCTCGAAAATCACGCTGGGATCGTCGGTCGGCAGCCCGTCCGGGCCGATCAGGGCGTCCGGCGGGGTTTTCTTGCCGCCGTAATAGGCGACCCGCACCTTGCCCTGGGCGACCCGAGAGGTCGCCATGTCGAGCACGATCATCGGGTTCGTGTCGGTCGCCGGGATCACCGTGCAGTACGGGTTGGTCGAGTACCGCGCCTCGAACCCGCCCCACGGTGCCACATACGGCCGGTGACCGGTGGTGTTGACGTAGTGGATCGAGATCAGCCCAGCCTCGCCGCACATCTCGCCCCAGGCGCCGATGCGGCCCATGTGGTGGGTGCGGCGCAGCCCGACGATCGCCACGCCTTCCTTCTTGGCCTTGGCGATCGTCCTTTCGGTCGCGGCACGGCAGATCGTCTGGCCGTAGCCCATGTTACCGTCGAGCAGCAGGAACGGGCCGTTCTCGCTGACCACCGATAATTCGGCACCCAGGGTCATGGTGCCCGCCTTGGCGTGGCCCATGTAGCGCGGGGCCAGGCCGACGCCGTGGCTGTCATGGCCTTTAAGGTTAGCGTCCACCAGATTTTCCGCCACCGCCCGCGCTTCCGCGGGTGTGCTGCCTGCCCCAGCGATCATGCGCTCGACGATGGTGGTCAGCCGTTCATGCCCGATGATCATCGGTGTTTCACTCCCCGTGGTTTGTCGATGCGATCGCCTTGGTGTGGTTGCGCGGGAGCCTACACCGTCTCTATATGAGACGTCATGAGCGCACATGCTTCCCACACGGCCACGCTGCGGTTCCTGAAAATGCACGGCCTCGGCAACGATTTCGTCGTTGTCGACGGCCGTCTTGCCGCTGTCTTGCTGACCGGGGATCAGTACCGCGCGATCGGCGACCGGAGACGCGGCGTTGGCTACGATCAGTTTCTAACGATCCTGCCGCCGCGTAACGGCGGGGGCGCCTACATGGCGATCCACAACCCTGACGGCTCCGAAGCCCAGGCCTGCGGCAATGGCACCCGCTGTGTGGCGGCGCTGCTGATGGCCGAGACCGGAACCAAGGCGGTGGTGATCGAGACCGTGGCCGGGCAACTGGACTGCCGACAGCTCCCGGATGGGCGGGTAACCGTGGACATGGGCCCCGCCAACGCCGACTGGACCGCGATCCCGCTGGCCGAGGCCTTGGACACCACGAGCTTCGCCGTCCCCGGCGCCGAGGGATATGGACCGGCGACCGCCGTCAACATTGGCAACCCGCACATCGTGTTCTTCGTCGCGAACGCCGACGCGATCGACCTCGCCACCATCGGCCCACCGCTGGAACACCATCCACTGTTCCCCGAGCGGGCCAATATCGAGTTCGTCACGGTCCGCGACTCCGAGCACCTGCGCATGCGGGTATGGGAGCGCGGCGCTGGCATCACCCAGGCCTGTGGCTCCGGCGCCTGCGCGGCGCTGGTGGCGGCGGCGCGGCGCGGGTTCTCCAGCCGCCACGCCACAATCGAGCTGGACGGCGGCGCGTTGGAAATCACCTGGCGGGACGACGGCCACGTCGAGATGACCGGCCCGGTGGCGACCAGTTTCTCCGGCGCTCTCGACCTGTCGACCCTCGGTTGAACCTATGAGCCTTGTCATCCTCGGCCGGCCACGCTTGACGCCAACCAACCGTGCCTGGATCGACACACTGCGGTCGCGTCACCGGGGAAATTTATTCGCTGGAGACATCGGCCCGCATGTCACCTTCGTGTTCCCAACCGAGGCGGCGACCGAAACCGGGGCGACCAGTCATCTAGCCACCGTCGCCGGTGAAATCGGCCCCCTGGCGCTGAGCTTCCGCTGCGCCCTGCCGGTCAAGGACACCCTGTCGGGCGAGACTTACGTCTATCTGGTCCCGGACGAGGGGCTGTCGGGATTGGTTCGCCTGCACGACCGGCTCTACACTGGTCCGTTCGCCGAGACCCTGCGACTGGATCTGCCCTACCTGCCGCACATCACCCTTGGCCGGTTCGACGAGCCGCATCTCGCTAAAGCCCTGGCCGATGACCTCAACGCCCAAGAGCCGGAGATCACGGGGCGGCTGGAAACCGTCGAGTTGTTCCGGTTGAGCGGCGGCGGAGAGCCGCCAAAGCGGTTGGCGGAGCTGGCGCTGCGGGGGTGAGTCCCCTTGCATTCCGGCGATCAGCCGGGCATCTACGGCTCCATGACTGCTCATCGTCCCCGCACGGCCGCGCCGGCGCATCGCGTGGCAACCTTCGGCTGTCGGCTGAACGCCTACGAGTCCGAGGTGATTCGTGGCCATCTTGCGGCGGCCGGCGCGGACACCACGATCGTGGTCAACACCTGCGCTGTCACCGCCGAGGCCGAGCGCCAGGCACGGCAGGCGATCCGCAAGCTGATCCGCGAGAACCCGGATACCGAGATCGTGGTGACCGGCTGCGCCGCCCAGATCGACCCCGCACGCTATGCCGCAATTGAGGGGGTGACCCGGGTGGTCGGCAACGAAGAGAAGATGCGGGCCGAAACCTGGTCACTCCGTGCGACGCACCCGGCGGTACAGGTCGCCGACATCATGCGCCTGACCGAGACCGCCCCGCACCTGGTGACCGCCTTCGACGGCCGGGCCCGTGCCTTTGTCGAGGTGCAGCAGGGCTGCGATCATCGCTGCACCTTCTGCATCATCCCGTTCGGGCGCGGTAATTCACGCTCGGTGCCGATCGGCGCCGTCGTCGAGCAGGCGCGGACGCTGGTTGCCGCGGGCTATCGCGAACTTGTGCTGACCGGGGTCGACGTGACGTCCTACGGCGGTGACCTGCCGGGGCAGCCAACCCTCGGTCAGATGGCGCGACGGCTGCTGGCGCTGGTACCGGAGCTGCCCCGTCTGCGGTTGTCTTCCGTCGACCCGGTGGAGCTGGACGAGGATGTCTTTCGGTTGCTGGCGGAGGAGCCGCGCTTCATGCCGCATCTGCATCTGTCGCTGCAGGCCGGTGACGACCTGATCCTCAAGCGGATGAAGCGTCGACACCTGCGAGGCGATGTGATCCGGCTGGTTGAACGGGCACGCGGGCTACGCCCGGATGTCGCGTTCGGCGCCGATGTGATTGCCGGCTTTCCGACCGAGACCGAGGCGATGTTCACCAACACCGAGGCACTGATCGCCGATCTCGGCCTGCAGCATCTGCACGTCTTTCCCTACTCGCCCCGGCCGGGCACGCCGGCGGCCCGCATGCCGCAGGTACCCAGCGATATCCGCAAGCAGCGGGCGGCCCGCTTGCGCGCGGTCGGCGACCGCAACCTGGCGCATTGGCTCGACAAGCGGGTCGGCGGCACCGACCGGGTGTTGATCGAGAAGGATGGTGCCGGGCGTGGTGAAAGTTTCGCTGCCGTAACAGTTTCCGGAGGCGCCGCTCCCGGCGTTATCGTGCCGGTGATGATCGACCGCCGCGAGGGCGAGCGGCTGATCGCCCGCTGCTTGACGCCAACTAAGACACCGGCGGCGGCATGAGTGTCGAGGAACACGACGCGCCGCGCCAAGGCTGGTTCGCGCGGCTGCGGAACGGGCTGTCGAAATCCTCACGCAAGCTGGCCGACGGCATCGCCGGGTTGTTCACCAAACGCCGGCTGGACGACGCCACGCTGGAAGAGCTGGAGGAGCTGCTGATCACCGCCGACCTGGGGGTGGAAACGGCGGCGCTGCTGACCGCCAATCTGGCGCGCGAGAAATTCGACAAGGAAGTCACCGGCGACGAGGTGCGTGCCGCCTTCGCCGCCGACATCGCCGACATCCTCGCCCCGCTCGCCCACCCGCTCGACCCCGGTGCCAATCCTGCCAAGCCGTTCGTGATCCTGATGGTCGGGGTCAACGGTTCGGGCAAGACGACGACCATCGGCAAACTGGCCAAGCAGTTCCGTGATTCCGGGCGGTCCGTGATGCTGGCCGCCGGCGATACCTTTCGGGCCGCCGCCATCGAACAACTTCGGATTTGGGGTGACCGTACCGGCTGCCGGGTGATTGAGAAGCCACACGGCTCCGACGCCGCCGCCCTGGCGTTCGATGCCCTGACCGCAGCCAAGGCGGCGGGCAGCGATATCCTGCTGATCGACACCGCCGGCCGGTTGCAGAACAAGACCGAGCTGATGGATGAGCTGAGTAAGGTCGTTCGGGTGCTGAAAAAGCAGGACCCGGCGGTGCCGCATGCCACCGTCCTGGTGCTCGACGGTACGGTTGGCCAGAACGCCCACGCCCAGGTCAAGGCATTCAAGGAAATGGTCGACATCAGCGGCCTGATCATCACCAAGCTTGACGGCTCGGCCCGGGGCGGGGTGGTGGTGGCGCTGGCGCGCGCCTTCGGCCTGCCGGTGCACGCGGTCGGCGTCGGTGAGGGAGCCGACGACCTGCGGCCGTTCGAACCAAAGGCCTTCGCCAACGCGTTGATGGCGATCGAGGGGTAGGTCTGCCCTCAGAACATCGTGTCGATCACGCGGTCGGGCGGGGTGTGGCCATCGACGAAGGACTTGATGTTGACGATCACTTTGTCGCCCATGTCCTGGCGGCCTTCAACGGTAGCCGATCCCATGTGCGGCAGCAGAACCACATTGTCGAGGCTGAGCAGCCCTTCGCTCACCTTTGGTTCGTGCTCGTAAACATCAAGGCCGGCGCCGGCGATGCGACGTTCCTTCAGCGCATCGATCAGGGCCGATTCGTCGATCACCTCGCCACGCGAGGTATTCACCAGATAGGCCAGCGGCTGCATCAACCCGATCCGGCGCCGGTTCATGAGATGGTAGGTTGCCGGGGTATGCGGGCAGTTGATCGACAGGATGTCCATGCGACCGACCATCTGGTCGAGATTCTCCCAGTAGGTCGCCTCCAGCTCGTCCTCGATATCGGGGTGTACCCGCTTGCGGTTGTGATAGTGGATCGACAGCCCGAAACCCTTGGCCCGGCGTGCAACCGCTTGACCGATCCGGCCCATGCCGACGATGCCGAGCCGTTTGCCATGAATGCGGTGCCCCAGCATCCCGGTCGGCGACCAGCCGGTCCAGTGGCCGGTGGCGATCAGTTTACTGCCATCGACGATCCGACGCGGCACCGCCAGGATCAGCGCCATGGTCATGTCGGCGGTGTCTTCGGTCAGCACGCCCGGTGTGTTGGTCACGGTGATCCCCTGCGCCTTGGCGGCGCGCAGGTCGATATGATCGACGCCGGTGCCGAACGAGGCGATCAGCCGCAACGCCTCACCCGCCTGCTGGATCAGGGCGCCGTCGATCCGGTCGGTTACGGTGGGCACGAGCACCTCGCACTCGCGCATCACGGCGGCCAGCTCGTCATGAGACAGCGGCTTGTCCGCGAGATTCAGGCGAACATCGAACAGCTCCATCATCCGGGTTTCAACCGGATCGGGGAGTTTTCGTGTGACAACGACTTGGCGCTTGCTGTGCGGCATGGGCATTCTCCCGAACCTCCGGTTAGCAGGGCCACGTCACGCTGTCACGCTCGGTGTTCAAATGCGTTCATATTGTATGGTGCGGGGTTAACGAACGCTACGGATAGCAGTATAACCGGACATCCTCGAAGGTGATCCGCCCATGTTTCTCCGTGCCGTTCTGCCGCTGCTCGCCCTGATTGCCGTGTTCACCACAGGCTTTCCCCAGAACTGGTCGGCGGTGGCGGAGACGGTTGGCACCGAAACCGGCCTACCGGTTCCCCGCTTTGTCACTTTGAGGGCAAAGGAAGTGAACGTACGAACCGGACCTGGGGTGCGGTATCCCATCGACTGGGTGTTCCAGCGTCCGAACCTGCCGGTCGAGGTGGTGGCGGAGTTCGATACCTGGCGGAAGATCCGCGACCCGGAAGGGACCGAGGGGTGGGTACACCAATCCATGCTGTCCGGCCGTCGCACGGCGATCGTTATCGGCGCCACCCGCATGATCCGCCGCACCCCCGAGGCCAGCTCCCCCGCCGTCGCTCGTGTCGAGCCTGGCGTTATCGGTTGGCTGGAATCCTGCCGCCGACAATGGTGTGAGCTGGATGTCGCGGGGTTGAACGGCTGGATTCACCGCAGCCACATCTGGGGCATCCGTGTCGATGAGGCGATCGACGAATAATCCGCCCAACCGGACCCCGCGGAGATGTCTTGGTTAGTCGAAATCCTTGGCCAGCGCGGCTCGGGTAACGTCCGACAAGATGGTCATGTGCGCGTAGGCCGGGTGCTTGATGCCCAGGGTCACCTGAGTGCCTGGCGCGACGAATTCCGCCACTTGTGCGTCGGTGAAAGCGAAATGCAGAAACTGCACCGATGACGCCTTGCCTTCGGCGGTGGTGCGATCGACATCCTCCTCGGAGGTGGCGATGATCTCATGATCACCGAGCCGCATGAAGCACGCCTCCTCAACGCCGCCCAGCTTGGCCAGCACTGACTTACGAACCGTCGGATTGTCGATCTCGAACATGAGGGTCGCCACCAGCTCCCGGCCCTGCGGGATCAACGGGTTGTAGGCTTCGAGCTCATCGGGGATCTGCTCCTCACCGCCACGCTCGATGAACAGCATCTCGTGCACCTGCTGCCACATGGTCGCGTAGTTCTCGAAATAGAACGTGGCGTGCGGGCCGAGCGGTACCCGACGGTCGCGCTTGATCGCGACCAGCTCCTTGCGCCTTTCGGCGCGGATTTTGGCATATTCCGCCATGTCCATGATGTCGGAGCGGGTGATCTGCTTGGTCATCGGGGTCATTCCTTGAGCGTGCAACGTCAAAGACCATAGGCCTTGGCGAAAATTTGAACCGGATGGTGCGCTCGGGCCGGTACCGGCGCATCGCCCTCGATCCGCTCCATACCCTGCAAGATGTGATCGGCCGCCAGCGGACACCCCGAGGCGACGTAGGGTTTGGCGGCGCTCCGGGCTTGCCGCGCGACCGGCTTACCGATCTTCAGACCGACCTCGAAATTCTCCTTCTTGATGCCCCAAGAGCCGCCGTGGCCCGAGCATCGCTCGATCACCTTCAGATCGTTGCCGGGGATCAGCTTCAGAAGTTCGGTTGATTTCTGGCCGATATTCTGTGCCCGGGCATGGCAGGCGATGTGCAGCACCACCCCCCCGTCCAACGGAGCCAACCCCTCGGCCAACCCCTCGGTCTTGGCGATGTCGACGATATACTCATCGATGTCCCGGGTGGCGGTCGACAGCGCCTTGACGTTGTCGTCGTCCGGCACGATCAGCGGCCATTCGAACTTCAGCATCAGCGCGCAGGACGGCACCAAGGCGATAATCGCATAGCCCTTGTCGACCCACGCCCGCATCTCGGCCGCAACCTTGGCGGCGGCCTCGGCCACGCGCGCGATGTCACCCTGTTCGAACTGCGGCATGCCGCAACAGGATGGGTACACCACCTCGGTCTCGACGCCATTCCTGGCCAACACCTTGCGGGCGGCGATGCCGATCTCCGGGTCGTTGTAGTTCGAGAAGCAGGTGGCGTAGAGCACCGCTTTGCGACCATGGGCCGGCGCCTTGGTGTTCACGTCGGGCACGTCACCGGCGCGATCGGTAAAGGTGGTGCCGTGATAGCGCGGCAGCCTGGCCTCGCGATGCACGCCAAGCGCCGTTTCCATCAACGGACGCGTCAGTGTGTTCTTCTCGTTCGAGGCCCAATTGCACAATCCGGCGAACGGCTTCGCCAGCTTGCCGTTGCGGTCGGTCTCGGTCAGCTGACGGTCGGCCCAGGAGAGTTTCTTCTGGGCGTTTTCCAGCGACCGGTACCGCAGCATCAGATGCGGGAAATCGAGGTTGAACTCATGCGGCGGCACGTACGGGCATTTGGTCATGAAGCACATGTCGCAGAGGGTGCAGGCGTCCACGACCGGCTTGAAATCCTTACTCTCGACGGTATCCAACTCCCCGCTCTCGCTCCTGTCGATCAAATCGAACAACCGCGGGAAACTGTCGCACAAATTGAAGCACCGTCGACATCCATGGCAAATGTCGAACACCCGGCGCAGTTCCTCGTCGAGCATCGCCTCGTCGTGAAAATCCGGGTTCTGCCAGGGAACCGGGAGACGCGTTGGGGCCTCGAGGCTGCCTTCGGCCATGATGGGGCTCCTGGAGAACAAACGGAACAACAACCGCGTTTGGTCGCCCGGTACACGCGGGCAACCCAGGCGCGGCGGCTACCGCGCCACGGACCGAAATCGCGGCGACCCAGTGATCGAGACCACAGGGCCGTCCGCGCAATCGATCTTAGGCATCCATCGTGTCGAACGCCTTCTGGAACCGGCCGGCGTGGCTCTTCTCGGCCTTCGCCAAGGTCTCGAACCAGTCGGCGATCTCATCAAAGCCTTCGTCCCGGGCGGTCCGGGCCATGCCGGGGTACATGTCGGTGTACTCATGGGTCTCGCCGGCGATCGCGGCCTGCAGGTTGTCGCCGGTAGCACCGATCGGCTTGCCGGTCGCCGGATCACCGACCTCCTCCAAGAACTCCAGATGCCCGTGCGCATGGCCGGTCTCGCCCTCGGCGGTCGAACGAAACACCGCGGCAATGTCGTTGTAGCCCTCAATGTCGGCCTTCTGGGCGAAATACAGGTAACGGCGGTTGGCCTGGGATTCGCCGGAAAAGGCTTCCTTCAGGTTATCCTCGGTCTTCGAGCCCTTCAGCTCAGCCATGTCTCTCTCCACTCGACGGTGTGCCTAATCGGTCGCCCGTCAGGAAACAATGAACCCTGCGGCGACCACGGTCGTTATAGGGAGAAAGAACACACCAGGTCAACTGATCTAGAACAATTCTAAAAACCTTGCGCGTACACGGCCTTAGCAAACCAAGCCGGCACGGGTTTTTCAGGCGCGGCGGCGCACGCGGATAATCAAATCCACCTGTTCGATCTCAGCGCCGTTGGGCGCGGTTGGCAACGAGCCAATCGTTACCTGGTCGGCCGGTATATCAATTAGGTGGCCGCTTTTAGTCTCGAAGAAATGATGATGGTTGGCAATGTTGGTATCGAAATACGAGCGCCCCGCCTCAACCACCACCTCGCGCAGAAGCCCGCTCTCGGTGAACTGATGCAGGGTGTTGTAGACCGTCGCCAGAGATACGGAAATGCCGGTGGTTACCGCCTCACCATGTAACTGCTCCGCGGTCACATGCCGGTCGCCGGTGTCGAACAGCAGGCGCGCCAACGCAAGCCGCTGACGAGTGGGGCGCAGCCCAACCTCGCGCAAGCGATCGATCACGGCGGTATAAGGACGATCGGCCATCGTGGCGTGTCCAGATCCTGTCAGAAATTCAGCCGTATGCGCTATCATGAAGCAGGCCCCGAGGCAACGCATGGGCTTTGCATAGTGGCGGCTATGTGGTTTTCTTGGCCTTGAAGGCGACGGTTACCTGAGCTACCTCAGACGTGGATATCGACGCGTTTCTTTAGAGTGATCGTAGCCAACGACCACCAACACAGAGACTGAGAGGCCCAGGTGGATCTTAAGAAGCAAAGCAGCTTCTCCTACAAGGACTTGTTGGAGTGTGCCCATGGTCGACTGTTCGGGCCGGGCAACGCGCGCCTGCCACTGCCGCCAATGTTGATGTTCGATCGCATCACCAGGATTTCGGACGCCGGTGGCGCCAACGGTAAGGGCGAGGTCGAGGCTGAATTCGACATCAAGCCGGATCTTTGGTTCTTCAAGTGCCATTTCGAGGACGACCCGGTGATGCCCGGTTGCCTCGGCATGGACGCACTGTGGCAGTTACTGGGCTTTACGCTTGGTTGGCTCGGTGGCCCAGGGTCCGGCCGAGCGCTGTCGGTCGGCGAGATTAAATTCTCCGGACAGATACTGCCAACCGCGAAGCTGCTCAAGTACCACCTGGACTTGAAGCGGGTGATCAGCCGCAAGTTGTTTCTCGGCATCGCCGACGGCTGGGTCGATTGCGATGGCCAGCGCGTGTTCGATGCCAAGGACATTCGCGTCGGTCTGTTCACCAACCCCGCCGCGGCGATGTCATGACCGGGCGCGGCTTACGTCGGGTTGTTGTCACCGGGATCGGTGTCGTCTCGTCGATCGGCAACGACAAGGAGGAGGTCGTGGCCTCGCTCAAGGCCGGCCGATCGGGCATCACCCATGCCGACGTCTACGAGGAGATGGGCTTTCGCAGCCATGTTCATGGCTCGCTAAAGGTCGATTTGCCGGAACGTATCGACCGTAAACTGCTGCGCTTCATGGGCGATGGCGCCGCCTACAACTATCTGGCCATGGTGGAGGCGCTCGCCGATTCCGGGCTAGAGGCGTCGGACATCTCCAACCCGAACACCGGGCTGATCATGGGCTCCGGCGGACCGTCCACCCAGAACATGATGGCCGCCTTCGACATCGCCCGTGAGAAGGGGCCGAAGCGAGTCGGCCCCTATATGGTGCCCCGAGTGATGTCGAGCACCAACTCCGCCAATCTGTCGACGATCTTCGGCATAAAGGGCGTGAGTTATTCGATCAGTTCGGCCTGTTCGACCAGCGCCCATTGCATCGGCAATGGTGCCGAGATGATCCAGGCCGGCAAACAGGACATCGTGTTCGCCGGCGGCGGCGAGGAACTGCACTGGACGCTCTCGGTGCTGTTCGACGCCATGGGCGCGCTTTCGTCCAAATACAACGACACCCCGGAACGCGCCTCACGGCCCTACGACGTCAACCGCGATGGCTTTGTGATCGCGGGCGGCGGCGGCACGGTGGTGCTAGAGGAGTTGGAGCACGCCAAGGCTCGGGGAGCCACGATTTATGGCGAGTTGGTCGGCTATGGCGCCACCTCGGACGGCGTCGACATGGTACAGCCGTCGGGCGAGGGGGCCGTCCGTTGCATGCGGATGGCGTTGCGCGACCTGAGCGAGCCGGTCGACTACATCAACACCCACGGCACCAGCACGCCGGTCGGCGACCTGCGTGAGCTGGAGGCGATCAACGAGGTGTTCAAGGGCCAGAACCAAATTCCGCATATCAGCTCGACCAAATCCCTGACCGGACACTCCCAGGGTGCCGCCGGCGTGCACGAGGCGATCTATACCCTGCTGATGATGCGCGACGGTTTCATGGCCGCGTCAGCCAACATCGATGAGCTGGAGCCCGACGCCGAACATCTGCCGATTGTACGCGGCCAGGCGCTCGAACAGCCGATCACCCTCGCCTTGTCAAACAGTTTTGGGTTCGGCGGCACCAACGCGGTGCTTGCTTTCCGACAATACGACGCCTGAGGCCGGAACCCGGATCGTTTTCGGACGGAACCCCATCCGCGCAAACCAAGGGACCACGATGACCGAGTCCGCTTCCCCACGCCCGCTGATGGCCGGCAAGCGCGGCCTGATCCTGGGCGTGGCCAACGAGAAATCGATCGCCTGGGGCATCGCCTCCGCCGTCGCGGCCCACGGCGCCGAACTGGCCTTCACCTATCAGAACGAGGCGATGAAGAAGCGGGTCGAACCTTTGGCGGCTTCGGTTGGCTCCAATCTGATCATGCCGTGCGACGTGTCGGACATGGCCTCGCTCGACGCGGCGATCGAGACGGTCAGGGCGCGTTGGGATCGGTTAGACTTCGCGGTGCACGCGGTCGCCTTCTCCGACAAAGCTGAACTGAAGGGCCGTTACGCCGATACCAGCCGAGCCAACTTCCTCAACACTCTCGACATCTCGTGCTTCTCGTTCACCGCCCTGTGTCAACGGGTGGCGCCGATGATGACCGACGGTGGCAGCCTTCTCACCCTGACCTATTTGGGCGCCGAGCGCTCGACACCGAATTACAATGTCATGGGCGTGGCCAAAGCGGCGCTGGAGGCCAGTGTGCGCTATCTGGCGGCCGATCTCGGCCCTGATTCCATTCGGGTGAACGCGTTGTCCGCCGGGCCGATGCGTACCCTCGCCGGTTCCGCCATCGCCGACGCGCGCTACACCTTCCGCTACTCGGAGAACGCCGCCCCGCTAAAGCGCAACGTCAGTTTGGAGGAAGTTGGCGGCAGCGCGCTCTACCTGCTGTCCGAGCTAGCCCACGGCGTGACCGGGGAGGTCATGCATGTCGACGGCGGCGTGCACTCGATCGCCATTCCCCGCCCGCAACCGAACAACGGACCGATGACGGAAGAGTAGCGCGGGCAAACCCTTAGAGCTTCAGCAATCGAGCCGGATCGTCGGTGAAAAGCCCGGTCACGCCCCAATCATAGAGCTGTTTGGCGCGAAAGCCCTCGTTGACCGTGTAGCTCATGGCGGGCCAGCCATCACCAGTCATCGGCTCGGTGATCCGAGCCACCGTTTCACGATCGATCAATGACTTCTGATCGGAGATCACCGTGACCACGCCCAACTCGCGGGCGGCGGTTTCCCAGCCCTCGGGAAACTTCCAGATCAGCAGGCCTCGGTGGAAAGTTGGCGCATAATCACGCACCACCTTGAGCGCCGCCGGCCGGAAACAGGTGATCAGCAGTGGATCGTCCGCCGTCCAACCCGCCGCGTCGAGAACCTCCAGGCAGGCGGCGGCCGTGGCTACCTCGGAGCCCTTGTCGGGCTTGATCTCAAGGTCCAGGCCGAGACCCAGGCGACGGCATTCGACCAGGCACTGGGCGAGTGTGGGGATCGGCTCGCCGGTGAAGCGAGGCGCATCCAACAGACCGGTGGCCACCCGCTCGGCATCGAACCACGAGCCCGCGTCGAGCCGGCCGAGTTGGCTTGACGTCAACGCCGCCGCTGGCCCGGTGGTGTTCGTCGTTCGATCAAGCAGATCGTCGTGCATCAACACCGGCACGCCGTCCTTGGCCAGCTTGGCGTCGATCTCGACCCACCGCGCCCCGACCTCGGCGGCGGCACGGATCGAGGCCAGTGTGTTTTCCGGGGCCAACGCGGCGGCACCGCGATGGCCAACCAACCGTGGCGGCTCGAACAACAACGGGCCGGAGCCGCTCATGTTACGTCTCCGGCCCGTCGGTTCATTTGATCTTTCCTTCGACTACGACGGTGCTTATTCGGCCGCCTTAGCTTCTAGGTCCTCGCCGGTTTCCTGATCGACGACCTTCATCGACAGCTTGACCTTGCCACGATCGTCGAAGCCGATGACCTTGACCTTCACGCTGTCGCCTTCCTTGACGATCTCATTCACGGTCTCCGGTCGCTTGTTGGCAACCAGTTGGCTGATGTGCACCAGACCATCCTTCGGGCCGAGGAAGTTCACGAAGCAACCGAACTCCAGGACCTTGACGACCTTGCCATCATAGATCTCGCCGACCTCCGGGTCGGCCGTCAGCGACCGGACCCAATTGTAGGCGGCATCCAGCGAAGCCTGCTCAACCGCCGAGATCTTGACCGAGCCATCGTCGTCGATGTCGATCTTGGCCCCCGTGGTCTCACAGATCTCGCGAATGACCTTACCGCCAGAGCCGATCACGTCGCGGATCTTGTCGACCGGGATCTTCATCATGGTCATCTTCGGCGCAGTCTCCGACACACCGTCGCGGGCCGAGGTCAGGGCCTTGCCCATCTCACCCAAGATGTGCATCCGGCCGTCGCGCGCCTGATTGAGCGCGACTTCCATGATCTCCCGCGTGATCGAGGTGATCTTGATGTCCATCTGCAACGACGTGATGCCCGCTTCGGTGCCGGCGACCTTGAAGTCCATATCGCCCAGATGATCCTCATCGCCGAGGATATCGGACAGCACGGCGTATTTGTCGCCTTCCTTGATCAGACCCATGGCGATGCCCGCCACCGGCCGCGTCAGCGGCACGCCAGCGTCCATCAGCGACAGCGAGGCGCCGCAGACTGTGGCCATGGAGGACGAGCCGTTCGACTCGGTGATTTCGGACACCACCCGCAGAGTGTAGGGAAACGTCTCCTTACTCGGTAGCAGCGGCTTGATCGCCCGCCATGCCAGCTTACCGTGGCCGATCTCACGACGCCCGGTGAAGCCGAACCGCCCAGCCTCGCCGACCGAGAACGGTGGGAAGTTGTAGTGCAGCAGGAAATGCTCCCGGTACCCGCCCTCAAGCGCGTCGATGATCTGCTCGTCCTGGCCGGTGCCCAACGTGGCGATCACCATTGCCTGGGTTTCGCCACGCGTGAACAGTGCTGAGCCATGGGTTCGCGGCAGCACCCCAACCTCGGCCACGATCGGCCGCACGGTCTTGGTATCGCGGCCGTCGATGCGTTGGCCGGTCTCCAGAATCTGGCCGCGGACGATGTCGCTCTCGATCTCCTTGAGCAGACCCTTGGCGGTATCCTTTTCGTCGGCGCCCTCGACGGTGGCCAAGGCTTTATCCTTAGCGGCCGAGACCTTGTTCTGCCGTTCGGTCTTGTTCGGCTCGGCGTAGGCCGCAATCATGTCGTCCTTGCAGGCACCGGTCAGCTTGGCGCGCAAGGCGTCCAGGTCTAGCGGTGACTGCGGCAAATCCACCGGCTCCTTAGCCGCCGCCTCGGCAAGCTCGATGATCGCCTGGATCACCGGCTGGAAGCTGTCATGGCCGAAATTCACGGCACCGAGCATCACGTCCTCAGACAGCTCGTTGGCCATGCTTTCGACCATCAACACACCTTCCTGGGTGCCGGCTACCACCAGATCCAGATCGGATCCCTTGGTGTCCTCCATGGTCGGGTTCAGGACGTATTGGCCATCCTTGTAGCCGACACGAGCGCCAGCGATCGGGCCCAGGAACGGCACGCCGGAGATGGTCAGAGCCGCCGAGGTTCCGACCATCGCGACGATGTCCGGATCATTCTCCATATCATGCGCCAATACGGTGCATATCACCTGTGTCTCGTTCTTGAAGCCCTTGACGAACAACGGCCGGATCGGCCGGTCGATCAGCCGCGAGGTCAACGTCTCCTTCTCGGAGGGACGGCCCTCACGCTTGAAGAAACCGCCCGGGATCTTGCCGGCGGCGTAGGTTTTCTCAACGTAGTGAACCGACAGTGGGAAGAAGTCGATGCCTTCCCGCGGGGTTTTCGCCGCCACCACGGTGCACAGCACCACGGTGTCGCCGTACCGCGCCACAACGGCGCCGTCGGCTTGACGGGCCATCTTGCCGGTTTCCAGGGTAAGCGTGCGCCCACCCCACTCAATTTCCTTACGATAGACTTGAAACATCGGTTATTCCTTCGCTTGGGACCCGCATGGTCGCGACGGGCTCCGTTCGAGCGGACGACCGGATCGCTCCGAATGAGGATCACGGTTGCCCAACGCACTGTGCCGCCGACGGCGCTACGTCGGCGGTGGCTTTCACGGCCCTACGATGAACGGAGTTTGGATACCATCCTTGGCATCCTGCGGCAGTTCCTCGGTTCTCTTCCACTTTCGCGCGGCGGTGGTGTGCCACGGACCCGGGTCGGGGTCAATTGAAATGACCCAACGGTAAAAGAGCCGCGTGAAATCTCACGCGACCCGTCGAGGTTTTGCAGGGCTGGAGCGCGCCAGATCAACGCCGCCACTTAACGACGGATACCAAGGCGCCCAATCAGCGACGTATAGCGGTCGACTTTCTTGCCCTTGACGTAATCCAGCAACCGGCGCCGCTGGCCAACCAACATCAATAGGCCGCGACGGCTGTGAAAGTCGTGCTTGTGGGTCTTCATATGCTCGGTCAGGTTGGTGATCCGTTCCGTTAGGATCGCCACCTGCACCTCGGGAGAGCCGGTATCGCCCTCCTTTAGGCCGTATTCCGTGATGAGCTCGGCCTTACGCTCCAGGGTGATCGACATCGTCCTCATACTCCTTCATCTCAGAGGTTGAGCACCCGAATAGGGCGAATCGCTCCAGCCTCGATCCGCGCGATAGCGACCGGGACACCATCTTCCGTGGCGTAGACCGTGTCGTCCTCGTGCAGATCACCGAACCGCTCCCGGTCCATTGACCGGTACACCGGAACGCCTTGGCCGTTTCGTAACGTCCTCGCCTCGGGGCCAGTCAAGGCCAACGCCGGGATGCCGTCCAGCGCGGTCGCGACCGACCTCAGATGCTCCAAAGCCGCGGGGTTATGCATCAGCTCGGTCAGTGAATCCAGCGAAATCGCGTCGTCCTGGTGAAACGGGCCCACCCGCAGGCGGCGCAGCGCCTCGATATGGCCAACGGTACCAAGCGCCACAGCCAGATCACGCGCCAGCGACCGCATGTAGGCACCCTTGCCGGATACCACCCGGAATCGGGCACGGTCGGCATCGACGATCTCGATCAGCGCGAAATCGTGGATGACGATGCGGCGCGGCTCAAGATCGACCGCCTCGCCGGACCGCGCCAGGTCGTAGGCGCGCTCGCCATCAATTTTGACCGCCGAAAACCGCGGTGGTACCTGCTCAATCTCGCCGGTGAACGCCGGCAACGCCCGTTCAATCGCCGCCCGGTCCGGGCGTACGTCCGATGTCGCGATCACCGCCCCCTCGACGTCGTCGGTCGATCGGGCCTCACCCCAATGAATGGTGAACGCATAGTCCTTGGAGGCGTCCATGACGTAAGAGACGGTTTTTGTCGCCTCGCCCAGGGCGATCGGCAAGACGCCGGTGGCCAGGGGGTCGAGGGTACCGGAATGGCCGGCCTTGGCGGCGTCGAACACCCGGCGCACCTTGGCCACGGCCTGCGCCGAGGTAATTCCCGACGGCTTGTCCAGCACCACCCAGCCATGCACTGATTTACCACGCACCCTACGCGCCATCGTCGCCCTCGTAAGGCCGCGGTGTCGCGTCATTCTCCTGGTCATCTGCCTGCTCATCTGTGTGCAGGTCGCGTTGCACGGCCGGATCATGCAGCAAAGCGCCAATCCGGCTGGAGGTGTCGAACGCCGTGTCGCGTTTGAAGCTGAGACGCGGAGCGAAGCGCAGGCGCACCTCCCGCGCTACCGCCCCTGACAACCGCCCCGCGTTGCGTTTCAGCGATTCCATCAACTCCGGGCTGGAGCGGTCGCCCAACGGCATGATCCACACGGTCGCGTTTCGCAAATCCGGCGAGACTGTCACCTCGGAAATAGTGATCCGCACATCGTAGAGGGCGGGATCGTGCAATTCATCGCGCTCAAACACCCGCGCCAAGACCCGGCGCACTTCCTCGCCAACGCGCAATTGCCGCTGGCTCGGTCCCGCCGGGGCCGCATGCCGTCCTGCCATGTCGTCGATCCCGCCGATCTAGGGCCGGGGAGTCGACCGGCCTCAGCCGGCCGATGCCTCCTGCTGGACTTGCTCGAGGGTGCGCGCAAACTCCTTGAGCTCGAAACATTCAATCATGTCGCCCTGGCGTATGTCTTCGTAGTTCTCGAACGCCATGCCGCACTCGTAGCCTTCGCGCACCTCGCGCACTTCGTCCTTGAAGCGCTTGAGGGTCTTGAGTGTGCCCTCGTGAACCACAACATTGTCGCGCAACAAACGGACCTTGCAACCGCGCTTGATGGTTCCGTCAGTGACCATGCAGCCCGCGACCTTACCGACCTTGGTGATGTTGAACACCTCCCGGATTTCGGCGTAGCCGATGAACTCTTCTCTGATCTCCGGCGCCAACATGCCGGACAGCAGGGCTCGGACGTCGTCGATCAGGTTGTAGATGATCGAGTAATAGCGGATCTCCACTGAATCCCGCCGCGCCAGCTCACGGGCCTGCGGGTTGGCACGCACGTTGAAGCCAACGATCAACCCGTTCGACGCCTTGGCCAGGGTGAGGTCCGATTCGTTGATGCCACCAACCGCGCCATGCAGGATGCGCGGCTTAACCACATCGGTCTCCAGCTTGCCAAGGGCTGCCCGGATCGCCTCCAGCGTGCCGTGCACGTCAGTCTTGATGACCAGCGCCAACTCCTGGGCCTCACCCGCCTGGATGGCGGACAACATCTGCTCGACCGTGCCACGCGCACCGGCTGTAGCGTGCTTTTCGCGCAACATCCGTTGGCGATAGTCGGCGATCTCACGCGCCCGGCTCTCGTTTTCGACAACGACGAAATCGTCACCCGCCGTCGGCGTGCTCTGCAAACCCAGAACCTCCACCGGCATGCTGGGGCCGGCACTCTCGATCGGGTTACCCCGATCGTCGATCAGCGCCCGCACGCGGCCCCACTCGGCGCCGGCGACGAACACGTCACCCACCCGCAGCGTGCCACGCTGAACCAGTACCGTGGCGACGCTGCCGCGCCCCCGCTCGACCTTGGCCTCAATCACCACGCCCTCACTGGCGCGATTCACGTTGGCCTTGAGCTCCAGTAATTCCGTTTGCAGCGCTATCGCCTCGATCAGATTATCGAGACCCTCGCGGGTCTTGGCCGACACCTCGATGGCTTGTACGTCACCACCCAAATCCTCGACCACGATCTCATGCTGCAACAACTCGGTGCGCACACGCTGGACGTCGGCCTCGGGCTTGTCGATCTTGTTGATCGCGACAATCACCGGAACCTTAGCGGCCTTGGCGTGACGGATCGCCTCGACCGTCTGAGCCATGATGCCGTCATCGGCGGCGACCACTAGGATGACGATATCGGTCGCGTTGGCGCCGCGCGCCCGCATTTCGGAAAACGCTTCGTGGCCCGGTGTGTCGATGAAGGTGATCCTCTGACCTGACGCCACCTCGATCTGATAGGCCCCGATGTGCTGGGTGATACCTCCGGCTTCACCGGAGGCGACGTCGCTGTCACGCATTGCGTCGAGCAGTGAGGTCTTGCCGTGGTCGACATGGCCCATAACGGTGACGACCGGCGATCTTGTCACCATATCGACGTCGACGTCTTCCTCACCCCGCATGCCGAGTTCCACGTCGGACTCCGCCACGCGGCGCACCCGGTGGCCGAACTCTTGTGCAACCAGCTCGGCGGTATCGGCGTCGATGCTTTGATTGATGGTCGCCATCACGCCCATTTTCATGAGCGCCTTGATCACCTCACCTGACCGCTCGGCCATGCGGTTGGCCAGTTCCTGTACGGTAATGCTCTCTGGTATGACCACGTCGCGGACCTGCTTGACCGGTTCACCCTGTTCTTCGCGTAACCGCTGCCGCTCGCGCTCGCGGGCACGGCGAACCGATGCGAGGGAACGCACCCGGCCGCTGTTGTCGCTCAACGCCTCGGAAATCGTCAGCTTGCCCTGGCGGCGTCGGGGTTCGACCACCCGGGTGCGAGCTGGCTTCTTCGGACCTTCGCTCCGCCCGCCACCGCCTCGACGGCGGCGAACATCATCGTCGTCGGCAACTGGCTCCGGTTGCTGTTGGGTTAGGGCTTGCGTGGTCGCGGCCGGCTGGCGATCAAGCCGGGCCTGCGCACGCTCGGCCGCCGCCTTGGCCTGACGTGTCGTCTCGCCCTCGGTTAACCGCGCGACCTCAGCCGCCTTACGCGCATCCTCCTCGTCAACGATGTGGCGCGCCTCATCCAACTCGGCCTTGCGCCGGTCGACCTCGGTCATCGCCCCGATCGGAGTCGCGGCTTGGGCTTCCTCAGCCGCCTCGGACGACACCAACTCGCCAGCGGTCTTGGATTCCAGCACGCGAGCCGAGGGCGGCGCCGATTCAGGCGGCGGCGTCTCGCCGTGTTTCAGGCCTTCCTGCAGCGCGCGGGTGCGGGCCGCCCGTTCCTCGACCGTGAGCTCACGGCCGCTCTTCTGGCCGGCCTTGGCAGCAGAGGATGCTTCGCGCCCGTCAACGGCGGGCGCTGTCGTCGCACGGCGTCGCCGGACCTCGACTTGAACAGTCTTCGAGCGCCCGTGCGAAAAACTCTGTTTGACCTGCCCTGTCTCCACGGACTTTCCGAGCGAGAGCTTGCTCCGGCCTCCTGAGAGGCTGAGTTTCTTACGGTCTTGTTCGTTGGTGCTCGACATATCGTCTTCGCCCACGCTTTCCATCAATCAACGGGCATTGCCCTGCATACACGTCCCCGCCGGCTTTTCCAAGCGGGGCTACTCAATCTCACAACGCACTCCCGTCAGCCGAGCACCATCACGGATCAGCCGATCAGCCAGTCCGGCGCCGGAGCCGGCGGCCCGTACAAACGCGTGAACCGCATGATCACGCCCGAAAACCCCGGCCAACTCTGCCGCCGTGAGCGCGCTTACCACCGGCCGATCGCCCGCCAGCGCCCGAAGCCGTGCCCTGCCGTCGGGCGCGCCATCAATCGCCTCGACCAAGACGCCAGGTTCGCCGGCAACCAGCGCCGCCCGAACCTTGGTTTGGCCAACCACGGCAAGGCCGGCCCTACGCGCCAGCGCCAGCGCCTCGATGCATCGCCGCACCAGTTGATCCCGCACCCGATCAACCAGATCGGCGTCAGCCGTGACCGGCTTGCGGGCGGCGCGTGCGAACAGGCGCTTGGCTACAGCCTCGGCGATCCGCTCGCGATCCGCTGTCACCCATATGCCGCGACCAGGCAAGCGCTCGTCAACATCCGGCACCACCACGTCACCGGGTCCAACGACAAACCGTACGAGACCGGCGCGCGGGCCGCTCTCGCGGCTAACAAGGCAACGTCGCTCAGACGTGTCGGTCGCGTCGTCACTCCGTCGGCTCAGCCTCAGCCTCCTGGTTGGACACCGTCTCCTGCTCCGCAGCCTCGGCTGGCGCAGTGTCGTCATCGAACCAATGCGCACGGGCAGCCATGATAATGGCATTGGCCTGATCTTCGTCCAACCCGGCGTCCGGCAGCAATTCACGAAGCTCGTCGCTGGCCAAGTCGCCTAAATCGTCCAATGTCATCACCCCGTTCTCGCCAAGGGTGACCAACATGCCGACTGACAACCCTTCGAACGCCATCAGATCGTCGGCCATGCCGAGCTCGCGGCAACGCGCCTCCAGACGCGCGCGTTCGGCCTCGAGGAAAGCCAGCGCGCGGTTGCGCAGCTCTTCGGCCACGTCAGCGTCGAAACCCTCGATCTCAGCCAAATCGTCGATGTCGGTATAGCCGATCTCCTCCACGGAGGAGAAACCCTCGGCGACCAGCAGGCCGGCGATTACATCGTCGATGTCCAACGCCTCGATAAAGTTCTCGGACCGCATGCGGAATTCTTCCTTGCGGCGGTCGGATTCCTCCTGCTCGGTCAGAATGTCGATATCCCAACCACTCAACATCGACGCCAGACGCACGTTCTGGCCGCGTCGGCCAATGGCAAGCGACAGCTGTTCGTCCGGCACGACAACCTCGATGCGGCCAGCGTCCTCATCGAGGACCACCTTACTCACCTCGGCCGGTGCCAAGGCGTTCACCACGAAGGTCGCCGGATCCTCCGACCAAGGGATGATGTCGATCTTCTCGCCCTGCAACTCGCCGACCAC
>JABMNR010000140.1 GCA_013203465.1 Alphaproteobacteria bacterium
AATGGTGCCCAGGAGAAGACTCGAACTTCCACGACCTTACGGCCACTAGCACCTGAAGCTAGCGCGTCTACCAATTCCGCCACCTGGGCACGGGCGGTGCGCCCCGGCACTCTAAGGTGCCTTTGGGAGCGCAGAGATATAAAGACCGCCGCCCGGATGTCAAACGGGATTTGGGTACGCCGAGCATGTGACGCTCGGCGGCGTGATTTGTCCTCCCCATCAAGCCGTTCGGTATACTATAAGCGCGTCACGAACCGCGCCTTGAAGGAGCCGACGGTCATGGAAGGCAGCCTCGTCACCGTGTTCGGCGCGTCCGGGTTCATTGGACGCAACATTGTTCGCGAGCTGGCCAAGCGTAGCGCGCGGGTCAACGCGGTGTGCCGTGACGCCGAACACGCCAAATTCCTCAAACCCATGGGCGTGGTCGGCCAGGTCACGCCGATACGGGCCGATGTGACCAACGCGGCGGCGGTCGCGCGCGCGGTCGATGGCGCGGACGCGGTGATCAACCTGGTCGGCATTCTGCATACCTCGGGGCGCAACACTTTCGAGGCGGTGCAGGCGACCGCGCCCGGCACCATCGCCCGCGCCGCCAAGGAGGCGGGTGCCACTCGGATGGTGCACGTCTCGGCGATCGGCGCCGACCCAGACAGCCGGTCGGTCTACGCGCGGACCAAGGCCGCTGGCGAGGCCGCCGTGCGCGCCGCGTTTGCCGAGGCAACGATTCTGCGGCCGTCGATCGTGTTCGGGCCAGACGACGCTTTCTTCAACCGGTTCGCCGCCATGGCGGTGCTGGCGCCGGCGTTGCCGCTGATCGGCGGCGGGCGCACCCGGTTCCAGCCGGTCTATGTCGACGACGTGGCCGACGCCGTCCTGGCCGCACTCGAGGCGCCGGAGGCGGTTGGTGAGACCTACGAGCTTGGCGGCCCGGAGATTTATACCTTCGAGCAGCTGTTGCGGATGGTGTTGGCCGCGACCAAGCGGAAATGCGCGTTGCTCCCCGTGCCGTTTTGGGTGGCCTCGCTTCAGGCGACCTTTCTGGAGCTGCTGCCGCACCCGCCATTGACCCGCGATCAGGTCGAACTTCTGAAGACCGACAATGTGGTGTCGAAGGGGGCCAAGGGCTTGGCTGATCTCGGCGTCGAGGCGACCCCGGTCGAGATCGTGCTGCCGACCTACCTGGATAAATTCCGGTCCGGGGGGCGTTACTCCACCGGCCGGCAGCCGGCCTGACGGCCGTGTTTCAGCCGACGCCTCAATCGACCAGGGCTTGGTAGGTCAGCACCCGAAGCTCCCGCCGGATCGGCCAGGCCGAGGACGGCATAAGCTGGGTCAGGAAGATCACCGACAACTCCTCCGCCCGGTCGATCCAAAAGCCGGTGCTGGCCACCCCTCCCCAGGCGAATTCACCGGCGCTGCCGGGAATCTGAGCCCGAGCCGGATCGATCAGGATCGAGCCGCCGAGCCCGAAGCCGATGCCGACCATCGGCATTTCCGAAAACGCCGCTTGGCCCATCGACGCCAGATCGCCCGGCAGGTGGTTCAGCATCATCAGCTCGACCGTCTTGCGCCCGAGGATGCGGGCATCGCCCAGCGCCCCGCCCCGGCGCATCGCCTCGGTGAAACGCAGATAGTCGGGCAAGGTCGAGACCAGACCGCCACCGCCCGAATGCATCGCCGAGCGGCCGAGGAATTTGCTGGACGTGCGGTCGTCGGTCCGCTGCATCCCGCCGTCGGCGGTCTTCTCGAAGCAGGCGGCGAAGCGTTCGGCCTTAGCCTCCGGCGCGCCAAAGGCGGTGTCGACCATGCCAAGCGGATCGAGGACACGCTCCCGCAGCACCTGCTCCAGGGATTGGCCGGCTATCACCTCGACCAAGCGGCCGAGGATGTCGGTGGCGATCGAGTAGGTCCAGCGCGTGCCCGGCTCGAAACACAGCGGCACCGCCGCCGCGCGCTTGGCGACAACGGCCAATGTTTCCGGGCTGTTGGAGAAATCGACGTTGGCTTGACGGTACACCTCACCAATCGGCCCCGGGTCGAAAAACCCATAGGTCAGTCCCGCGGTGTGGGTCATCAACTGGCGGATGGTAATCGGTCCCTCGGCCGGGCGGGTCTTCATGGCCTCGCCTCGGCCTTCCACGTAGATTCGGGGGTCGCCGAATTCCGGCAACCAGCGGGCGATCGGGTCCTCAAGCTGGAACCGGCCCTCTTCGTAGAACGTCATCGCCGCCGCCGTCACGATCGGCTTGGTCATCGAATAGATGCGGGCGAGATGATCAACGGCCGGTGCCTCGCCGGTTTTCGGCTCGGTCGAGCCGCGGGCGTCCAGGTAGGCGATCGCGCCGCCGCGGGCGATCAGGGTCATGGCGTAGGGCAGCTTGCCGGCCTCGACATAGCGATCCATCCAATGGCCGATCCGCGTCAGGCGATCGCGATCGAAGCCAAGCCGGGCTGGCTCCGCCGTGTGGTCGGCGAAACCGGCAAGCGAGGGGTGCGAGGCGAAGGAGGACATCAACAACTCCTGATTTAGGCTTGGAGGGACAATGAGACAGGCTTAGGCATAGATCCAATAGAGCAAACCGCCGCCCAGCAGAATCCGGTAGATCACGAACGGCAGGAAGCTGGCCCGCCGCAACCAGCTCATCATGACGGCGATGGCGATCAGGGCGGCGGCGAAGGCGAGCCCGGCGGCGATCACCGCGTCCCGGGTCAGCCGTACGTCGCCGGTTTCGTACAGGTCGAAGCCGGCCAGGCTGCCGGCGGCGATGATCGCCGGGATTGCCATCAGCATGGAGAACCGCGCCGCCTCCGACCGCTCGTAACCCAGCAGACGGGCCGCCGTCATGGTGATCCCCGACCGGCTGGTGCCGGGGATCAGCGCCAGCACCTGAGCCAAGCCGATGAACAGCGCCGCGCCGTAACCCATGTGCTCGATCCGCTTGACGGTCATGCCAATGCGGTCCGCCAGCCACAGCAGCAGCCCGAAGCCGAGGGTCGCCCAGGCCACGACTTCGGCCGAGCGTGACACGCCGCCGCCATACCGCGACAAGGCGTAGCCGGCGCCGACCAATGGCAGGGTCGCGAGGATGAGCTGCAACGCCAAGGTCAGCCCGGGGTCCCCTCGCCCGCGCGATGCCCGCCAAAGCCCCGTCAGCATTCGGCCGATGTCACGCCACAGATAGGCGACGACCGCGCCCAAGGTGCCGACGTGCACCGCGACGTCGATCAGAAGACCCTGATCGGCGCGGTCCGACAGCACCGGTACCAGGATCAGGTGGCCGGACGAGCTGATGGGCAAAAATTCGGTGATGCCCTGGACCAGAGCGATCAGGGCGAGATGTTCGATCGGCACGGGTTCTGTCACCCCCAGTAACGGACCCGCAGGTCGTCCATGTCTTGATGGCAAAGCATAGCATTGCGCGAAACCGGGCGCCGAGATGAAAAAAGTATCGAAATAGGACTAATTTTTAACTGCCCCCCTTAATCCCAGAGGATTTCGGTGTTTCTTCGTCATTTCTCAGGTGGAAATAGTCAAATTTACTGACCTATTTTCGGGATTAATCTTTTCTCCTCCCCCGGTGCCGTGTATAAAATCCGCCCCCGACCGACCGGGTCATTGGATCTGGAAGGGCCGGGGCGTTCAGCGCGAAAAGATGGCTGACATCAGGGGAGACAGCCGTATGGCGACCGATCGGATGTTGAAGTTCGTCGACACGGAAAAACGGATGCCGGACAAACGCACCGTCGATCAGCGTCGGGTCGACTTCGACGAAATTTACCAGGAGTTCGATGCCGCGCGCGCCACCGAGCAGGCCAGCCGTTGTTCGCAATGCGGCGTGCCATTCTGTCAGGTGCATTGCCCGCTGCACAACAACATCCCCGACTGGCTGATGCTAACCGCCGAAGGCCGGTTGGAGGAGGCCTATGAAGTAGCCAGCGCCACCAACAACTTCCCGGAAATTTGCGGTCGCATCTGTCCCCAGGACCGGCTGTGCGAGGGCAATTGCGTCATCGAGAAGGGATTCGAGTCCGTCACCATCGGCTCGGTCGAGAAGTACATCACCGAGACCGCCTTCGAGAACGGCTGGGTCAAGCCGACCGTCCCGGTGCGCGAGCGATCGGAATCGATCGGCGTCATCGGCGGTGGGCCGGGCGGGTTGGCGGCGGCCGATCAGCTCCGTAAGAAGGGCTATCAGGTCCACGTCTACGACCGCTACGACCGCATGGGCGGCCTGATGATCTACGGCATCCCCAACTTCAAGCTGGAAAAGGACGTGGTCGAGCGGCGCAACGCGTTGCTGGCCGAGGGCGGCGTGATTTATCACGCGAATGTCGAGATCGGCCGCGACCTGACATTGGCCGCGTTGCGCGAAAAACACGACGCGGTGTTGATCGCCACCGGGGTTTATAAAGCCCGCGACATCCAGTGCCCGGGCGTCGGCCTTAACGGCATTTATCCGGCGCTGGACTATCTCACCGCGTCCAACCGCAAGGGGCTGGGCGACACCGTGCCGGCGTTCGACGACGGCACCTTGAACGCCACCGGCAAGCGGGTCGTGGTGATCGGCGGCGGCGACACCGCCATGGATTGCGTGCGCACCGCCGTGCGCCAGGGCGCCGTCTCGGTCACCTGCGTCTATCGTCGCGACCGGGCCAACATGCCGGGCTCCCAGCGCGAGGTCGCCAACGCCGAGGAGGAAGGTGTCGAGTTCCAATGGCTATCGGCACCCGAGGCGTTCGTCGGTGGCGATCGGGTGACCGGCGTGCGGTGTCAGCGCATCCACCTCGGGGTGCCTGACGCCACCGGACGTCAGACCCCGCAGGTGATCGAAGGCTCGCATTTCACGATCGACTGCGACATGGCGATCAAGGCGTTGGGCTTCGATCCGGAGGATCTGCCGGCCCTGTTCGGCGAGCCGGGCCTGATGGTCAGCCGCTGGGGCACGGTGCGGATCGATTTCCGCAGCATGATGACGCAACTCGACGGGGTGTTCGCCGCCGGCGACATCGTGCGTGGTGCGTCGCTGGTGGTGTGGGCGGTACGGGACGGCCGCGACGCCGCCGCGCGCATTCACGACTATCTGCAGGCCAAGCACGCCAGCGTGGCCGTATCCGCCAAATCCGCCGCCTGACGGGAGACAGAGCATGACCGATCGGATCGAGACCGGCGCTGAATTCATCCAGGCGTGGCGCGACAACGCCGCCCATCTTCAGGCGCACCATGCCTATGACCCGGCGCAGGAGCACGAGTCCTGCGGTGTGGGGTTCATCGCGGCGATCGACGGCAAGCCCCGTCGCGAGGTGGTGACGGCGGCGATCGAGGCGCTGCAGGCGGTCTGGCATCGGGGCGCGGTCGACGCCGACGGCAAGACCGGCGACGGCGCAGGCATTCATTTGCAGATCCCGCAGGATTTCTTCCGCGAGCACATCACCCATACGGGCCACGCCGTCGAAGACGGCTTGATCGCGGTCGGCATGGCGTTTCTGCCGCGCACCGACCTGGGCGCGCAGGAGCGGTGCCGGATCATCGTTGAATCCGAAATCCTGAAGTTCGGCTGTACGGTCTATGGCTGGCGCCAGGTGCCCGTCGATATCGAGGTCATCGGCGAGAAGGCGAATGCCGCGCGCCCCGAGATCGAACAGATCATGTTCTGCAGCCCGTCGGGCAGGTCCGAGGCGGAGTTCGAGCGGGATATCTACGTCATCCGCCGGCGTATCGAGAAGGCGGCGCTCGCCGAACACATCACGGATTTCTACCTGTGTTCGCTGTCCTGCCGATCGCTGATCTACAAAGGCATGTTCCTGGCCGAACAGGTCGATCAGTTCTACCCCGACCTGACCGACGACCGTTTCGTCTCCAACTTCGCGATCTACCATCAACGGTATTCGACCAACACCTTCCCGACCTGGCGGTTGGCGCAGCCGTTCCGGGTGCTTGCCCACAACGGCGAGATCAACACGGTCAAGGGCAACGTCAACTGGATGGCCAGCCACGAGACTCGGATGGCCCACGAGGCGTTTGGTGAGGTCATCGAGGACCTGAAGCCGGTGGTGCAGGCGGGTTCGTCGGATTCGGCGGCGCTCGACGCGGTGTTCGAGCTGCTGGTCCGCTCGACGCGTGAGCTGCCAATGGTCAAGACCATGTGCATCCCCGAGGCCTGGACCGAAGACGGCCTGATGCCGCAGGCGTGGCGTGATCTCTATGCCTATGCCAACGCGGTGATGGAACCATGGGATGGCCCGGCGGCGATTGCCGCCTATGGCGGGCGCTGGGTGTTGGGCGGCATGGATCGTAACGGCCTGCGGCCGATGCGCTACACCGTAACCGATGGCGGGTTGCTGATCGTCGGCTCCGAAACCGGCATGGTGCGGGTCGACGAGGCGCATGTGCTGGAGAAGGGCCGGCTCGATCCCGGTCAGATGATCGCCGTCGATCTCGCCGAGGGGCAGCTCTACCACGACGCCGCGCTCAAGGACCTGATGGCCGCGCGCAAGCCGTACGGCGACTGGATCAAGGAGAGCGTCAAGATCGATGCCCTGATCCGGCCGGATCACGAGGAAAAGCCGTCGTTCTCCAAGATCGAGCTGCGCCGCCGCCAGGTGGTAGCCGGCTGGACCTTGGAGGACATGGAGCTGATCCTTCAGCCGATGGCCGACACCGGCAAGGAGGCGGTCGGCTCCATGGGCGATGACACGCCGATCGCGGTGCTGTCGGACAAGTATCGTGGGCTGCATCACTTCTTCCGGCAGAATTTCAGCCAGGTGACCAATCCGCCGATCGACAGTTTGCGCGAGCG
This sequence comes from Alphaproteobacteria bacterium, assembly GCA_013203465.1. GTDB lineage: Bacteria > Pseudomonadota > Alphaproteobacteria > Thalassobaculales > Thalassobaculaceae > JABMNR01. Next base: position 6,798 of record JABMNR010000140.1, read on the forward strand.
CCGGGTGATGACCTTGCGCACCCGGCTCGGCAATCTGGGCAACATCCTCGATGAGGATTCCGAGCAATGCGATCATCTGCTGCTGGAAAGCCCGGTGCTGACCAACGCCGAGGTTCAAGCCATGCGCGACTACATGGCCGACACGGCGGCGGAGATCGACTGTACCTTCCCGGCGAACGGCGAGCCGGCGGCGCTGGAAGAGGCGGTCGAGCGCATCCAACGCGAGGCCGAGGACGCGGTGCGCGGCGGCTGCACCCATGTGATCCTATCCGACATGGCGGTCGATCTGGACCGTTGCGGCGTGCCGATGATTCTGGCGACCGGAGCGGTGCACAGCCATCTGGTGCGGCAACAACTCCGTACCTTCACCTCGATCAACGTGCGCTGTGGTGAGTGCCTGGACGTGCACTACTTCGCCGTGCTGATCGGCGTCGGCGCGACCACGGTCAACGCTTATCTGGCGCAGGAGGCGATCGCCGACCGCCACAGCCGTGATCTGTTCGGCGACGTAACGCTGGAAGCCTGCTTGGCCCGGTACAAATCCGCGATTCAGGACGGCCTGTTGAAGATCATGTCCAAAATGGGGATCTCGGTGCTGTCGTCCTATCGCGGCGGCTACAACTTCGAGGCCGTTGGATTGTCCCGTTCGCTGGTCGCCCGCTTCTTCCCCGGAATGTCATCGCGGATATCGGGCCTTGGGCTGTCGGGTATCCAGGCCAAGGCGCTGGGTATGCACGTTCGCGCCTTCGACGAGGCGGTGGTGCCGCTGCCGGTGGGAGGGCTGTACCGTTACCGGCGCAATGGCGAGCGTCATGCCTTCGACGGCGCGATGATCCACACGCTGCAGCGGGCGGTCGAGACCGACAGCTATCACACCTACAAGGCCTACGCCGAGGCGGTGTACAGTCAACCGCCGATCAACCTGCGGGATTTGCTGGGCTTCAAGCCGAAAAACCAGCCGGTGCCGCTGGACGATGTGGCGTCGATCACCGAGATTCGCAAACGCCTGGTGGCCCCGGGCATTTCGCTCGGCGCGCTGGGCCCGGAGGCGCACGAGACCCTGTCGATCGCCATGAACCGGATCGGTGCGAAGTCCGACAGCGGCGAGGGCGGCGAGGATCCGGCGCGCTTCAAGCCACGGAACAACGGCGACAACGCCAGTTCGGCGATCAAGCAGGTGGCCTCGGGCCGGTTCGGCGTGACGGCGGAATACCTGAATAACTGCCGCGAGATCGAGATCAAGATCGCTCAGGGCGCGAAGCCCGGCGAGGGCGGTCAGCTTCCCGGCATCAAGGTTGACGGCTTGATCGCTCGGCTGCGCCACGCCACGCCAGGGGTGAGCCTGATCTCGCCGCCGCCGCACCACGACATCTACTCGATCGAGGATTTGGCGCAGCTGATCTACGACTTGAAGCAGATCAACCCGGAAGCGCGGGTCTGCGTGAAGCTTGTGGCGTCGACCGGCATCGGCACCATCGCCGCCGGCGTCGCCAAGGCCAAGGCCGACACGATCCTGATTTCCGGCCATGGCGGCGGCACCGGGGCCAGCCCGCAGACCTCGATCAAATACGCCGGCATTCCATGGGAGATGGGGCTGTCGGAGGTGCATCAGGTGTTGACCCTGAACCGCCTGCGACACCGGGTGATCCTGCGCACCGACGGCGGCATCAAAACCGGCCGCGACGTGGTGATCGCGGCGATGCTCGGGGCCGAGGAGTTTGGTCTCGGCACCACCTCGTTGGTGGCCATGGGCTGCATCATGGTGCGGCAGTGCCATTCCAACACCTGCCCGGTGGGGGTCTGCACCCAGGACGAGCGTCTGCGGGCCAAGTTCGAGGGCACGCCGGAGAAGGTGGTCAACCTGTTCTCCTTCGTCGCCGAGGAGGTGCGCGAGATTCTCGCCAGCCTAGGTGTGCGCTCGCTGCAGGAGATCGTCGGCCGCACCGATCTGCTGGCCCAGGTCAGCCGAGGCGATCCGTCGCTCGACGATCTGGACATGAACCCGATCCTGGTGCGCGCGGACACCGGTGGGCACCCGGCCCACAACATGGTGGAGGGGCGCAACGAGGTGCCGGAAACCCTCGACGCCGTCATGATCAAGGATGCGAAACCCGCGTTCGAGAAAGGCGAGAAGCTTCAGCTCACCTACAACATCGCCAACACCCAGCGCGCCATCGGCACCAAGCTTAGCTCCATGCTGGTACGCAAATACGGTATGGCCACCTTGCAACCGGGCCACATCACCGTGCGACTTCGCGGTTCGGCCGGGCAGAGCCTTGGCGCCTTCGCGGTCCAGGGGCTCAAACTCGAGGTGTTCGGCGACGCCAACGATTACGTCGGCAAGGGGCTGTCGGGCGGAATAATCACCGTGCGGCCGATGACCGCCGCCAGCTTTGCCTCGAACGAGAACACGATTATCGGCAACACGGTCCTGTACGGCGCGACCGCCGGCAAGCTGTTCGCCGCTGGTCAGGCGGGCGAGCGGTTCTGCGTGCGCAATTCCGGCGCCGAGGCGGTGGTCGAGGGCTGTGGGTCGAACGGCTGCGAGTATATGACCGGTGGCACCGCGGTGATCCTTGGCCCGGTCGGTGATAATTTCGCCGCCGGCATGACCGGCGGCATGGCCTTCATCCACGACACCGAGGACGACCTGGTCCATCGGATCAACGCCGACACGGTGATATTCCAACGGGTCGAGACCGAGTATTGGGAGGGTGTGCTGAAGCGGCTGGTGCAAGAGCACGCGACCGAAACTCAGTCCCGCTTCGCCGAACGGCTGTTGATCGACTGGACCCACGAGCTCGGTCGGTTCTGGCAGGTGGTGCCCAAGGAAATGGTCGACCGCCTGCCCCAGTCGGTCAGCGTCGGGACACGGGAACAGCGGGCGTAAAAGATCAACCGGCGCCGGTTGCCGGGAGTTGACGATGCGGGGCGCGGTTGATATCAGCCTCGCCCCCGTCGCCATTCCTTCCCATCTTCCGAGGGCCGCCCGATGACGTCCGCCATCGGTATCGATTTCGGCACGACCAACACTGTCGTGGCGTTGGTTGACGCGGCTGGGCGGGTGGCGACCGTGCGGTTTTCGACCGAGGGAACGTCCGAGGGCGGGTGCCGCTCCGTGCTCGCCATCGGAGTCGACGAGGACGATCCTCGCGCCTCGCTGCTGATCGATATCGGACCCTGGGCCATCCAGCGGTACCTCGCCGGGCCGGAGGAATGTCGGCTGATCCAATCGCCGAAGTCGCATCTCGGCAGCCGCGCCTTCCAAGAGACTCGGATCTTCGGCCGCACCGTGCGGCTGGAGCAGTTGGTCGGTTGGTTCCTGAGCGCGCTGCTGGAGCGCGGCCGGCTGGAAGGCGGTGCTGCGGTGGTGGAGCCGGGAGCGTTTCGGGTGGCGGCCGGTCGGCCGGTCACCTTCTGGGGTACTAAGCCGGACGATGCGCTTGCCATGGCGCGGTTGCGCGCGGGCTACGCGATGACCGACATCACCGATCCGCGTTTTGTGTATGAGCCGGTCGGCGCCTCATTCTACGCGGCGAGCCAGTTGACGCGGGACGCGACGGTGCTGGTCGCCGATCTCGGCGGCGGAACGACCGATTACTCGGTGATCCGCTACGGCATCCGCGACGATGGGTCCTTGACGATCACCCCGCTTGCCCATCGTGGCATCGGCATCGGCGGCGATCGCTTCGACTTTCGCATCGTCCAGAAAGCGGTGGCGCCGATGCTCGGCAAGGGCACCACCTACCGGTCGTTCGGTGGCCAGTTCGACATTCCGGTGGCGTACTTCAACCGTGTCGGCAACTGGCACGAATTTACCTTCTTGCGCACGCCCGAAGTGCTGCGCGACTTGAAATTGATCGCTCGGAATGCCGAGGCACCAGAGCGGGTTGATCGGTTGGTGCGGCTGGTCGACGGCAATCTTGGATTTCATCTGAACCAAAGAATCGCCGAAGCCAAGGCGGCTTTGTCGTCGACGGAGGCGGTCATACTCTCACTCGATGATCTCGGCGTCGATCTGACGGTTTCGCTGGAGCGGTCGGCCTTCGAATCCTGGATCGCCGAGGATCTGGCGGCGCTCTCCGGGGTGCTGGACGCGACACTCGCCGAGGCCGAGGCAACGGCGGGCGGAGAGGTCGAGATCGACGTGGCGTTCCTGACGGGAGGGTCGTCGCTGGTGCCCGCCGTCCGTCGGTTGTTCGAGGCGCGCCTGGGCGCGAACCGCATCCAGGCCGGCGAGGAGTTTCAATCGGTGGCCAAGGGCCTTGCCTTGATCGCGGCCCTGCCCGATGCCAGCGCATGGACGATCGACGGCCGGGCTTGAATTGCGCCGCTCGACGATTGGCGCCCGCTCCGCTAAGACACGGGCGGTTTCTTGCACGCAGGAGGCGGCGCTGACCGCCGATCCACCCACCGCCGACCCCATCGCGGCATCGGCCGTTCCGCTCAAGGCCGGCTACCTCGACGATACCCGGCGTGGGCGCGGCATTCTGCTGATGTGCCTGGCGTTCATGCTGTTCACGGCCTTGGACACCTCGGCCAAGCTGCTAGCCGAGGAGCTGGACAGCCTGCAGATCGCCTGGGCGCGGTTCGTCGGGCATGCCGTGCTGGTGGCGGCGGTGGTGATGCCGCGCAAGGGCACGCGGGTGCTGGCCAGCTCCAACCTGCGCCTGCAGGTCGTTCGGTCGGCGTTCCTGTTCGCCTCGACCGTGCTTAACTTCATCGCCCTCCGCTATTTGCCGTTGGCCACCACCTCGTCGATTTTCTTCACCGTGCCGTTGGTGGTCGCCGCGTTGTCGGTGCCGATGCTGGGCGAGACCGTTGGTTGGCGGCGCTGGACGGCGATCGCCATCGGCTTGGGCGGTGTTCTGGTGATCGTGCGGCCGGGCAGCGCCGACTTGCATTGGGCGGTCGGATTGTCGGTGTGCAACCTGTTCATGGTGGCGCTGTATCAGATCACCACCCGCAAGCTCGCGGCGCGCGACCATTCCGACACCACCTCGCTGTATTCGCCCTTGGTCGGCACGGTGATCCTGTTGCCGTTCCTGCCGTGGATCTGGACCACGCCCAGCGGGCCGCTGGCCTGGACCTTGCTGTGTCTGTTGGGGGTGTTTGGTGGGATCGGCCATTGGGTGCTGATCATCGCCCACCGCTACGCCTCGGCCTCGCTGCTGGCGCCGTTCGTCTACACCCAGATCGTCTGGATGACGCTGTCGGGCTATCTGGTGTTCGGCCATGTGCCGGACATTTGGACGGCGGTTGGCGCGGTCATCGTGGTGGCGAGCGGACTCTACGTGTTCCACCGCGAACAGGTGCGCAAGGTCGAGCGCTGACGGCGTGACGTGAACCGCCTACACTCGCTGGTCATTCATCAGGGAGAAGACCATGACCGTCGAGACCGCGCTGTTCGACCTCACCGACCGTACCGTACTGATCACCGGTGCCTCGCGCGGGATCGGCTTCGCCATGGCCGAGGCGTGCGCCGCCCATGGCGCGCGCGTGGTGCTGAACGGACGCGACCCGGCAACCCTGGCGGCAAAGGTCGAGGCCCTGACCGCCCAGGGTTACGCCGCCGAGGCCGAGGCGTTCGACGTGACCGACGAGGCGGCGGCGATCGCCGCGCTTGACCGGATCGTGTCGCGGCATGGCGCGTTGCATGGGTTGATCGCCAACGCCGGGGTGCAGCACCGGGTGCCGGTGCTCGATTTCCCGACCGAGGATTTCCGCCGCGTGGTCGAGACCAACCTGACCGCGTGCTTTGTGCTGGGGCGGGAGGCGGCCAAGCGCATGGTCGCGACCGGCGGCGGGGCGATCATCAACACCGTCTCCATGCTCGGCCCGATCACCCGGCCGACCGTGCCCGCCTACATCGCCGCCAAGGAAGGGTTGCGCGCGCTGACCCGGGCCATGGCCGTCGAGCTTGGCGACCGGGGGGTGCGGGTCAACGCCATCGCCCCCGGTTATGTCGCCACCGAGATGAACACCGCCCTGATCGACAATCAGGAGTTCAACGCCTGGGTTGTCGGGCGCACCCCGTTGGGGCGCTGGGCCGAGCCCAAGGAATTGGGCGGGGCGGCGGTGTTCCTGTTGAGTCCCGGCGCCAGCTTTGTCAGCGGTCACATCCTCTCGGTCGACGGCGCGATGAGCGTGGCGGTCTGATGGCGGATGACGTTTGCGTGAGGGACGTAATGCCGTACCGGGATCGTGCATTGGTGATGCATGCGACCGAGGACCGGTCGCCTGTTCATCCACGGGAGACCACCATGTTCCGCACTTTTCTTGCCACACTGGCTCTTGCGATCGCTGTCGCTGTGGCGGCGCCGAACGGTCATGCCGCCGAGCGCAGCGGCGGCTTCACCGGCGCCAGCGGTCACGTAACCAAGGGCACCGCCACGATCGTCCAGAAGGCCGACGGGTGGTATATCGAGGTGGCGAACGATTTCTGGTTTGACGGCGCGCCGGATCCCAAGCTGGCGCTTGGCAACGGCGGCCAGGTCGACAAGGCGACGCTGCTGGAGAATCTGCGCTCCAACACCGGTGCCCAGTCCTACAAATTGCCGAAGGGCATCAACGGCGCGGCCTACGACAGCGTCATCCTGTGGTGCGAGAAGTTCTCCGTACCGCTGGGCAAGGCGTCGGTGAAGTAAGCGGTCTACCGGCTCAACTTCACTTTGAATCCCGACCGGTCGAGCACGGCGACGTTGACCACGTTGTCCGGCGCTCGGCCGGCCGCCACCGCGCGGATGGCGTCGGCGTTGACGCTGGCCATGGTGGCGAACATTTGATCGCTCCACCCCAGGGCATGGGGGGCGGTGATCACACTGTCGAGCCGCAGGATCGGCTCGTCGGCGCTGGGCGGTTCCGGGTCGAACACGTCGATCGCCGCCCCGGCGATCCGATTTTCCACCAAGGCATCGTATAGCGCCTTCTGGTCGATCACCGGCCCGCGGCTGGTGTTCACCAGATAGGCGGCCGGCTTCATCCGGGCGATCATCGCCGCCGAGCCGATGCGGTGGGTCTGCTCGGTCAACGGGCAGTTGAAGGTGACCACGTCGCTTTGCTCGAACACCGCCTCCAGGCTGACCGATTCCACGCCAAGCCCGGTGAAGATAGCCGGATCGGCGTAGGGGTCGTGGGCGATCATCCGCACGTCGAACGCCTTCAGCAGCCGGAACATCTCGGCACCGATGTTGCCGATGCCGACCGAGCCGACGGTGCGGCCGATCAACCCCATGCCGTGATGGTCGAGCCGGGCCGGCCAGCCGAGCGAGCCGGTGCGGGCGATGCGGTCCTTCGGCAACAGATTGTGGGTCAGCGCCAGGATGAAGCAGAGCTGCGCGCTCGCCATCGGGCGGCGCACCGCGTCCGGGGTGATGGTCAAGGCCACGTCATGGGCGGTGCAGGCCTCGGTATCGATGGTGTCGTAGCCGACCCCCATGCGGGCAATCAGCGCCAGACGCCCGTCACCAGGAAAGCTGGCGGCGTCCATCCGCTCGCCCAACAGCACGATCGCGTCGAACCCCGCCACCTGATCAGCGGTCAGGGTCGCCGCCGACGCGAGCGTCGCCAGCTCGATCCCCTCAGCGGTCAGCGCGCCGATGTCGTAGCTCGGAAAGGTCGGTTTTCCGTCGGCGCGGGTGAAGGCGGCGCTGAGGCCGACGCGAAACTTGGGCATGAGTGGTCCCCCCGTGATGATTTTCGAGGAAGCCTAGCGTCCTGCGCGTGAAGAGAGAAGCGGACCGTACCCCATTGTTCGGTGGCGGCATGGCTTTCGTGCCCGGCGACCCATTGACCGGGCGTTGCGGCGCGCCGACGATATCGGCGACACGTGGAGGCATTGCATGGTGGATCGAAAGAAGGCGGTGGTCGTCGGCGCGCTCGGGGTGATCGGGCGCAAGATGATCGATCGGCTGGCCGAGGACGGCGGCTGGGAGATTGTCGGATTGTCGCGACGGCAACCGGATTTCGCCGGTCCGGCGGCGTTCCTCTCGGTCGATCTGCTGGACCGCGCCGACGCCGAGGCTAAGCTGGGCGGGTTGACCGACGTCACCCACATCTTTTACGCCGCCTTTCAGGCCCGGCCGAGTTGGGCCGAGCATTCGGCGCCCAACCTCGCCATGCTGGTCAACGCGGTGGAACCGGTCGAGCGTGCCTCCCTCGGCTTGGAGCACGTGCATCTGATCGAGGGCAACAAGTGGTACGGCTCGCATCTCGGCCCGTTCAAGACCCCGGCGCGCGAGGACGATCCGCCGCACATGCTGCCGAATTTCTACTACGATCAAGAAATGTGGCTGCGCGCCGCGCAACAGGGAAAGCGTTGGAGTTGGTCGGCGTTGCGGCCACAGACGGTGTGCGGCTTCGCGCTCGGCAACCCGATGAACATCACCACCTGCATCGCGGTCTATGCCGCGATTTCCAAGGAGTTGGGGCTGCCGCTGCGCTTCCCCGGCAAGCCGGGGGCGTATGAGGCGATCTATCAGGTGTGCGACAACCAGCACCTGGCCAACGCCATGCTGTGGTGCGCCACCGACGACCGCGCCGCCAATGAGGTGTTCAACATCACCAATGGCGATTTCTTCCGCTGGAAAAACGTTTGGGGCCAGTTCGCCCGGTTCTTTGACATGGAGATGGACGAGGTGCAGACCATCTCGCTGACCGACTTCATGGCCGATAAGGGCCCGCTCTGGGACAGCATCGTCGCCAAACACGGCCTGCAAGCGATCCCCTATAAGGATATCGCCGCCTGGCCGTTCGCCGACTATGTGTTCGGCACCGAGTGGGACGTGATGACCGATACCCTCAAGCTGCGCATGCATGGCTTCCACGACTGCCTGCGGTCCGACGCCATGTTCCTCCGAATCTTCCAGGAGTTCCGCGACATGAAGGTGATCCCATGACCACGCTCCCCTATACCCTCGGCGGCATCGACCATGTGGTGATCCGCGCCAAGGACATCGAGCGCATGCTCGGCTTCTACCGCGACGTAATCGGCCTCACGGTGGCCAAGCACAACGAACCGCTGGGCCTGTGGCATCTCGACGCCGGCGGCTCGATGATCGATCTGGTCGACATGAACGGCAAACTGGGCGCCGCCGGTGGCCCCGCGCCGGACGCGGGCCGCAACGTCGATCATGTGGCGTTGAAGGTCGCCCCGTTCGACGAGGCGGCGATCCGTGCGCATTTCGCGGCCCACGGGATCGAGGCCGAGGAAGCCAAGACCCGCTTTGGTGCCGAGGGCGATGGTCCGTCGATCTACCTCCGCGATCCCGAGGGCAATGGTGTCGAGCTGAAGGCCAAGGGTTAGGCCCAGGGGCTATGCAATGTCCCGCCGTCGCGCGAAACTCCGGCGATAGGCGCTGGGGCTGATCCCGATCCGGGTGCGGAAATGATGGCGCAGCGCGTCGGCCGAGCCGAGGCCGCAGTCGGTCGCGATCCGTTCGATTGGTAGTAACGTGGTTTCCAGCAGATCCCGTGCCCGGCGCACTCTCTCACCGATCACCCAGGCGCCGGGAGAGGCGCCCGTGCAGGCCTCGAACCGGCGGATGAAGCTGCGCCGGCTCATCGCCGCCTGATCCGCCAACCGCTCGACGGTCAGCCGTTCGCCAAGGTGTTGGCGCGCCCAGTCGAGCACATGGGCGAGCCGCGCACCCTCCCGGTCGGCCACCGGCCGGTCGATGAACTGCGCCTGCCCGCCCTCGCGATGGGCCGGCAGCACGAGACGTCGGGCCACCTGGTTGGCGATATCGGCGCCGAAGTCGCGGCGGATCAGATGCAGGCCGAGATCGAGCCCGGCGGCACTGCCGGCCGAGGTGAACAACCGGTCGTCTTCGGTGTACAGCACCCCCGGCTCGACCCGGACGCGGGGGTACCGCTCCGCCAGCCGGTCGGTGTAACGCCAATGGGTGGTCGCTCGCTTGCCGTCCAGCAGTCCGGCCGCCGCCAGCACGAACACGCCGGAGCAGATCGACACCAGCCGAGCGCCGCGCCGATGGGCGTCCTGAAGAGCGGTGATCAGAGGGTCCGGCACCGGAGCGTCGAGCCCACGCCAGCCGGGGATCACGATGGTGTCCGCGTGGCCGAGCGCCTCGATCCCACCGTCGGCACTGACGGTCACCCCGCCGGTCGCCGTCAGCGGCCCGGGTCGTTCGGCGCATATTTGAAAGCGGTACCACCCGTCGCCGAATTCCGGGCGCGGCAGGCCGAACAACTCCACCGCCAACCCGAACTCGAACACGCACAACCCGTCATAGATCAGCACGGCGACGGAGGGGCGTGGCGTGGGCATGGACGATTTTGGCATGAATTTCACGATACGTGCTTTTCATGCCAATTTCCATACCGCGACATCGCGATGATCCTCGGGCCATCGTTACGGAAAGGAGACCTGCCATGCCGACGCCCGTATCCGAGACACCCGCCGCCCCCGCCGATCAGGCGCTGGCCCATTTTGAACACCGCCGCGCGGTCGAGACCGATTGCTGGGACGTACACGCCAGCCTGGAAGCGGGGTCACCCGATTTCGTGCTGCTGGATGTCCGCTCGCCGACGCTGTACGCCGCTGGTCACGTGCCGGGAGCGATCCATCTGCCGCACGGCAAGATCACCGAGCGCCGCATGGCGGCATGGCCGGAGGGGACGCTGTTCGTGGTCTATTGTGCCGGGCCGCACTGCAACGGCGCCTGCAAGGCGGCGATCCGCCTGGCCCGCCTGGGTCGCCCGGTCAAGGAGATGATCGGCGGGATCGAGGGATGGAAGGACGAGGGTTTCACGCTGGCCTCGGACTGATCGGCGCGGCCATACTCTCCCGTGGACCCAACGAGGGGTGCGTCATGGGAGAAAGCGCGTCATGAAGGTTACCGCGATCGAGACCATCCGGCTGGAGGAGTTTCCCAATCTGCTCTGGGTGCGGGTCGAGACCAACGAGGGGCTGGTTGGTCTCGGTGAAACGTTTTACGGCGCCACCTCGGCCGAAGCGCATGTGCACGGGATCATCGCGCCGTATCTGCTGGGCAAGGACCCGTTGCGGATCGAGCAGCATCAAGCGCATCTGATCGGCTACGTCGGCTTCACCGGCGCCAGTGCCGAGCAGCGCGGCCGCTCGGCGGTCGACATCGCGCTGTGGGATTTGTGGGGCAAGGCGACCAATCAGCCGATCCATCAGCTTCTCGGCGGAGCGGTGCGCGACGACATCCGGGTCTACAACACCTGCGCCGGCTATCGCTACGTCCGGTCGCAGCCGGTCCAGGGCACGGCGAACTTCGGATTGGGCGGCGACCAGGGGCCGTACGAGGACCTGGATGGTTTCCTCAACCGCGCTGATGACGTTGCCCATTCGCTGCTGGAGATGGGCATCGACGCCATGAAGATCTGGCCGTTCGATTTCGCCGCCGAAGCAAGCTCGGGGCAGACGATTTCGGCCGCCGATCTCAAGAAAAGCCTGGAGCCGTTCGAGAAAATTCGCGCCGCGGTCGGCGACAAAATGGCGGTCATGGCCGAGCTGCACTCGATGTGGAACCGGCCGAGCGCCGTCAAGATCGCCCGCGCGTTGGAGGACATCGATCCGCTGTGGGTCGAGGACCCGGTGTTCATGGATCACCTGGGCTCACTGGGCGAGGTGGCGCGGTCCACGCGGTCACCCATCGCGGTGGGCGAGACTCGAGGCGGCAAGGCGGATTTTCGCTACTTGCTAGAGCTGGATGCGCTATCGGTGATCATCGCCGACCTGACCTGGTGCGGCGGGCTGACCGAGGGGCGCAAGATCGCCGCCATGGCCGATGCCTGGCACGTGCCGGTAGCGTTCCACGACTGCACCGGGCCGGTGGCGCTGGCCGCCTCGACCCATTTGGCGCTGCACACCCGCAACTGCTTCATCCAGGAGATGGTGCGGGCGTTCTATTACGGCTGGTATGGCGAGCTGGTGACCGCCCTGCCGCCGGTGGAAAATGGCCGGATCACGGTGCCGAACGCGCCGGGGCTGGGGTTGGAGCTGCTGCCGGACATCACCAAGCGGCCGGATTGCTCGGTCCGCCGTAGCGTGCTGTGATCACGCCTCGGTCCATTTCTGCATCAACCGGGTGTAGACGTGGTTCAACCGCAGGCGCTGCCCGTCGTCGACATCCTCCGGCAGGGCATGGATGGCGCAGGTCAGGTCGTACAGGATCGCCCGCTCTTCGTGATCGCGCACCCGGCTCTGAACCCAGGTCACCACGGCCAGCCGCCGGCCACGCGTCACCGGCGTCACCCGGTGCACATACGCCGTCGGGTAACAGACGGCACCCCCGGCCGGCAGCTTGACCGACCGCTCGCCGGTCGGCGCCCGCAAGATCAATTCCCCACCGTCGTAGCTCCCCGGCTCGGACAGGAACACCGTGACCGACAAATCGGTGCGGGTGGTATGGATCGGCCCCTCTCCCATCACCGGCGCATCAAGATGATCGCCATAGGCCATACCCGGGTCGTAGACGCTGATGATCGGCATGCGGATCTTCAACGGCTGCACATAGGCACGGAAATCAGCATTCCGGCGCAGCGCGTTCAACACCAGAGTGCCGACCGCCTCCGTGCCTTCGTGGTCGAGCGCGAATTCCCGGTTGTTCTTGGCTTTGGCCGTTCGGCCGCCGGCGGTGTTGCCGCCGTCTCGTATGGGCACGGCGGCGATCCGCGTCAGGATCGTTTCAAGGTCGCCGGTGGAAAGCACCTGATCGAGCAACAGCATGGGTGTATCGTCTGTCCACGGGAGTGGCGGTTGAGCAGGATGCTATCATTGCGCCGGTGATCGTCTGCGTCGACCTTGATGATGACGAAGGGATGTGTCGACCGAGCCGTTTTGCGCCGCTTGTGCTGCGCGTGGCGCGCTTATCCAAGGAAGAAAGGCAGGTTTCGTATGGCACGCGATCTTCGTCCCAAGCCCACCGCGTCGCGGGGCAACGCAACGGTTGATACGGCAGACAACGATCCACCGAACGATCCGCTTAACCCGTCGGAGAACGAGCCGAGCGAGCTGGACGATCTGACCCACGCCGAATTGCTCGCGATCTATCGCGACGCCTCGGATAACATCCGATTCGCCAAGGATCAAATGTGGCGCACGGTTCTGTATTTCACCCTCGGCGCGATCGCCGTGACCAGCTATGGCGTCATGACCCAATGGGATGATCCGAAGCTCACCTTCTATCTGCTGGTGATCGTCTGGATCTTTAGCATTGCCAGCGTGTTGATCGTTCTGAGCCTGCAGTGGTGGCAGGCGGCCGAGCACGCCAAGATCAACTACGTGACGTCAAAATGGTCGACCTTCGCCACGGCGGCACGGCACCGGAAATCGAAATTGATGAGCGATGTGCAGCGCTATGGGATGCTGGTGTCCATGCTGCTCTATCTGGAACTGGTGACGATCGCGGTGACGCGCGTGTTCACCCAGCATACGTGACCGGTGTTGTTGCGCGATCAGGCGGGGGCGGTCGCGCGAGAACGGTCACTGGAGGGAGATGGTGGACCAGTAGCCTCGGGGGTGAGGCTGCGGAAAGTCAAGATCGCTGGTCCGCCCGATCCGTGCGTGGAGGATCGCGCGAAAACTTAAACAAATCCTTAGAACAATAGGTTAAGAGGACAATTGAAGACGGCGGTTCTTCAAGAAGCAGCGTTGAGCCCAATCTGGTCTGTTGCTGGTTTTGGCCGGGATGCGGAAAAACCCGAGTCCTCGATATCGGCCGATATTCTCTCAAGGCCGGACCGGCGGTGCGCCACACCGCGCGCGCCTATCTCGCGACGGTGTTCGTCGGCGAGCCGGCTTGAGCGGTCACTTGTACGGGTCGGCCGCGTCACGCAGGCCATCACCGAAGAAGTTGAACGCCAGCACCACCAGGATCACCGGGATCACCGGCGTCATGATCCAGGGATAAAGCTCGACGGCGTTGATGTTCTGCGCCTCGGTCAGCAGCACACCCCAACTGGTGATCGGCGGCCGTAGGCCGAGGCCGAGGAAGCTGAGCGCGGTCTCGCCGAGGATCATGCTCGGGATCGACAGGGTGGCCGAGGCGATCAGGTGGCTCATGAAGCTCGGCAGCAGATGGCGGCCGATGATGCGCGCGGGCTTGGCACCCATCAGCTCGGCGGCGACGCAGAAATCCTCCTCGCGCAACGCCAACAGCTTGGACCGTACGGCGCGGGCCAGACCGGTCCAGTCGAGCAATCCGAGGATCATGGTGATGCCGAAATAGATCAGGATCGGGCTCCAGGTCACCGGCAGCGCCGCCGACAGCGCCATCCACAGCGGCAACTCCGGGAACGACCGGATGATCTCGATCACCCGCTGCACCAGGGCGTCGACCCGACCGCCGTAATACCCGGCGAGGCCGCCGATGGTGATGCCGAGCACGAAGCTGATGACGATGCCGATCAAGCCGACCGTGAGCGAGATGCGCGTGCCAAAGATGATGCGCGAGAGCATGTCGCGGCCGAGCCGGTCGGTGCCGAACAGGAACAAGGTGCCGCCCTCGGCCGGGCAGATCAGGTGCAGATCGGCCTCAACCACCCCCCAGAATGCATACCGGTCGCCGGAGCAGAAGAACCGCAGAAACTGCACCTTGTCCGGATTCGGGGTGTACACCCGTTGCAACGTCCGCATATCCAATTCGTAGTCGAGGCCAAGCACGTACGGGCCGACGAACCGGCCGTCGTGGAATACATGGATCGACTGCGGTGGGGCGTAGATATGGTTGGTGTGCCGGGTTTCCAGCGCGTAGGGCGCCAGAATCTCGCTGATCAGGACCGACGCGTACAACGCCACCAGAAACAATCCCGAGACGACGGCGAGGCGGTGGCGCTTCAGCTTCCACCACATCATCCGCCACTGCGACGCCATGTAGTAGCGCTCCTGCTCCGGCGTCAGCCGTTCGTCATAGATCGGATCGAACGGCGCGGTGTCGACGACATGGCGCGGCTTCGGCCGTGGAGTGTCGGCCGTGCTCACCGGTCCGTCCCCCCACCCAACCGGATACGCGGGTCGAGCCAACCCAACGCCAGATCCGACACCAGCATGCCAAACACCGTCAGGGTCGCCAGAAACAACAGGAACGAGCCGGCCAGGTACATGTCCTGACTTTGCAAGGCGCCGATCAGCATCGGCCCGGTGGTCGGCAACGACAGCACCATCGAGACCACCGCCGAGCCGGAGACCACCTGCGGCAGCATGTTGCCGATGTCGGCGACGAACGGGTTCAGCGCCATCCGCAAAGGATACTTCATCAGCGCCCGGAACGGCGGCAGGCCCTTGGCGCGCGCGGTCACCACGTATTGCTTTTGCAGTTCGTCCAGCAGATTGGCCCGCAGCCGGCGGATCATCGCCGCCGTGCCGGAGGTACCGATCACGACCACCGGCACCCAGAGATGCTCAAGCACCGACAGGATTTTGTTCGTGGTCCAGGGTTGGTCGATGTAAATCGGGTTCATCAATCCGCCGATCGAGGTGCCGAACCAGACGTTGGCGAAGTACAACAACACCAACGCGAGCAGGAAGTTTGGCGTGGCGAGGCCGATGAAGCCGATCAGGGTCAGTCCGTAATCACCCCAGCCGTATTGGTGGGTGGCGGAGTAGATACCGATCGGAAACGATACCAGATAGATGAAGAAGATCGTCCCGAAGTTCAGCACGATGGTCAGCAGAACCCGATCCCCGACCACGTCGGCGACCGGCAACTGGTACTCGAAGCTGTAGCCGAAATCACCGCGCAACAGGCCGGTCGCCCAGACCAGGTACTGCTCCCACAGCGGCAGGTCCAACCCGTACTGCGCGCGCAGGGCGGCGATCTTCGCCTGGTCGACGTTCTCGCCCTGGCTTTCCATCTCGGCGATCAGGGTCGTCAGATAGTCGCCGGGCGGCAACTGGATGATGATGAAGGTGATAATGCTGATGGCGATCAGCGTGGGCACCATGATCAGCAGGCGGCGGGCGACGTAGTCGAGCATCGCCGGCTACTCCCCGAAAGCGGCGGCGCGCAGCACCGCGTCGGCGACCGGGGTCCGTTTCGGACCGAAGAAGAAGGTGTCGGGCCGGTACATGCCGAAATGGGCGCCGGGGTCCCAATTGTAGGTCGCCTTGACCGGCACATTGTGCAGGTTCAGCGACACCACGACCGGCTGCAGCACGCCAGAAACCAGACCGATCGAATAGACCTGCTCCGACCAGATATCCAACATCTCACCCCAGATGGCGCGCCGCCGCGCCCGCCCCTCGGCGAAACGCCACTCGTGATACAGCGCCAGCAACCGTTTGGCCTCGGGTAGGTCTGGCGCCTCGCCAGCCCTGCCTTGGGTTTGATA
This sequence comes from Alphaproteobacteria bacterium, assembly GCA_013203465.1. Lineage (GTDB taxonomy): Bacteria > Pseudomonadota > Alphaproteobacteria > Thalassobaculales > Thalassobaculaceae > JABMNR01. Next base: position 23,115 of record JABMNR010000140.1, read on the forward strand.
ATGCTGACCCCATTTCGGCCACATGTACTGGGTCTGGTCAGTCGGCGCGAATTCGTCCGGGCTCGTCTCGGCCGTGGCCAAGCCATTCTCCACTCCCGACCAGATCGACATGATGGTCGCGCCCGCGAAAATGCGGTTTCGGAACACCGTGCGCTGCGATGGTCGGGTGTAAATCTTGATACCGATCCGCATCCAGGCGTCGTGCAACAATTCGAGCACATCGGTCTGCTCGGTGCTCTCGCCGGCGGTCTCGACAATGATCTCGGCCGGTCGGCCGTCGGGCAGCAGGCGGACGCCACGCGAGTCACGCTTCGTCAGCCCGATCGCATCCAGCAGCCGATTAGCCTTGGCTGAATCGAGTTGAGTCCAGCGGCGGCGGAATTCCGGCTTCGATAACGGCGAGTCGGGAAGCACGGTATTCGCCCCCTCCATCGCCAGGCCAAAATAGATCACCTGGTTGATCTCGTGCCGATCGACGGCGAGCGACAACGCCCGCCGGAACCGCACGTCGCGCATTAGGTCGCGCCACACCGGGTCCTTGGCGTTCAGATTGGGATACAGTGCGACATGCGAGCCTTTGGCCGTACGCCAGAGGTAAGTCTCGTAATCGCCTCGCGCCTCGCTCTGCCGCAAGAAAGTGTAGTCGTCGAAGGATAGGTACCGCGCCTGCAGATCCGCTTCACCGGTACCGGTCTTGGCCGGGATCAGTCCTTTGGCGGCAATCTGGAAGATCACCTGATCGATATACGGAAGCTGTCGTCCGGCGGTGTCGATCCGATGATAGAAAGGGTTGCGCCTGAACGAGAAGCGCTCGGCCGGGGGCCGCGTCTCGACGAGCCAGGGCTGTAAGGTAGGCAGGTCCGGGTTGTCCGACTTGTAGAGATTGTCGAACTTGTTGTGCAACGCCGCCCAATTGTTCTGGTGCGCGGCCTCCACCCAACCCGCCAGCTCCTCCGGATCCGCGAAATCTTCATGGAATTCCTTGAGATAATGCGCCGGTCGATAGAGGTAGAGTGGCCTCGCGCCAGCCAACGACGGCAGGAAACCGGGATTCGGTCGCGACCATGAGTATCGCACCTTCGTGGGCGACAGGACCTCGAAGCGCGGCGCCTCGCCATCGATGATCAACTCACTGGGCGGCCCGGATGGTGACAGCTTCGCGTGGTTCGCCACATGCTCCCACCAATAGCGGAAATCCTCGGCGGTGAACGGATGCCCGTCGGACCAGCGATGCCCGTCGCGCAAGGTGAAGGTGAAGACCCGATCGCCCTCGACCTCGACCGCCTTCAGGATGTCGGGCTTCAATTCGAACGTTCCGGGCTCGTAGGTGACCAGCCGGGCATAGCCATAAACCACAAGCTGTCGGGTGTCCTTGACCCCGCCCATGATCATGTTCAGCGTACCGCCGTGTAAACCAAGCTCCCGGCCCTGGGCGACGAGATCGACCACCGCCGGCTCGGTCGGCACCCGTTCTGTCACCGGAGGCAAGCTTCCGTCATAGACCAATGATTCCAGCGACGGCGTCTCGACCAGTTCCAAGGCCGCCACGGGGAGCGGGAGCGACCAAGACACAAAGGCGATCAGAACCAGGGTTCGAATCATGACGCCAACCTAAGGGTCAGGACGCGGTCGTCGGCCCGCACGAAATGTTCATCACCCATATCGACAAGCCGCGGGGCATGATCGTCATCAATGGTGAACGGCGCCGGCCACGCCGCCGGCACCGACGCGCGGTCGTCCATCACCCGCGCGAAATCCAGTGGATTGTCCAGATCCGGATCAGGTACGGCGGTCAGCAGCGCCTGGGTATAGGGATGAATCGGGTCGCGAAACAACGCCTCGCGTGGCGCCAATTCGACCAGCCGGCCGGCGCACATCACCGCGATCCGATCGGCGATATAATCGACCACCGCCAGATTATGGCTGACGAACAAATAGGTCAGCCCCAGCTTTTCCTTTATTTCCTTAAGCATATTCAGCACATGGTACTGTATCTACACATCGAGCGCCGACACCTGATAGTCGCAGATC
>JABMNR010000141.1 GCA_013203465.1 Alphaproteobacteria bacterium
CCCTTTTATGATTCGGTGTTCGCTAAAGTTGCTCTAGATGCGATCTCGGCGAACCGTTCCTGCGTTACGCCGGGTGACGGTTTGACAATGATCGACAGGATCTTGCCTTGTTTGGGCAGCACGGCTCCCCACTGGCAGGAGAGGCCGCTGAGGTTCGGCTCGTCCTCCGTTGCCGCCGGTGCTAGGCCGATAGCGCCGCTCTTCAGCTTTGCTTCCGCCCATTCCAGTCCGCCGCCCGTGAACATGGCGTAGCGAACGTGCTCCGATGCCCGCCAGAACGCCACGCGGGCGTCGAAGCCGGCATCGCGCACCTCGGCCACCGCCGTCATCCCCACGCGCAGGTGCAAGTCCAGATCTCGCTCGGCCCACATGGCGACGCGGGAGAGCGCGTCAGCCGCCGCTGGCGCCTGGGCTGGCGAGACCGCGAAGCGGGCGCCGTCGCCGCCGAAGGCGAATAGTGGCAGGTCGCCGAAAAGTGCGTTCGTCACCCCGCTGATAATGCCGGCGCCGGCCAGGTTAACTGCCTTGTAGCGGCCGGCCTCTATTGCGCCCTTGGAGTCGACCACGTCGGAAACGCCAATGCACCAGTCCTCCGGGAGCGCGGCATATTGAGACGGATCGGCCACCAGCGCGAAATGGTCCAACACCGGAACAGTCTCTACCCATCGCTCTTTCACGGGGCTATCCTCCCCTAACCCGCAAGCTGGATATACGGGATATGTCTGGACACTAGCTCGCGCAGCCCGGCTTCGTCATTATGCGCCGCCCAGCGCCAGCCAAGTTGGCTCTTACATTCGCCGATCAAGATCGGGATCTCGAGCTCGCTCTATGAAACGGCGGTAGGCCTGTTGTAGCTCTGGTGATTCGGAGAGGGCCATCGCTGAGGCTCTCGGCTGGTTTCGCCCAGCGGCCCGGACTGTTTGAAAATTGATACCACCGCCAGGACGCGATGTACCACCGGTGGCGCCAAACCCCGGCCAAAAATAACGGTCGGGCTCGGGCGCTGCGTGCCATCAGATGCGCAAAAAGGGGTTGAGCAGACGGCCGATGGGTCCGGTCAGCCGGAGCGGCGCGTCGTTCACGGCGAAGCAGTAGCAATCCTCGCCGGGATCGGCGGCTGGACAGTGATCGACGCTCGAATCCGCGGCCGCCACGTCTCCGCGCAGAAAGTGGTCGCCACGGTCCGTAAAGCCGCCGGTTAGTACCAGGGTCAGTTCGTTGCCATCGTGGGTGTGATGGGGCATCGGCGTGCCGGCCTTGATTCGGAGCAGGCGGCTGGTGACGCCGGCATGTTCGCGCAGGATCCGCACCTCGTCTACCGGGCCGCGGGCCTTCCAGGCGAGGGTGTCGAGCCCGCCACCGAGATAGCCGCGCAAGGGCTCGGGCACCCGCAGGTCTATGGGAGCCGGCTTTCGGACGCTTGGTGGGGGCGCGCACTCAGAGTCGGTTTCATCCAGTTTCGCCAGAACGGAGTCGCGCAGCGACCGGTCGATGGCCTCCGTGCCCAGTTTTTCGAGCAGGGCGCCGCCGACCGCCTCGAACGCCTCAACGCGAGCGCGGCACGCCGGGCACAGCGCCAAGTGCGTGGCCACGAGCACGGCGATCGGCTCGGCCAGCGAGCCGGCGGCATAGTCCATCAGGTGCTCGTCCTGGGCGTGAAAACGCGGCATCATTTCAACTCCGCCAACTGGATTCTCAACTTGTCCATCGCAAGACGGATACGCGACTTCACCGTGCCCAGGGGCAGACCCAACTCGCCCGCGATGACGCTATGGGATTTATCCTCGAAATAGGCCAGTTCCAGCAGGCGCGCCTGCTCCTCCGGCAGCTCGGCGACCGCAGATCGTAACCGCGTGCCATGCTGATTTTGCTCGACCGCCGCGTCGGCCTCCGGTTCCCGGTTCGGTACCAACGCCGGATCGTTGGGGTCGGGCGCCGGGCGCCGCTCATGCCGGATGATATCGATGCGCCGGTTGCGCGCGATCGTGAAGATCCAAGTCGCAACCCCCGCCTTGGTGGGGTCGAACTGCCCGGCCCGGCGCCAAACCGTGAGCATGACGTCCTGGACCAGATCCTCCGCGGCCGCGGGCTCGGCGCCGAGGCGGCGCATGTAGGCCTTTACCCGCGGCGCGAAATGATCGAATAGCCGCGCGAAGGCCTCGCGATCGCGTGTCTCGGCGATCGCCGACATGAGGTCGATGAGGGCAACATTGTCCTGCCCGGGAATAGTCTTATCCGCTTCCAGCATGACGGCTTGTATAGCCGATCGGCGCGGGCGGCCCAATGGCCGTCCGAGGAACCCTTGAAGGGGCAGGTTAGCCGCTAGCTGAAGACCGTTCATGGACCCGTCTTGGCTGGTTTCCCTGGAGATACGGGCGGAAGGCGGGTCCGGATCACCCCTCGGCCCGTAAATTCGCGGAAATTACCTTATTGTCCGAATGGTGATCCGGCAGCCATAGGCCGTCGTACTAAGAATGTAGTTTTCGAGCCAACCACAGGGGTTCCTATGCGAATTGCGGTGATCGGGGGCGGAGCCGCCGGCCTTTCGGCAGCTTGGATGCTGTCGCGTGACCACGAGGCCGTCCTGTTCGAGGCGGGGGCCTACCTCGGCGGGCACGCCAACACCATGGATGTGACCCTCGGTGGCCGGAAGGTTCCCGTGGATACCGGCTTCATCGTCTATAACGAGCCGAACTATCCCAACCTGACCCGCCTGTTCCAGGCGATTGGTGCCGAAACCGAGCCGAGCGACATGTCGTTTTCGGTCTCGCTCGGCGGTGGCCGGGTCGAGTATTTCGGCAGTCTGCTCGGTGTGTTCGCGCAGCCCAGCAACCTATTCCGGCCCGACCACTGGCGCATGTTGCGCGACATCCGGCGCTTCTCTCAGGAGGCGCCGCGGCTGCTTACCGCGCCCGGCGGCGATCCCATCAGCCTCGGCCAGATGCTCGAGCGCGGTGGCTATTCGAGGGCCTTCGCGCGCGAGTACCTCTTGCCCATGGCAGCCGCGATCTGGTCGTCGACCCTGGAGGGCATCCTCGAGTTCCCGGCCCGCTCCTTCATCCAATTCTTCGTCAATCACGGTTTGCTCGATCTCACGGGCCCGCCGCCTTGGCGCACGGTGCGCGGCGGCAGCCGCGAGTACGTGGCGCGCTTGGTCGAGACCGGGCGCTTCGAGGCGCGCAGGGATGCGCCGGTGCATGCGATCGCGCGCACCCCAGGCGGTGTCCAGGTCGATTCCGGTTCGGGCGAGGCGGAGCGCTTCGATCAAGTGGTGTTCGCCACCCCCGCCGACCGCGCGCTCGCCATCCTCGGCGCCGGTGCCTCGCGCCTGGAGCGACAGCTGCTCGGCGCCTTCCGGTACCAGCCGAACCGCGCCGTGGTCCATGGCGACCGAGGTCTGCTGCCCAAACGCCGCCGGGTCTGGGCCAGCTGGAACTACTTGGCGCAAGACGATGGCGCCGGATCGGACCGGGTTTCGGTCAGCTACTGGATGAACCGGCTGCAGAACCTCCCGGTGTCGGAGCCGGTGATCGTTTCGCTCAATCCCATTCGTGAGCCGGCTGCGGACCGCGTCTTTGCCGAGTTCCTTTATCAGCATCCCCAATTCGATCATGCGGCGGTTGAGGCGCAGCGCCTAATGCCGGCGATTCAAGGAGCAGAGCGAGCCTGGTTCTGCGGCAGCTATTGCGGTTATGGTTTCCACGAGGACGCCGTGCAGGCCGGGCTCGCGGTTGCCGCCGCGCTCGGCACGCCCGCGCCCTGGGCCGATGAGATCGCCCCGCGCAGCCCGGCGGCGTTCGCGGTCGGCCAACCGCAGATGGTGGCGGCGGAATGATCGGGGGTGGGCAAACGGCGACGGTGCCGGCGGAGAGGTCTTCCTGCATCTATTTCGGGCGCATCATGCACGTGCGCCTGCGCCCGTTCCGGCACCGCTTCGCCTACCGCGTGTTCTCCGTTTTCGTCGATCTGGACGAGTTGCCCACACTCGGTCGCCGGCTACGCCTGTTCTCACATAATCGTTGGAACCTGTTCAGCCTGTACGACCGCGACTTTGGTCCGCGCGACGGCGGATCGCTCAAGGCCTGGATCGAGCAACATCTGACGGCGGCCGGAATCGATCTAGGCGGCGGCCGGGTGCGTTTGCTGTGTTTCCCGCGCTTGCTCGGCTACGTATTCAATCCACTGTCGGTCTGGTTCTGTTACGACGCCGAGGAACGGCTGGTGGCCGTTCTCTACGATGTCAGCAACACCTTCGGTGAGTCCCACGGCTACCTGCTTCCGGTCGCGCCGGATCGCGCACCCGGACAGGCGATCGAGCAGCAGTGCGCGAAACGGCTCTACGTCTCGCCCTTCATGGACATGTCCGCGACCTATCGCTTCCGCCTGGACGAACCGGGCGCGCGCTTGGCCATCCGTATCGATCAGGAAGATGCCGGGGGTCGTGGCTTTATCGCCACCCACACGGCGCGGCGCGCGCCACTGCGCGATTCGACGCTGCTGCGCGCCTGTTTCGCTTATCCGTTGATGACCCTCAAAGTCATCGGCGGTATTCACTGGGAGGCCTTGCGTCTGTGGCGCAAGGGCGCCCGGTTCCGGCCACGGCCGTCCCCGCCGCCCGGTGACGTCACGGTGGCCAGCTTATCCTCCCGCTGAGTTCCTTAACCCGCCCTGCCGCATCTCTATGGACGTGCCATGTTTGTCGATACCGCTGCCCGGCCGAACTGGCCAGTACTCACCCCCGCCCGCCGGGTCCTCGACGCGCTCGCTTCGCGCCTTACCTCGGGCGTCTTGACCGTGACCCTGCCGAGCGGCGAGCGAGCCAGCTACCGGGGCGCCGAGCCCGGGCCGGCTGCGGACATCCGGATCCACCGGCTGCGCGCGTTTCGGCGCCTGCTCACCGGGGGCGATATCGGCTTTGCCCAGTCCTATCTCGACGGCGATTGGGATTCGGACGATCTCGTTGCCTTGATCGAACTGGGGGCGCAAAACGAAGCCAGTCTGGGCCGGGCGATCGAGGGTCGGATCTGGACGCGGGCGCTTAACCGCGGCCTTCATCTGTTGCGTCGCAACACGAAGCGGGGTTCCCGGCGCAACATCGCCGCTCATTACGACCTTGGCAACAAGTTCTACCGTCTTTGGCTCGACCCGACGATGACCTATTCGGCGGCCCTGTTCGCCGAACCCGGCGAAACGCTCGAAGCCGCCCAGGAACGCAAATACGCACGCATGGCGGAGATCGCGGGTCTGCGGCCGGAGCACGAGGTTCTGGAGATCGGTTGCGGCTGGGGCGGGTTCTGTGTCTGGGCGGCGCGCGAGATCGGCTGTCGGGTCACCGCAGTCACCATCTCCCAAAGCCAGTACGACTACGCCAGGGCGCGTATTGCCGCGGCGGGTCTTTCCGGGCGCGTCGAGGTGCGCCTACAGGACTACCGCGATCTGCGTAATCATTACGACCGCATTGTCTCGATCGAGATGCTCGAGGCTGTGGGCGAGCGCTATTGGCCGGTCTTCTTCGAGACGCTGCGCGCGCGCCTGACCCCGGGCGGCCGCGCCGCGCTTCAGGTCATCACCATCGACGATGCCGCGTTCCCGGCCTACCGGGACCGGGCCGATTTCGTCCAGCGCTACGTCTTTCCGGGCGGCATGTTGCCCTCGCCCTCGGCGCTACGCGCGGCGGTGGGCGCAGCCGGACTGACCTGGGAGCGGGACAGTGACCACGGCGCAGACTATGCGCGCACCCTGGTCGATTGGCATTGGCGCTTCGAGCAAGCTTGGCCGGAGATCGCCGCGCTCGGGTTCGACGAGCGGTTCCATCGTTTGTGGCGTTACTACCTGGCGTACTGCGAGGCCGGGTTCCGCAGCGGCCGCGTCGGCCTGATGCGGCTCGGCTTGAGCCGGCCGTAAGGTCCCGCATGAGCGGTTCGTCACAAACGGTTTCGCTTCCGCGGCTGCTTGCCTACGGCCTCCCCGGGCTGCCGCTCGCAGCGCTCATGCTACCGCTTTACGTCTACCTACCCGCTTATTATGCCGAGGACCTGGGACTGGGTTTCGCGGCCGTTGGCGCCGTTCTGCTGATCGCTCGGCTGAGCGACGTGGTCACCGACCCGCTGATCGGCGCGCTGTCGGATCGCATCGTCACCCGCTTCGGCCGGCGCCGGGTCTGGATGGTGGCCGGCGCACCGATCGTACTTCTCAGCGCGCACATGCTGTTCGGGGCCGAGGAAGGGGTTGGAATTGGATACCTCCTGGTCTGGACCGTCGCGGCCTATCTGGGCGTCACCATGGTCCTGCTGCCGTACAGCGCCTGGGGCGCCGAGATGTCCCCGGACTACGACCAGCGCAGTCGGATCGCCGGCAGCCGGGAAGGCTTCGTCGTCCTTGGGACCCTGCTGGCGGCCGGCCTGCCAAGCCTGCTCGGCGCGGATCGGGGCGCAGCGCTGCAAATGATCGGCTGGATGCTTTGGTTCGTACTTCCCTTGAGCCTGATCGTCGCACTCTGTGCCGTACCTGAGGGCAATGCTATCTGGCGCGCCTCCGCCGGTTGGCGGCGCGGCGTGGCGATTCTTTGGCGCAACCGGCCGTTCCGGCGCCTGGTGGCGGCCTATCTGCTGAGCGGTATTGCCAACGGACTGCCGGCCAGTCTGTTTCTTCTTTTCGTCGCGCATGTGATCGAGCGTCCCGAATGGTCCGGTCCTCTGCTGTTCGTCTATTTCTTCTGCGGCGTCGCGGCCATTCCGATTTGGCTGCGCGTGAGCGCGCGTTACGGCAAGCATCGGGTCTGGACCGGCGCCATGCTGTGGGCGACTGCGGTGTTCTTGTTCGTGCCGCTCTTGGGACCGGGCGACCAGTGGTGGTTCCTGCTGATTTGCGTCTTCACCGGGTTTAGTCTCGGCGCCGACCTTGTCCTTCCCGCCTCGATGCAGGCCGACGTGGTCGATCTCGACACCCTGCACAGCGGCCGCCAGAGAACCGGGATCTATTTCGCGATCTGGGGCATGGCGACCAAGCTCGCGCTCGCGCTCGCGGTCGGGATCGCATTCCCCTTGCTCGATCTGGCGGGCTTCGCCGCCAACACTATGGGCAACAGCGATACCGGACTGATCGCGCTGGCGGCGCTCTACAGCCTGGTGCCGGCCGCATTCAAGATCGCGGCCGTGACCCTATTCTGGGGCTATCCCATTACCGCTGAGCGGCAGCGGCGCATTCGCGCGATGATCCGCTCCCGTACCATCAGCACATGAAACGAGGTGTCGACCATGAGAGCGAGGCTTCTCGTCTATGCGGCCTTTGCCGTTTTCTTGTCCGGATGCAGTAGCATGAAACCGGAAGATTTCGCCGGGCGGGAGCCGCGCCTGCTGATTGAAGATTACTTTGCCGGAAAGACCCAGGCTTGGGGGATTTTCCAGGACCGTTTCGGCACTCTGCGCCGACAGTTCCGGGTTGACATCGATGGCACTTGGGACGGCGAGACCCTGACCCTGGTCGAGGATTTCGTCTACGATGACGGCGAAACCGAGCAGCGCATCTGGCGTATCAAGAAGCTCGGCGAACATGACTATGAAGGCAAGGCCGAGGGGGTCGTCGGCATCGCCGAAGGCTCGGCCTACGGTAACGCGCTAAACTGGCGGTACAAGTTCGCGCTCAAGGTCGGCGACAGCACCTGGACCGTGCACTTCGACGACTGGCTGTTCCTGCAAGACGACCGGGTGCTGATCAACCGCGCCGCCGTCACGAAATTCGGCCTGCTCATCGGCGAGGTTACCTTGATGTTCCATAAGGACGCGGCGGATGAGGCGCGCGGCCTGTCGAGCGCCGTCACAGCGACGCCGTAGGCGGCTTAACGCGCCGCCGACAACCGTCGTTTGACCATCCGCACCAAGGATCCCAGCACCGGAATCTGCTCGTAGATCTGCGCCCCCGCGTCCCAATGGTCGATGTGGGCGATGACCTTACCGGCCGCATTCAGGTGGATCTCGCTGACCCCCTCGATCCGCCGAGGACCTTCGTGCGACCCGGCGCCACGGAAGGTAAAGGTCCAGCGTAGATAACAGGCCCGGCTCGAGATCGCCCGGTCGGTCACCTCGAAGCGGGGCTCGGCGACATCGTGGAACATCTTGGCCAAGACCGCGCGAAACTGGGCGACGCCGCGGACGTCGTTGAAGGGATCACGGAAGCGAACCTCCGGCGTACACAGCGCGTCCAGGCGAGGCAACGACGCCGGACTCAGGCCCTCGAAAAATGCCGCGTAGGCGTCCAAGGCTTCGTGCGCTGTCATTCCTGGGGGACGAGCCGGCGTGTGAGCGCGAAGGCGAGCGGCGCCGGCAGGCAGCGCAACACCTTCATGATGTAGGCAAGGCGGCGCGGAAACACGATCTCGAAGCGATCGGTCTGGAGCCCACGATGGAGCGCCGCCGCCGCGTCGTCGACCTCCATCAGGAACGGCATGGGGAAGGGATTGCGGTCGGTCAGCGGCGTGCGCACGAAGCCGGGGTTGACGATCTGCAAGGTCACGCCGAGACCGTCCAGCTCCGGCTTCAGGGCTTCGGCCAGGTTGATCAGGCCGGCCTTGGTCATCCCATAGGCGCCCGAGGTCGGCAGGCCGCGGTAGCCGGCAACCGAGGCGACGATGGCGATGCGTCCGCTGCGCCGGGCGGTCATGCGGGCGAGCAGGGGGCTAAGGCAATGCACCGTGCCCATGAGGTTGAGCTCGACCAGCGCCCGAAAATCTTCGATTTTCAATGCGCTGGCCCGGACCGGGATGTGGCTTCCGGCATTGAGCACGGCTTGGTCGATGGGCCCGAGCTCGTCCTCGACGCGCGCGATCGTGGCCGCCGCGGCCGCCGCGTCGGTGACATTGAGTGGCATGGCGTGGATCGAGCCGGGGGCATCCTTCGCAGCACGTTCCAATTCTTCGAGTTTGCCGGCACTGCGCGCCGAGACCGCCACACGCCAGCCCTCGCGCGCCATGCGCACGGCGAGCGCCTCGCCCAGGCCCGAGCTGGCCCCCGTGATCCAAGCGACATCGGTCATGGGGCGCGATACCCGTTGCTTCTTCCTATGCCCTCGCGGCAAGCGGCGGTGCCGAGCCGGGCCAACAGCGCAGCCATCAATTGGAAACGCCGAGCCGGCGGGCCCAGGCCTCGGCCGGGGCGTAGTTGATGGTTGTACCGCGGGCCTCGAAAGCGATCTTGGCCCACTCGCCTTGCGGGGTGTACCAGACCTCCAGGTTCAGGTCACCCGTGACCGTGTACTTTTGGGCCGGGAGCGCGGCGCTCCCCATCGCCACCGAGTCCTTGCCGAACGGTCGGATGGTCACGTCGAGGAGGCCGCCGCGTTGGGTATCGAGCAGGCGCGTCTGCTCGACCGTCGCCGGGTTCCAGTAGCTTGTCGGGATTATCTCCCTGGGGGCTAGGAACGTGCCGTCGGCGCCCTCGACCTGAAGCCCTGCCGGCGTTGCGCGCGCCGTGACGGCATAGAGTGTTCCGTCGTCATCGGTTCGGGTATCCAGGGATACAAGTTGCCCGTCACGCCACACCTCAAGGTTCTCGTGCTGGTAGCGGAACAAGGTAAAGAAGGCGAAACGCACTTCGATGTCGATGTCGATATCGACCAGCAGATCGCTTCCGCGGTGCTCGAAAGCGATGCTGTGCTGCCCGATAACATCGTCGTCGCTGAGGATGGCGAAAGCTATCTGGCGGGCGGGCGGCAATGCCGCCACCAAGGGCGCCGCGGCGGTCGCCACAACCACCGCTATGAGGCCGGCACCGAGCAACGGCCTGCGCGTCGCCGCGCGTTTCGGCCTAGAGGCCACCGCATCGTGCGAGCGTTCTTTTCGCTGCCGTAGCATCGCTCCGATCTCTTCCACCTATTTGGCCTAACCAGATTCAGTACGGGGCGCCGGGCCCGGCGGATCACAATCCTGCCCAGATTCTAACAGTTTTCCGGTGATCCGCGGGCGCGGCATCGCCGTAGATTCAGTGAGGAACACCAAAACAAGGGGCATCTGGCATGGCAAGCGCAGCGGTTGGATCGGCGACCACCGGGACGGCGCGGCATCTGGTCAACAGGGCCATGAACGCGCCGCTCTTGACCCGCGCCCAGGAGCAAGACTTGGTCCGGCGCTGGCACGAGGGCGGTGACGAGCGCGCGCTGCAAGAGTTGATCGCGGCGCACGGCCGCCTCGCCGTATCGGCCGCCTCCAAATTCCGCGGTGCGGCCGTGTCCTTCGACGATCTCGTGCAGCAGGGTTACGTCGGCCTGCTCAAGGCCGCGATGCGGTTCGAGGCGGCGCGCGACGTGCGCTTCTCGACCTATGCGACCTGGTGGGTCCGCGCCGAGATCTACGACTGCATGCTGCGGAATTGGTCCATGGTGCGAATCGGCGGCAGCGCGACCCAAAAGGCGCTGTTCTTCGCCCTCCGGCGCTTGCGCCCGCGCCTCGATGAGACCAAAAGCCGCGACGATCTGCGACAAGAACTCGCCGCTCGGCACCGCGTGAGCTCGGCCGACGTCGAGGCCATGGAGCAGATCGCGTTGAACCCGGATCTATCGTTAAACGCCCCGGTTGGCGAGGAGGGGTCGTCGACACGTCAGGATGGGCTGGTCGACGGCGGCGCCTCGCCCGAGGACATGGTCATGTTCTCCCACGATAACGAAACCCGCAGCCATTGGTTGCGCGCGGCGCTCAAGCGACTGCCGGAACGCGATCAGGCGATCATCCGCGCCCGGCATCTCGGTGACGAGCGGCGCACGCTCGACGACCTGGGCCGGGAACTGGGCATCAGCAAGGAGCGTGTCCGCCAGCTTGAGCAGCGCGCGATCGAAACCCTTCGTCAAAGCGCGGTGCCCGAACGTCTGTCCGAGATGTCGTAGGCGACAAACGAAGAGCCGGCCAAGCGCTGGCGGTGATAACGCCACGAAATCGCCCTCAAACGGCGCGCTTTTTCAGCTTTTTAAAGGCGTCGAGCGCGCGCGCGCGTGCCGTGGCGTGATCCACGATCGGGCCGGGATAGTCTCTTCCCAAGTTCACCCCAGCGTCCGATAGGACCTGGGGCGGGGCGCTCCAGGGCTGATGAATAAACGCGTTGGGAACGGCCGTTAGTTCCGGCACCCATTGACGCACGTAGGCGCCATCCGGATCGAACTTCCGGCCTTGGATCGTGGGATTGAAGATCCGGAAAAAGGGGGCGGCGTCCGCGCCGCATCCGGCGACCCATTGCCAGCTGGCTGAATTGTTGGCCAAGTCGGCATCGACCAAGGTGTCCCAGAACCAGGCCGCGCCCGCCTGCCATGGAACCAGAAGATGCTTCACCAAAAAAGACGCGACGATCATGCGCACGCGATTGTGCATCCAACCCGTGTGCCACAGCTGCCGCATGCCGGCGTCGACCATGGGATAGCCGGTTCGGCCCCGTTGCCATGCTTGGAGGTGGGCCTCGTTCTCTTCCCAGGGAAAGTCCTTGAAATCCGCCCGGAAGGGTTCCTCCGGCAGGCTGCGCCAATGGTGCAGCAGGTGATAGGAGAACTCGCGCCATATCAATTCGCGCAGATAAGCGGTGCAGCCGCTTTCGCCGCGGTGACCGTTCATCTCGAGCGCAAGCTTGGCCCTTTGCCAGCACAGCCGGGGGCTGATCTCGCCGAAATGCAGATGGGGCGACATCCGCGAGGTGCCAGGCTTGTCGGGCCGATCCCGGTCCGTCTCGTAGTCACCCATGACGCTCGTCAAGAACGTATCGAGCCGTGCCTCGGCGCCCTGTTCTCCCGGCGACCATGTCGCGCGCAAACCGCCGGCCCAGTCCGGGCTAGCCGGCAGGAGATCCCAATCGGCCAGCCGGTCGCTCCTCGAAAGTTGCGGCGGCGCGGCAAGGGGACTCGGGGCCTTGGCCGGGGACGCGGCGGGGAACTTGGCCAGGCAGGCCTTATAGAAGGGGGTGAAGACCTTGTAGGGCCGGCCCTCCTTGGTTGCCAGGGCTTCGGGTTCGAAGAGAAGAGTACCGCCGAAGCGGCGAAAGTCGATGCCGCCCTTCGTGAAATCCGCCGCCAGCTCCCGTTCGAGATTGGCCGCGTGAGGTTCGTAACGTCGCGTGACGAAAACCGATGTCGCGCCGGTTTCGGCGATCAAGCGCGCCAAGACCTTCCTCGCCGGACCGCGCCGCAAAATCAGGCCGCTTCCCAGCTTTTCCAATGACGATCGCAGCGAGGCGAGGCTGTTATGGAGCCACCAGCGCGACGCGCCGCCGGGCGCCCAAACGCCGGGGGCTTCATCGTCGAGGATATAGACCGGAACGACCGGCCGGCCGCAGGCGACGGCGGCTGAGAGAGCCGGATGGTCCTGAACCCGCAAGTCCTGTTGGAACCAAAGAATGACCGGCGATTTCACGGGCGGGGGCTCCAATCTAGATTGAACCGCAAAGGGACGCGGCCGGGCGCGACTCAGGCTTTTGTTACGTGGGTCCGCGCGGTATGGATTACCGGGCGGGTCGGGCGATTCCACGGACCCCACAGACCTCACTCTGGGCGGTACGACACCCAGACCCGGTTTTCCGGAACAATGTCTGGATAAACCGACCTACGGCCGCATAATACGACGGTACGTGCCATTTGAGGTTCTTTCTCAGCGAAGATGACAGCCGACAATCTCAATATTCTCGAGGCGGGGCGGACCTGCTGGCGGGTTTGCCGTTCTGCGCGGGCTGCCGTCCTAATTGATGGCGCTGCCTATTTCGGCGCGCTGCGCGAAGCGCTGTTGAATGCGCGGCGCAGCGTCTTCATCGCGGGTTGGGACATCGACACCCGGGTCGAACTCCTGGGCGAAGAGCCTGAGGATACAGATGGAGCGCCAAGAAAGCTGGGAGATCTGCTCACTCACCTGGTTCGCCGCCGGCCCGACTTGGAGGTGCATGTACTGCTTTGGGATTATTCGGTGGTCTATGCGCTGGAGCGAGAACCCTTGCCGTCAATCAACCTCGACTGGGCGACGCCCAAGCAGATCAAGGTTTGTTTGGACGATGTCCTGCCACTCGGCGCCTGCCATCATCAAAAAATCGTGGTAATCGACGGCGCGGTCGCCTTTTGCGGCGGGTTGGACCTGACTGTCAGACGATGGGATACCGCCGAGCACCGGCCCGATCATCCCCGCCGACGCGATCCAGACGGCAAGCCCTACGACCCTTTTCACGACATTCAGATGTGCGTCGACGGCGAGGCGGCCCTGGCGTTGGCCGAGCTGGTTAGGCAGCGATGGCTGGACGCGGCCTGCGAGCACGCGCTTGAACCCGGCCCGATTGGAGATCCCTGGCCGGAGGGTCTCGCGCCGGACTTCACGGATGTCGATATCGCGGTGGCGCGAACAGTGCCGGCGCTTGATGGGAGTCCCGGCGTTCGAGAGGTCGAGGCGCTTTATCTGGCCGCGATTAATCATGCGCAGCGGCTTATCTACATCGAGAACCAGTTCCTGACCACGGATACGGTGGCGGATCGCCTGGCTCGACGGTTGCAACAGAATCGTGAGCTTGAGGTGCTGCTTGTCTCGCCCCAAGACCATGAGGGCTGGCTTGAGGCGCGCAGCATGAAGGCGGGTCGCATCCGCTTCATGCGGCGGTTGAAGGAAGCCGGGGTATCGGATCGCGTGCGGCTGGTTAAATAGCGGTCACGCCGGGCCTGCCGCCCTATGACCACAGCCGTTCGCTCTTGGCTCACGATGTAGCGAGTCCGGGGCATCCAGCCCACTCCCGCGCCAGAGAAACGTCTTGCCGTTTCATCACGCGCACCGACACGCCCGGTGCAAGGGCGGGCTCTGCCGTGGAAACGGTGGAAGTTGCTTGCAAGCGTGGCAATGCGGAGCCACCCTCGGTTGTTGACCATCTTCCATATGCGATGGTCAATTTGTCGATCCTGACTCCGACCGGTCGCCAACACGCTAGTTGCCTGAAGTAAAAAGAAATGGTAACCATGATGGTCGAGGTATTACAATGAAACTTCTAAGCGCTCAGGTGACAAATTTTCGCTCTGCCGAAGATACGGGTGAATTTACATTAGATCACTTAACGTGTTTGGTTGGCAAAAACGAGGCGGGAAAGACCGTAATATTGCAGGCGCTTGCAGGACTTAACCCCCACCCGGCCAC
This sequence comes from Alphaproteobacteria bacterium, assembly GCA_013203465.1. Classification (GTDB taxonomy): domain Bacteria; phylum Pseudomonadota; class Alphaproteobacteria; order Thalassobaculales; family Thalassobaculaceae; genus JABMNR01. The sequence goes on from JABMNR010000141.1 coordinate 14,126, forward strand.
GCCATTTGAGTACACATTGGAGCGCGACTACCCAAAACGGTATCTGGCTCGCTACGCAGAGCGGCATCCAGATGAAGGTGCCCTGGTTATAAAGTCAAAATGGGCAATAACCGACGAGGCCAAAGGCCGGCTGGTTGCGGAATTCGGACCTGATTCGGTAACTGGTAATACGGTCACGCTGACACGCGGATACGGTTCGCCTAGCCCTCGTTGGGTGCTACCAATCAACGAAGCCACTGCCGTTTCTTACATAATATCCAACGCGGGATTCTCGGCGCCAGAGAAAAGTCAGGTTGGGGCTCCCAGAACTTCAGGAGAACTTCGGGAAAAATTAAAAACGCTGGCTCCAACAAACCCGAAACACAAAGCATTATTGACGAAAATAGAAACATATCCGAAGCATGAAATTCTTCGGAAAGCGAGAGAATTACTTGAAACAGATCTTCCGAAATTTATGTATTTTTCCAGTTATGACCGTATGAGCGCGACGGTTCATCTTCCGAATTTGAGTGTAACAGCAGAAAATAAAACACTGTTCTCGGACGATAACCTGAGAGGAGATCGCCTTTTTCTGGAGTTTTTAGAGTTCGCGGGCATTGGTCTTAATGATATAATAGCTGCCAAGACATTTGAGAGCTTCAATGCAAAGCTACAGGCCGCATCGAATATACTTACTGAAGAAATTCTGGATTTTTGGACGCAAAATCCTGATATAGAAGTTCGAGTCAATGTCGCGGAGGGTAAGCCCGGAGACCCTGCGCCATTTAATAGCGGGCCAATAGGTCGAGCAAGAATTTATAATCAACTTCATAGGGCGGATACTTCTTTTTCTGAAAGAAGCGCCGTATTCACATGGTTTTTCTCTTTTCTTATTAAGTTTGACCGAGTTAAACGAGAAGGAGCAGGTCCGATATTTTTGCTTTTGGATGAGCCAGGTCTAACCTTACATGGTAAAGCCCAAGGCGATTTGTTGAGATACTTTAAGGACAAGCTATCGCCTCATCATCAGGTGGTTTATTCGACGCACTCGCCTTTTATGGTACCACCAGACGGCATGATGGAAACGCGGATTGTTGAAGACCTTGTGAACGTTGATCAGCGGGGACGTAGAACGCCTGTCGGCACGAAAGTTCGTGGAGACGCTCTCAGCGAAGATAACGCGGTGAACCAGCTTGTCGTGATGGGCGTGTTGGAGAACGCTGGGCACGTCGGCACCGTGGCGGTCAACGGCCGTGAGGCGATCGAGCGGTTTGCCGAGGGTGATTTCGACGCCATTCTCATGGACATCGA
>JABMNR010000142.1 GCA_013203465.1 Alphaproteobacteria bacterium
ATTCAGGCTAGCAGCCTGTCGGACTGATGTCCGCTCGGCGTTGTATGAGCCGACATTTCCCATTTGAGCGGCCCATCCGCCCATGGTTGATGGCATAGTAGGCAAATTCCGGCTAACCGGAAGGCGGAGTCGCGCGATGACAGCCGCCCTCGCAGCATGAACGCCGCCCCGATCGGTTTTGTGGTTTCGCGCTTCAGATGTGGAAGGAAGTTTGCGGAACGACGTTTAAAAAATAGTTGTAAATTTAATCGCGATTTTTAAGCTGATTTATGCAGCCATGGATAAAGCTTATCCCTGAGCCTCCGGTGCTATCAACATCTTGTATGTGGCAGGCGTGATGCCGACGGCGATGGCGAGGATTGATCGGAAGGCGGCGTGCCGGGTACGGCGGCGGTTGAACCGGAACACGAATTCTTCGAGGTAGGCTTGCAGATGCTGGGGCCGCAGGCCGTGGTAGACGCCGAGCGCCCAGGTCTTGAGGTTGGAGAACACGCGATGGACCCAAGGCAGCACGATATGAGCGGCCATGGCGCCGACGACGCGCGGATCGTGGCTGAGGTCGGGGGCGCCCGGGTAGCTGGCCCAGCCGTCGGTCCTGGCGGTGGCTCCGGGCGCGAGGTTTGCGGCGAGGAAGGCGTGCAGGCTGCGGGCGGAAAAGTCGCCGATCTGCGCCAGGCGGATGCGGCCGGGGCCGCCATCGCCGACCTCGACGGCACCGGCGAGAACACCTATCCAGCGCGACACGCCCGCGCCTGCTCCCGCATGACGCTGTAGTCGGCGAGCATCTCGGCGATCGCCGAACTCTCCGGCAGCAGATCAATCTCGTCGGCCGCACGCGCCTGGAACTCGCGGGTGTACTCGACCACGGGCGGGCAGACGGTCGCGACGCGGTCGTCAGAAGCGACCGTCGCGCAGCCGGTCAGCGAGATCGCTGCGATCACGAGGGCGGCGAGCCGCCGCATCGAGCATCTGGCGTTGGACGTCATTGGTCTTCTCCGAGGTTTCGAGGCGTTCGGCGAGGCGGCCAGCACGCTCGCCGGAGCGCGAGCAGGAACAGGAGCACCGCCAGTGCGATGGCGCCGTAGCGCAGGGCCGCCCGCGCCCATGGGCTGGCGACAATCCCAGTCAGGAGTGCAGACATCATCTCTGCCCCCGCTTCCAGTCATCAATCCGGGCATAGATGGCGACGCCAATGCCGACGATCGCCACGACGATGAACACCCAGCGCAGCGTGTCGAGGTGGGGCACGAGCGGCAGGACGGCGGATTGCGTCTCGGCGAGGACGTTCTGCGCGACCTCGACTCCTGCGGCGCCAATCGTCGCAACACCGGCGGCACCGCTGCCCTTCATGGTGCGGCTTTCGGCCAGCACCTCTCGCGCAGCCGGCGTCTCCGCGGCGAACGCCGTCGCCCGCACCGGGAAACGTTCGCCCCACTGACGCGCGGGCCCGAGATCGATGTGCATGAAGCCCGAGCGTGGATAGAAGCCGAAGCCGAGGAAGCCGACCTCTCGCGCAGCAGCCTCGAAGGCGACCGGGTTGTGGTTGGCCATGGCGATATCGAAGGCCGTGCCATCCATGTGCTTGGAGCGCGGCGCGCCGCCGACGGCGCGGTTGTGCGCCGGACTGCGATAAGCCGAACGGACGATGAGCGGCTTTCCAAGCCGATCACGAAGCGCCTGGAGCTTGTCCAACGCCTCCTCGTTGATCCGCAAGGAACCGCTGCCACGGCATGCAATCTCCGCAGGGGAGAAATTCTTCCAGCGCCAGGCGCCACCGGGCACGTCGCGCCAGTGTTTGAAGGTGGTGGTCGTCATGGGGGGTCTCCGGGCACAAAAAACCCGCCGTTTGGCGGGTTGGTGGGTTGAGGACCGGAAGCGCCTGTCAGGGGCCGTTGCCAAACAGCTTCAGCTTGATCGCGATGCCGGCCATCAGGGCGAGCAGGACGCCAGTGGTGATCAGCCGCACGGCGGTCTGGACGGCCGTGCGCTTCGCGAGCCGCATGCATCCGAGCAGCGAACGCAGATCGCGAATGTCGTTGGCCGCATCGTCACCGCCGAACCCGACATCATCGAGAGCCTTGCGCGCGCCGCGTTCGGCCGCCAGTTCCAGCAACTGCTCGAAGTCGGCTTCGGGCATGACGATACGACCGACGTCACGGACAGGCCGGTTCATGGTTGGCTCCTCATTCGACGGTCTGGACGGCAATCGGGTTCAGCAGCTTGGGCAGTGCTTCGGCGGAGATCCGGGAGGTGTACCCGGCGGGCTTCAGATCGTGGGTGACGCGGGTGATGCGCCAGCGGTCCGGGATCAGCGGTCGCCACCCCGACAGCACGAGCGGCGCTTCAGTCTGGATGTCGGAACGCCCGGGTAGGTCGATCGACAACTCGGCGTTGGACCGGGCGGCGCTGTTGGCATGGGCAACGATCGACGCCCTGGCGTCGGCTTCGCTGTCGTGAAGCCGACGGATATCCTCGTAGGGCGGTTCTCCCTGCTCGATCTTGCGGGATTCACCGGCGGCGATGTCCCACCACCAGGCGCGCACGCCGCCGCGCTTGTCGCCGGCGGCGCCGGCCTCGCGGCGGGCGGCATAGGTGTAGGACCAGCGCGTTACCTCGGCCGGTGTCAGCGTCACCGTGGGAAGCGTCCTGCCCGACGCCGTGGCCGCGACCCCGCGCCGGACGACAGCCAGGACGGACCCGAGCGGCCGGGCGACAGCATCGTAGCGGCCAGCAACACGCCCCAGGAAAGCGATGTCGCCCTCAGTCGTCTGATCCAGGTGGGGCAGCGGGATCGCATCGAGCGTGGCCTCGACCCTCGCCTCCAGCCCATGATCCGCAGCGATGGCGCGGGCGAGCTCGCCGAGCTTCTGGCGGTGCCAGGAACGGGAACGGGCGGCACGGATGTCCTGGCCGAGAGCGGCGGCGGTGGCTTTCACTTCGAGGGTGGCCGGCGGGCCGCTGTAGGTGATCTCGTCGACCCGGTAGCGGCC
>JABMNR010000011.1 GCA_013203465.1 Alphaproteobacteria bacterium
CGATTTGCCGACGAAACGGGTCAGTCGCTGGGTGCCGCACGCTCCGGGGATGGTGCCGATGGTGATCTCCGGTTGACCGAATTTCGCGGTGTCGGCGGCGATAATGAAGTCGCACATCATCGCCAGCTCGCAGCCGCCGCCAAGCGCGTAGCCCGCCACCGCCGCGATCACCGGCTTGCGTATCCGGGTTACGTGCTCCCAGTCGCTGGTGATGAAATCCTCGCGATAAACGTCCACGTAGGTCTTCGGCTGCATCTCCTTGATGTCGGCGCCGGCGGCAAAAGCCTTCTCACTGCCGGTGATGATCAAGCAGCCGATGGCGTCATCGGCCGCCAGATCGTCGAGCGCCCGGCGAAGCTCGCCCATCAAGGCGGCGGACAGCGCGTTCAGCGCCTTCAACCGGTTCAACGTAATGATGCCGACGCTGCCGCGACGCTCGACAAGGATCGTCTCATAAGCCATCGATCGTGCTCCTTAACGCCCGTTCGCCGGTGTTCGGCCGGGCTGTGTGTCAGTGCGGGGCCAACTGAAAACGAACGATCAGACCGTCGCTCGTACCCAGGGCTTCCAGGGTCAATTCCTCGTCCTCGCGCCGCCAGCGATCTTCGCCGGCCCGTTGCCATCCGAGTTGGGGCAGGGTGGCGGCGTAGAACGTGCGGACATCCTCCATGGTGGTCCGGCCTTCGGCGGCGGCAACGATGATCCGCCCGCCCGCCGTATCGAACGCCATGGCCGCCTCCGGAACCGGTTCCAGGGCCGGCATGAGCGGCAGGTCCTCGAAGCCGTCGACAAACCGCTCAGCCGCGGCGCCGGGTGCCGATGGCACGCCGACGATGCCGGCGATGAATGATAGCGCCAGGACAAGACCGCCTCCGAGCAGGGAGGCGCATGTGCGGCGTTCGATCGGACGATCCGGCATGCTCATGGCGACGGGCTTCTACCTCAGCGCTGACAGCGAGGACAGTAGAAAGTCGAGCGCCCGGCCTGGACGATGCGGTCGATGACACCGCGACACCCCTCGGTCGGGCAGGGCGCCCCGGCGCGATCGTAGACCCGGAAGGCATGTTGGAAATAGCCCAGTTCACCCGAAACCTGCCGGTGGTCGCGCAGGCTCGAGCCGCCGGCCGCGATCGCCTCACCCAGTACCGCCTTGATCGCCTCGGCCAGGCGCTCCGCTCGAACGTTTTCGACGTTTAGAGCCAACCGCCGGGGGGCGACGTGCGCCCGATGCAACGCCTCGCAGGCATAGATATTGCCGACACCGGCAACCACCTTCTGGTCCAGCAGAGCGGCTTTGATCGGGGTCTTCTTGCCCGCCAGCGCCGCCGCCAGTACCGGGCCGGAAAATGCGTTGCCCAGCGGTTCCGGTCCCAACCCGGCGAGCAGCCGGTGGGTCTCGACCTCGGCGGTCGGCCACAAATCCATCATCCCGAACCGCCGGGCGTCGTTGAACCGGACCCAGCAATCATCCTCGGTTCGCAGGATCACGTGGTCGTGGGCCTCACGCGCCGGCTCCGGGCCGTCGGACAACAGCATGCGGCCGGACATGCCGAGGTGGATCATCCAGCTCACGCCGTCGTCCAGATCGACCAGAATGTACTTGGCGCGCCGCCGCAGGCCGATGACGCGGCGGCCTTCGAGCCGGGCGGCGAAGTTGGCCGGCAGCGGCCAGCGCAAATCCGGCCGTCGCGCCTCGGCATGGGCGATCCGACGGCCGTCCAGACGGGCGGCCAGCCCCCGCATGACGGTCTCGACCTCGGGCAGTTCGGGCATGGGGTTGATCCGTCGTGGTTGATTCTCGATGCGCCAAGTTACTTGATTCAATGCCGCCGCGCGCCTAGTCACGCGCTAAGGTTCACAGGACCGGTTGCGGCCCATCACGACGGCGAGGAGCGGGATGACCGACGATGCCAACCCCATCGATCCGAAGATCCGAGACGGCGTGACCGATTTCGGCTTCGATACCGTGCCGGTTGAGGTCAAGGCCGAGCGGGTGCGCGAGGTGTTTGATTCCGTCGCCGGCAAATACGACCTGATGAACGATCTGATGAGCCTCGGCATCCACCGGGTATGGAAGCGGGCGTTCATGGACTGGGCGGCACCACGGGCGGCGCACACTCTGCTGGATGTGGCGGGCGGCACTGGCGACATCGCCCGGCTCTGGCGGTCGCGCGGCGGTGGGCCGGTGATCGTCTGCGACATCAACGCCGAGATGATCGCGGCCGGCCGCGCGCGATCGGAGCGCGAAGAGGGCAACGGCGGCATCATCTGGACCGTGGGCGATGCCGAGCGGCTGCCGCTGCCGGACGCCTCGGTCGATCGGGTGACCATCGCCTTCGGGCTGCGCAACGTCACACGGATCGACACGGCGCTGGCCGAGATGCGGCGAGTGCTGCGGATCGGCGGCCGGTTTCTGTGCCTGGAATTCTCCCGTCCGACCCAGCCTTGGCTCGGCCCGGTCTACGACGCCTATTCGTTCAAGGTGCTGCCCCGCCTCGGCCAATTGGTGGCGGGTGATCGCGAGGCGTATCAATATTTGGCCGAAAGCATTCGCCAATTCCCCGACCAGCAGGAGCTGACCGAACGCATGCGGCGCGCCGGCTTCGAGGCGGTGCGGTGGCGCGACCTGTCGGCCGGGATCGCGGCCATTCATTCCGGCTGGCGCCTATGAGCGGGCAATTGTGAGCCGATGATCCGCTCCTTGCGCAACCTGATCCGGCTGACCCGGATTGCCTGGATCCTGGCCCGGCACGGCGTGGTCGAACCGCTGGAGCGGGTCACCGAAGCACCGAGTCTGGCGCTTGCGGCGCGGCTCGCCCGGCGGTTGCGCGATCCGGCGGTGACCGGCCGCTGGGGGGAGCGGCTGGCGGCGGCGTTGGTCGCGCTGGGCCCAAGTTTCATCAAGTTCGGCCAGTCCCTGGCCACCCGGGCGGACCTAATCGGCGATGAGGCGTCGGCGGATTTGACCCGATTGCAGGATCGGCTGGAGCCGTTCGCCTCCGACATCGCCCGGGCGGCGCTGGAGACCGAGCTTGGCGCGCCGGTCGAGCGTCTGTTCGACAGCTTCGACGACCATCCGGTCGCCGCCGCGTCCATCGCCCAGGTGCACCGCGCGCGAACGACTGATGGCCGTGAGGTCGCGGTCAAGATTCTGCGGCCGGGGATCGAGATCGCCTTCGCCCATGACCTAGATCTGTTCGAGTGGATCGCCGAGACGGTCGAACGGTTCCTACCCTGGGTTCGCCGCATGAAGCCGATGGAAACGGTCCGCGTGTTCCGCGAGACCGTCGAGATCGAGATGGATTTGCGTCTGGAGGCGGCGGCGGCGGTGGAGCTGGCCGAGAACTTCCTCGACAGCGCGGTCTTCCGGGTGGCCGAGGTTGAGTGGGCCTTGACCACGCGGCGGGTGCTGACCACGGCCTGGATCGACGGCTTTCGGATCGACGATGTGGCCGCCCTGGATGCCGCCGGGCTCGACGCCACCGAGCTGCTGTCCCGAGCGGCCGGTGTGTTCTTCCATCAAGTGTTTCGCGACGGGTTCTTCCACGCCGACATGCACCCCGGCAACATGCTGGTCGAGACGGATGGCACCCTGGTGCCGGTCGATTTCGGCATCATGGGGCGGCTCGATCTGCAGACCCGGTTCTATCTGGCCGACATGCTGACCGGTTTCCTGCGCGGTGACTGGCACCGGGTGGCCGACATTCATTTCCGCATGGGTTTCGTGCCGCCGCACAAATCGATCGATCTGTTCACCCAGGCATGCCGGTCGATCGGCGAGCCGCTGATGGACAAACCGCTGAGCGAGGTGTCGGTCGCCAAGCTGCTTGGCCAGGTGCTGCGTATCGCTCAGACCTTCGAGATGGAAGCGCAACCGGAGCTGTTGCTGCTGCACAAGACGATGGTGGTCTCCGAAGGGGTCGGCCGGACCCTGAACCCGAACGAGAACATGTGGGCGTTGGCGCGGCCGTTGATCGAGGAGTGGATGCGTGAGAACCGGGGCCCGGAGGCGGTGCTGGGCCGTGGCGCCGACGACGTGATGCGTGCCTTCGGCCGGCTGCCGGCCTTGGTACGGGCCGCCGACAGCATGATCGGCCATCTCGACACCGGCGGCTTGAAGCTGCACCCGGACACCGTGCGCGATCTGGCGCGGGAGCAGGCCAAGGCGCGGCGAAGCTCCTGGCCGATCTGGGCCGCCTTGGCGGTGGGTGTGGTGCTGGGGTTGCTGCTGTAGCGGCAGGTGACCGCCTCGCCACTTGCCGGTACACTCGTGCCGTTCAGACCGGAGGTCCCGATGGTGGACGGCAAGCGGACTCTGTTGATCGTCGGCGGCGGTATCGCCGCCTTCAAGAGCCTTGATCTGGTACGGCGGCTGCGCGAGCGCGGGGCAACGGTGCGCGGCGTGTTGACCGCCGGGGGTGCCCAGTTCGTCACCCCGCTGTCGCTGTCGGCGTTGACCGAGGACAAGGTCTATCAGGATCTGTTCTCGCTTACCGACGAGGCGGAGATGGGCCATATCGAGCTGTCGCGCTCGGCCGATCTGATCGTGGTGGCGCCGGCGACCGCCGATCTGATGGCCAAGATGGCCACCGGGTCGGCCAGCGACCTCGCCTCGACCCTGCTGTTGGCGACCGACACCGATGTGTTGATCGCACCCGCCATGAACGTGCGCATGTGGGAGCATCCGGCCACCGTCGCCAACCTCGCCACCCTTAGGGCGCGCGGCGTGGCCGTGGTCGGCCCGAACGAAGGACCGATGGCCTGTGGCGAGTTCGGGTTCGGCCGGATGGCCGAGCCGTTGGAGATCGTCGCCGCGATCGAAGGGTATTTCGGTGCCGCCGATGGCCCGCTAAAGGGTCGCCGGGCGCTGGTCACCAGCGGGCCGACCCACGAGCCGATCGACCCGGTGCGCTACATCGCCAACCGCTCCTCCGGCAAGCAGGGCCACGCCATCGCCGCCGCCCTGGCCGGCCTGGGGGCCGAGACCACCCTGGTGACCGGGCCGACCCATGAGCCCAATCCTGCCGGCGTCCGGGTGATCCGCATCGAGACGGCGCGGCAGATGTTGGCGGCCTGTCTGGCCGGGCTGCCGACCGACGTGGCGATCTGCGCCGCCGCCGTCGCCGACTGGCGGGTGGCGAGCGCGGCCGAGCAGAAGCTGAAAAAGGACGGCGGTGCCTTGCCGGCACTGACCCTGACCGAGAACCCGGACATCCTGGCGACCCTGGCGGGGCGCGAGAACGACCGCCCGGCCTTGGTGATCGGTTTCGCCGCCGAGACCGAGAACGTGGTCGAGCACGCCGCCGCCAAGCGCGCCCGCAAGGGCTGCGACTGGATTGTCGCCAACGATGTGTCACCCGATACCGGTACTTTTGGCGGCGACGGCAACACGGTGCATCTGGTCACCGCCGAGCAGGTCGAGGATTGGCCGCCGCTGTCGAAGGTCGAGGTCGGCCAACGCCTGGCCCGGCGCATCGCCGATCACTTCGCCGCCTGAGCTGTGTCGGTTCCTGTTCGCATCACGCGCCTCCCCCACGGCGCCGATCTGCCGCTGCCGGCCTATGAGACGGCGGGAGCGGCCGGTCTTGACCTGCACGCGGCGGTGGCGGGGCCAGTGACCCTGGCGCCGGGTGCGCGTCACCTGGTTCCCACCGGCATCGCCATCGCCTTGCCCGAGGGGTTCGAGGCCCAGGTCCGGCCCAGGTCCGGCCTGGCGTTGCGCCACGGCGTCTCCATCGTCAACGCACCGGGCACGGTCGACAGCGACTATCGCGGCGAGGTGAGCGTGGTGCTGATCAATTTGGGCGACGCGCCGGTGACGGTTGCGCGCGGCGACCGGATCGCCCAGATGGTGGTGGCGCCCGTGGCCCGGGTGGCGTGGGACGAGGTCGAGACGCTCGACGCCACCGCGCGGGGTGCCGGCGGTTACGGCTCCACGGGAGTGGGTAAAGAGGATCAATGCGTGAGCTGACCGAGGCCGAGTTTCACCGCTACGCCCGCCACCTGATCCTCGACGAGGTCGGTGAGGAGGGGCAGGCGCGGCTGCTGGATGCTCGGGTGGTGGTGATCGGGGCTGGCGGCTTGGGGGCGCCGGTGTCGATGTATCTGGCGGCGGCCGGGGTCGGCACGCTGGTGCTGGTCGACGACGACACGGTCGACCTGACCAACCTGCAGCGCCAGATCGTGCACGCCACCGACGCGGTCGGCCGACCCAAGGTGGCGTCCGCCATCGACACTCTGGCGCGGATCAATCCGGGGGTGCGGATCGAGGCGGTCGAGAGCCGCCTGGACGCTGGAAACGCGGCCAGGATTATCGCCGGGGCCTCGGCGGTGGTCGACGGTTCGGACAATTTCGCCACCCGCTACGTCTTGAACGCCGCCTGCCGCGCCGCGGCTGTGCCGTTAATCGCCGGCGCGTTGTCGCGGTTCGAGGGCCAGCTTACCACCATCCTGCCGGACGCCTCGGCGCCCTGTTACCGCTGCCTGTTTCCCGAGGCACCGGATCCGGCGCTGACCCCAAGTTGCGAGGAGGCCGGGATTCTCGGCGCCGTCGCCGGGGTGATCGGCACGCTGCAGGCAACCGAAACCCTCAAGCTGCTGCTTGGTTTGGGAGAGCCGCTGGCCGGACGGCTCCTGCTGTATGACGCGCTGGGCCCGGGGTTCCAGGAAATCCGCTATGGCAAGCGCCAGGGCTGTCCCGACTGCGGTTGATCCGGCTGCGGCTGATCCGGCTGTGGTTGATCCGGCTGTGGTTGATCCGGCTGCGGCTGATCCGGTAGGCCGGTCACGTCCGCGCACGAGACGGTGACCGCCGCTCGCGCCGGCGGATGAGAGCCCTATCTTGTCTCTGATGCGTCCCTGTAGGAGCCCCGATCATGCTGTCCGCTCGGTCCAGAGTTTTGACCCTCGTCTGTCTGCTGTCGCTGGCCGTCACGCCGTTTCCGGCCATGGCGCAGCTCGACGGGCTGCCGGATGACCCCACGTCCCTTCGGCATGCCCAGGTCATCTTCGGTACTCCGGAGCAGCACCGGCGGGCGCTTGACGAGTTGGTCGCGATTGGCGACCTGCGCGCGGCTCCGCTGCTGACCCTCGCGATGCGCTACCATGGCGACGGACGCGAGGCGTTGGTAAAGGCGTTTCAGCAACTCACCGGCAGCGATGCCAGCGGTTGGTTCGAGGCGATGCTCTGGCAGCAGGCGCATCCCGAGATCACCCCGCACCCGAGCTATCGTGTGATCAAACTGGCGCTGTTCGAGCGCATCGATCCCGAGTTCCTGCGGTTCCTGGGCGGCGAACGCGGCATGGCCGAGAACCTGCGCATCCGACTTGAGGAGATCACCTGGGGCGGCGTGCGGGTCGACGGCATTCCCGCGCTCGACAACCCGAAACGCATCGCCGCCGGGGCGGCCGATTATCTGCTCAACGCCGATCTGGTGTTCGGTGTCGAGATCAACGGCGACGCCCGCGCGTACCCGCTGCGGATCATGGGCTGGCACGAGATGTTCAACGATGTGATCGGCGGAGTGCCGGTGGCGCTGGCCTATTGCACGCTGTGCGGTTCCGGCATTCTGTTCGAAACCAAGGTCGAGGGCCGGGACGCGCCGTTCGTGTTCGGCTCGTCGGGCTTTCTCTATCGTTCCAACAAGCTGATGTTCGATCGTCAGACCGACAGCCTGTGGAATCAGTTCACCGGCCAGCCGGTCTCCGGGCCGCTGCTGGACAGCGGCATCACCCTGCCGATCCGGCCGGTGACCATCACCAGTTGGGCGCGGTGGCGGGAGCGTCATCCCGAGACCACCGTGCTGTCGCTGGAAACCGGCCATTACCGCGATTACGGCTCGGGTGTGGTGTACAGCGACTATTTCGCCAGCCCGGAGCTGATGTTCCCGTCGATCGTCGGCGACGAGAGCCGGGTGCGGCGCAAGGATTATGTTTACGGCATTCGCACCGCCGGTGGCGCCAAGGCGTGGCCGCTCGATGCGTTCGCTGGCGGCGCGGTGATCAACGACCGGGTCGGCCTGGACGACGTGGTGCTGATCGGTGACAGCTTCACCCGGACCGTGCGCGCCTACCGGCGGCAGGCGATGACCTTTGGCACGGGAGACACACCCGGGACGCTGGCCGGTCCCGGTGGTATTTGGCGGATCAAGGAGGAGGCGCTGATCGGTCCCGACGGCACCCGGTTGCCCCGCATGCCGGGCCACATCGCGTATTGGTTCGCCTGGAACAGCTATCTCGGTGCCGAAAGCGCGCTATATACGGGGCCGGAATGACCGTGCGGCGGATTGGTTTACAAACCCTGCTCCGGCTCGGAGAACGGCGCGAAACCGTTCTGATCGCGGGTTTCCCGCCAATGGCCAAGCGCCCAGTGCACACTGGGGAACGCGATCTCGTCCCACGGAATCTCGCTCCAGGTGAACAGTCCGACCTCGCGGCTTTCCGGGCCGGCCGAGATGTTGGTGTCCAACAACCGGGCGCGATAGATCATCTGCACCTGGCTGATGCGCGGGATGTTGTAGATCCCGATCAGGGCGTCGATCTCGATACGGGCGCGGGCCTCCTCCCACGCCTCGCGCATCGCGCCCTCGATCGTGGTCTCGCGTTCCTCCATGTAGCCCGCCGGCAGCGTCCAATAGCCGGTGCGCGGCTCGATGGCCCGCCGGCACAGCAGAAACCGGTCCTGGTGGGTGACCACCGAGCCGACGACGATTTTGGGATTCACATAGTTGATGAACCCGCAGTCGTCGCACACCAGACGCTCGCGGTCCTCACCCGGCGGGATGCGCAGTTGGACCGGGCCTTTGGCTGCGCCGGTGGTGTTGCCCTGGGTCATGGCGTGGAGTGTGCGGTGATGGCGCCGCGCTCGCAAGCCGGTGTCGCGCTGGTTGGCCGGCGCGCCATTGGCCGCATGGGGGGAACACGCATAAAAAAAACCCGGTCGATGCCGGGTCGCGGGTGTTCGTTGATGCCGGCCGTCAGACGAAGATGTCGAGATTGATGCCGCGATGCGACGAGCCGCTGCGGAAAAAACCGGTGACCGACCGTTGCCCCGTTACCCGCTCGTTATGGGATTCTTGATTGTCTTCGAGAGCGTCCTCAGCCTCGTCCGTGCGGGTGACCGGTGACGCCGAGACGTTGCGTGAGGTCGCGTTGGTCTGCTGCTGCGTCGGCGGACGCGGCGTGATCAAACCTGGATTGACGGCCGTCGGTGGCGTCGGGCTGATCAGTGGTTGAAGCATTTACCAAGTCTCCCTGGCATTAAAATGGGCTTTCCGGGCCACGGTGTCAAGAAAACCGAGATTTTCGTTAACCAATTTGGCGCGCTCGGGCGCGTTTGACGAGCCGGACAAGTTCGACCCTCGCACCCTCGGCGTCGCGCACGGGGTTGTCGAAGGTGAGGCGCGCGACCTCGCCCGACCGGCGCAGATCGGCGCCTTCGGCGTCCACGCCGGTCAGGCGCCAGCCGACGCCCTGGCGGCCGAGAAGAACGCAAGCATAAAGCTCGATCGCCTCGGCGTGGTCGGCGTTCATGTGCGCGACCACCTCGCTCTCCTGATCGGGCAGCGGGCCCGCGGGCGGGCGGATTGCCTCAGCGCCGTCGATCCAGTGGATATCACCAAAACCGGCCACCAGATGAGCACGGTCGACCTCCATGCGCCAACAGGCGAAATCGCCGAACCCGGCGTACAGCTCCGCCGAGGGATGGCGGCGCAGGAACCGATCACGCGCCACCGTCGCCGCGTCGGCGGAGTCGATCACGGTCACGCGGCCCATCAGGGTCGCCCGAGCCCCGGTCAGCGGCTCGTCCAATCCCTGTGTCGCGTCGATCAGCAGGCTGGCGCGGGGGTCGCGTTCGAGATTCTTCGTATGATCGGCCAAGCTGGAGATCAGCAGCAGCGGCCGCGCCGAGGGGTCGAGCGCGAGCATCACCAGCGAGGCGTAAGGCCAGCTCCCGGTGTCGCGTTGCGCGGTGGCCAGGGTGGCGCGGTCCGTCGCTCGCAGCAGGGCGCGAACCCGGTCACCGGCGCCGCTCCCCGACAGGGCGGCGGGCGTGGGCTCATAGGGTGTGTCGGCGCTCATGAATGCTATATATCAGGAATAGTGAATCGGTCGAATACGGCGGGATCGGGGCGCTGGTGCCGCCTTTCGCCGTATTCGGGCCGCGTACTCGCCTGATTGCCCCGTCAAACAGGGGGCGACGGCGGGGGTCCGGTGGACGATCGACACCAAGCGCGACCAGATCCCGCCGCGCATGAACGCAACGGGTCGGATCGCAAGGGGGCGGAAGCCATGAGCAACACCATCGCGCTGGTCGACGACGACCAGAACATCTTGACCTCGGTAACCATGGCCCTCGAGGCCGAGGGGTTCGACGTTCGCACCTACAAGGATGGCGAGGAGGCGCTCCGCGGATTGAACCAGCGACCGGTTGACTTGGCCGTCCTGGATATCAAGATGCCTCGGCTCGACGGCATGGAGCTGCTGCAGAAACTGCGCAAGACCTCGTCGCTGCCGGTGATCTTCCTGACCTCGAAGGATGACGAGGTGGACGAGGTTCTGGGCTTGCGCATGGGCGCGGACGATTACATCCGCAAACCGTTCTCGCAGCGCCTGTTGATCGAGCGGATCCGCGCGCTGCTGCGCCGCCAGGATCTCGCCCAAGAGGAGACGAACCCAAGCTCGCAAGCGGCCATGGTGCGCGGCGAGCTGATGCTGGACGGCGCCCGCCACCTCTGCACCTGGAAGGGTAAGTCGGTGCCGTTGACGGTCACCGAGTTCTTGATCCTGCGCGAGCTGGCCAGCCGGCCGGGGCATGTGAAGAACCGCGACCGGCTGATGGACGCCGCGTATGGCGACGCGGTCTATGTCGACGATCGCACCATCGACAGCCACATCAAGCGGGTGCGCCGGAAGTTCAAAATGGTCGACGAGCCGTTCAACGAGATCGAAACGCTTTACGGCATCGGCTACCGGTACCGAGAGCCTTCCTGATCGGCATGTCCGCGTCTACCGAGCGAGCCCGGCCAACCATGCTCGCGGTCCGTTACGCGCGCCGATTTTGGCGCTGGCTACGTCGGCCGTGGCGGGTCGGCGTATCGCGTCTGACGGTCCGCATCCTGGCGATTAATCTTCTGTCGATCGGCATTCTGTTCGTTGGGGTGCTGTACCTCGACCGGTATCAGAACAACCTGATCCGGGGTGAATTGGACGCCCTGTCGCGTCAGGCCGAGATCGTGGCCCGGACGATCGCCGAGTTCGGCGTGGCGCCGGACGTTGTGCAGGATCGCGGGTTGTCCCTCGAAAGAGTGCGCCGCATGGTGCGCCGGCTTTCCGTCGTCCTGGCATCGCGCATCCGTGTCTATGGACCGGAGGGCCGGCTGGTGGCGGATGGGCGGGTTCTGTCGGGGCCCGGCGGTACCGTGCGGATCGTGCCGTTGCCGCCGCCGCTGCAGGACGATCCAATGGCCCAGCTTGTGATCGAGCTCTACGAGCGACTGGTCAATTGGTTGCCGCGCCGCTCGGGCATGCCGGTGTGGGAGACATCGATCGGCCCGGACGCGCTGTTCGAGGAGGTTCGGCTCGCGTTGGGCGGAACCACGGCGCGCGAAGTTCGGGTCACCGAACACGGTGGGTTGATGCTGTCGGTGGCGGTGCCGGTGCGGAGCTACAAGCAGGTGCTTGGCGCCCTGATGTTGACGGTCGAGGGCGACGAGATCGACGTGGCGGTGCGCGAGGTGCGGTTCGAGATCCTTGGCATTTTCGGTGTGGCGCTGGCGATCACCATTCTGCTGTCGTTTTACTTGGCCGGCACGATCACGCGGCCGATCCAACGGCTGGCGTCGGCGGCCGAGCTGGTGCGCGCGGGCCGGAATCGGCGCCTGTCGATCCCTGATTTCGGCGAGCGACGTGACGAGATTGGCGATCTGTCCCGATCGCTGCGGGCGATGACCGACGGCCTGTGGAACCGGATCGACGCGATCGAGGGTTTCGCTGCCGACGTGGCGCACGAAATCAAGAACCCGCTGACCTCGTTGCGCAGCGCGGTCGAGACCGCCGCCCGTGTCGAGGACCCGGAACGACGCAAGCGACTGATGGCGGTGATCCTCGATGACGTCGAGCGATTGAACCGCCTGATCACCGATATCTCGGCGGCCTCGCGCCTAGACGCCGAGCTGTCGCGCGAGGAGCTTGAAACGGTCGACGTGGCGGCCATGCTGGCGGTCCTGGCGGAGGTTTACGCGGCGGGATTGGAGGACAAGCCGGGACCTTCGGTCCTCGGCGAGGTTGAATCCGGATCGTCGTTCGCGGTGCAGGGCCACGAAGGCCGCCTGGTTCAGGTGCTGCGCAATCTGGTCGAGAACGCGCGGACCTTCTCGCCGCCGGACGGCGTCGTGCGGCTGCGCGCCCGGCGTGACGGCCGCGAGGTCGTCATCACGGTTGAGGATGACGGTCCGGGCCTCCCCGAGGCCAAGCTCGAGGCGGTTTTCGACCGGTTTTACAGCGAGCGGCCCGAGGGCGAGAAGTTCGGCACCCATTCCGGGCTGGGCTTATCGATCTCCAAGCAAATCATCGATGCCCACGACGGCACGATCCGGGCGGAGAACCGACGTGATCCGACGGGCGCGGTTCTGGGCGCCCGGTTCATCGTGCGTCTGCCGGCGGCGGATGAGTAATACCAAGGTTCGCGGATCGTGATCCATAACGACCAACGCGATTAAATCATGCCAGTTAATCAGTCGTTAATGATCTTCGTACGATAATCTGAACGGCCGCGCGTTTCGCAGAGACGGACCGGCGCGTTCGGGGAGAGTCCGTTGATCGAGACGATCGTCATTCCATTGGTGCAAAACATCGGCGTCCTGGCCTTGCTGGCTGTCGGGATCGCGCGCCTCAACACGTCGGACACGCTGTCGGACATGCCCGTGATCATGCGGCAACTGTTGATCGGCGTGGCCTTTGGGCTCGCCGTCATCGTGGTGATGGCGACGCCGGTGGAGCTTAGGCCGGGGGTGGTTTTCGACACACACGCCGGACTCCTCCTGACGGCGGGTCTGTTCGGAGGTCCTTTGGCCGGCCTCATCACAGGCGTCATCGCCATGTACGCCCGCTACGAGATCGGTGGCATCGGACAATACACGGGCGTCACGGCAGCGGGGGTGCTGGCGGTAGTCGGTATCGTCGCCCATGTCTACGTGACGCGTCGTGGCCGCCGTTTGTCGATTGGTGAGTTGGCGGTGTACGCGGTGGTCTCCACGGCGTTGATTTTACCCACGTTCTTTCTGCTCCCCGACATTGACATGGCCATCGGATTGCTCGGCACCGTGACACCGATTGTGTTTTCGTCCAGCCTGCTCGCCGTGCTTATTCTAGGGTTTCTGTTCGAGATGGATATCCGTCGCCGCGAGTTGGAGGCGGACCTGCGCCGAAGCGAGGTCGAGGCGCGGCAGGCGGCCGACGCCAAATCCCGGTTCTTGGCGGCGATGAGCCACGAGGTTCGGACACCGATGAACGGCGTCGTGGGCTTTACCGCGTTGTTGGATGGCACGGCTCTGAATGCCTTCCAACGTCGGTGCACGGAACAGATCGGCGCCGCCGCCACAAGCCTGCTGAGAATCATTGACGATATTGTGGACTACGCGCGGATCGATACCGCGGGTGTCGAGATCGAGGTGTCCGATACCAATCCTCGGGAATTGTTGGCGCGGTGTGTCGAAGCGCTGCGCCGTCAGGCCGAGGGCAAGCGGCTCGATATCGCCCTCGATCTCGCCGAGTCACTACCGGGTGGCGTACTTGTCGACTCGGATCGACTGCGCCAAGCGGTGGTCAACATTCTGGAGAACGCGATCAAGTTCACCGATCGTGGCCACGTGACCATGGCGGCGGCGTGGGAGCCCGCCGGTGCGGAGGGCACCGGGGTTTTGGTGATCGAAATCCACGATACCGGTATTGGTGTCTCGCACGAGGATCAAGTCCATCTGTTTCAACCTTTCGGCCAAGGCAGTCATATTGGGCGTGGCGGTATCGGGCTTGGACTCGTCGTGAGCCGCGCGCTGATCGAGGCCATGGGCGGGTCGATCGAGATGGCCAGCACCCCTAGGATCGGAACCCGCGTGACGCTTCGGGTGCCGACGGCTGTCACACGGGCCGTCACGGCGTCGCGACCCGCACCGGTCCGGATGCGTGAAAACACCGACCGCATTCGGATCCTGGTGGTCGAGGACGTGGCGATGAACGCCGAGGTGCTCGAAGCGTTGCTGGTGCGCGAGGGGTATAGGGTCACCGTCGCCGAGAATGGCGCCGAGGCGGTAGCGGCCATGCGGGGCGAGGCGTACGATCTTGTGCTGATGGATCTTCAGATGCCGGTCATGAACGGTCTCGACGCGACCCGAACCATCCGGGCGCTGCCGACCCTCGCGAGCACGGTTCCAATTCTGGCGTTGACCGCCTATGCTTC
The DNA here is from genome assembly GCA_013203465.1 of Alphaproteobacteria bacterium. GTDB lineage: Bacteria > Pseudomonadota > Alphaproteobacteria > Thalassobaculales > Thalassobaculaceae > JABMNR01. The sequence continues at coordinate 14,456 of JABMNR010000011.1, forward strand.
GCGTGAGGATTTGCGGCAATGTCTTGATGCTGGCATGAACGACTTCCTGACCAAGCCAATCGACCGCCCTAAGCTGTTTGAAGCCATCCACCGGTGGTGCTCGGTTGACGACCGTGCGGCCGCCGACGCGGAACCTTCCGGCAACACATCAATCGAGGCCGCCGACATCCTAGTGTTCGATCGAAGCCGGATTGATGAATTGAACGCTGTCCTGCCGGCTGGAAGGGCGGACGGTTTCGTCGCCGAAAGCGTGGCGCGTGTGCGGAACATCCTGGCCGACCTCGCCAAGACCGAGGACCGGCAGCAGATCGAGGATTTGACACACCAGCTGACCACCACTGCCGGCACTATCGGCCTCAATGCCCTCAGAGACCACGCGCGCCAGGTGATGCACGCCGCATTGGCGGCCGAGACCACGATGCTGGCAACGCTGCTTGGGGAACTCGCCGAGATCGGCCGCCGTTCGATCGAGGCTATCGAGACGGAACGCGTCGTCTCGGGTTGATCTCTCTCGGGTTCGTCGTACGGATCGCTGGAAACACGGTCGGCGTTGACAGCCGGCCGGGGGGCGTCATTCTGCGTGCATGGACACGGTGTGGGGGACCTCGGTCGCGATCGATGGCCGTGGCGTGCTGCTGCGGGGTCCGTCGGGCGCCGGCAAATCCGATTTGGCGCTGCGCTTGATCGACAGCGGCGCGGCGCTGATCGCCGACGATCAGACCGAATTGGTGCGTGAGGGTGCAAGCTTGGTCGCCCGCGCGCCGGAAGCGATCGCCGGTCAATTGGAGGTCCGTGGCGTCGGGATCGTGCCGGTACGGTCGGTTGTGCGGGCGCCGTTGGTGTTGGTGGTTGATCTGGTGCCGCCTGAACAGGTGCCACGCCTGCCCGACCCCGGCGTGTGGCGTCACCTGGGGGTCTCGGTCCCGTTGATCGGGCTTGCGGCGTTCGAGGCGTCGGCGCCGGCCAAGCTGCGGCTTGCCGTGCGGCGCGTGGTAAGCGAATAATCCGCCCTCGCCCCACGACATGGCCGACCGAACGGGGTGGGATCAACGCCGCATGACCGACCAACCTTCAATCCCCAAGCCGGCCAAGGACCAAACCGTGGGCCAGGAGTCGTCGGTGATCGCCGTTCTGGTGACCGGATTGAGCGGCGCCGGCCGCACGTCGGCGCTCAAAGCGCTGGAAGATGACGGATTCGAGGCGGTAGACAATTTGCCGCTGTCGCTGTTGCCGACCGTCCTGGCGCCCGACGGTGCCTTGAGAGAACAGCCAACCCGCATCGCTGTCGGGGTCGACCCGCGTACCCGCGAGTTCGGGGTCGAGCGGCTGATCGCGGATATCGCCCGCTTGCGCGGCCGTGAGGAATTGGATCTGCGGGTGGTGTATCTGGATTGTGATGACGAGGTGTTGGCCCGGCGGTTTACCGAGACCCGCCGCCGCCATCCGCTGGCCAAGGATCGGCCGATCGTCGACGGCATCGCTTTCGAACGGCAGTTGATGGGGCCGTTGCGCGAGCGGGCGGACGCGGTGATCGACACCTCGCGGTTCAACCTGGCGGAATTTCGCGAAACCCTGCTCGCTACCCTGGCGCTAGGCGATCGACGGCGCATGACGGTGACGGTCGTGTCGTTCGGGTTTCGCGGCGGCCTGCCGCGCGAGGCTGATCTGGTATTCGACGTCCGTTTTCTGGCTAATCCGCATTACGACCCGGCTTTGCGTCCCCTCGACGGGCGCGACGCCGCGGTCGGTACCCATATCTCCGCCGATCCGGATTTCGAGCCGTTTCTGACGCGGCTGACGGATCTGCTGGAACCACTGCTGCCGCGCTATGCCGGCGAGGGTAAAAGCTACCTGACGGTGGCGGTTGGTTGCACCGGCGGGCGGCATCGATCGGTCTATACGGCCGAGCGATTGGCTGCATGGTTGAAGAGCTGCGGAACTCCTGTCACCCTTCGTCACCGGGACCTGTCGAGCGATGATCGGGCCCAGGGCATGGACGGGCGCGCGGAGGGGGATGCGCCTCCGAGCCGGGTGGTGTGCTAGGTATTCTCGAAACAAATATGGACGGATCGGTGATCGGACTCGTTCTCGTGACCCATGGTCGGCTCGGCGATGAGCTGAAGGCCGTGCTGGAACATGTGGTCGGACCTCAAACGGCGTTGGCGACCGTGTGCATCGGTCCCGACGACGACATGGAACAACGGCGCCAGGAAATCATTGACCGGGTCGGCGAGACCGACGGCGGCAAGGGTGTCTTGGTGTTGACCGATATGTTTGGTGGCACGCCATCGAATCTGGCGATCTCGATCCTGGACCGGCCGGCGGTTGAGGTGCTTGCCGGGGTAAACCTGCCAATGCTGATCAAGCTGGCAAGTGTGCGATCCGAGGCGTCCCTGGCCGAAGCCGCCGCCGCTGGGCGTGACGCCGGGCGGAAATACATCTCGATCGCCTCGGAAGTGCTGGGCGGCGCTGGGCGCTGAGCGGATGCTCCGTTCCCAGAAGCGTATACTGTTGATCACCAACACGCGCGGCCTGCACGCCCGGGCGGCGGCGAAATTCGTTACCGAGGCCGGCAAGTTCGAGTGCGATATCCTTGTCACCAAGGACGGCCAGACCGTTCCCGGTCGGTCGATCATGGGATTGATGATGTTGGCGGCGGCACCGGGATGCTCGATCGAGGTCGTGGCGGATGGCCCGGATGCCGGAGACGCGCTCGACGCCCTGGCGGCGCTGGTGGACGCCAAATTCCATGAAGACTGACCGCAGAGGCAAGCATCCCACGACGGGCCGAGGATCGGCCGGCGGAACGCCAAAGACGGTGAATGCCGCCTATCAGGGCATCGGTGTGTCCCCCGGGATCGCCATCGGCCCGGCCCACGTGGTCGAGAGCGGCATCCCCCAAGTCCCGGAATACACGGTCGAGGCGGACGCGCTTGACGCGGAAGTGGCGCGGTTCGAGGCGGCGATCGCCAAGGCGCGCAAGCAGGTGGGCAAGCTGCGCAACAAAGCCGACGCCTTGCCGAACACCATGCTTGACGAGTTGGGCCCGTTGCTGGACGCCCACGCCGCCATGCTGCGGTCGGGCCGGCTGACCCGTGGCGTGCCGGCACGGATTCACGAGCATGGCATCAATGCCGAAGCGGCGGTCCAGGCGGTGGTCGGCGAGCTGGTGCGCGGCTTGGCCGCCGTCGACGATGCCTATCTCGCCGCCCGGGCCCAGGACGTGCGCGAGGTCGGTGACCGGATCATTCGCAATCTGACGGAAACTCCCTATCAGGCGTTCTCCATGCTGCCGGTGGGCTCGATCGTGGTGGCCGAGGAGTTGAGCCCGGCCGACACCGCGTTGATGGACCCGGCGCGGGTTGGCGGTTTCGCGACCGCTCTGGGCGGCCCCGACAGCCACACCGCGATCATGGCCCGATCGATGGGGATTCCGGCGGTGCTGGGCGCCACGGCGCTGCCGGCGCGAGTCCGGTCGGGAACGGTCTTGATCGTTGATGGCGAGGCCGGCCGCGTCATCGCCAATCCCGATGCCGATACCCTGGCCGACTACCGTCGTCGCGCCCAGGCGCTGATCCGGCTGGAGCGACAGCTTGCCCGGTTGCGGAGCCAGCCGGCGATCACCACCGACAACGCCCGTATCGCGCTGATGGCCAATCTGGAACTACCACGCGACCTGGAAACCGCGCGCCGCGGCGGCGCCGAGGGGATTGGCCTGCTGCGTACCGAGTTCCAGTTCATGAACCGCCCCGACCTGCCCAGCGAGGACGAGCAATACGCCACCCTGCGCCAGCTGGTGGAGGGGATGCATGGCAAGCCAGTGACCATCCGCACCCTCGACGCCGGCGGCGAGAAGCTGGCGACGGCACTGGGCGACCGTATCGCCCACTCGGCCAATCCGGCCCTTGGGCTGCGGGCGATCCGACTGGCGCTCAAGGAGCCGAAGCTGTTGGAGACCCAGTTGGCGGCGATCCTGCGCGCCGGCGCCCATGGCCCGGTGCGTATTCTGCTGCCGATGATCTCCTCGATCACCCAAGTGCGGGCGGTGCGCGTGATCCTCACAAAGGTGGTGCGGCGGTTGAAGCGGCGGAAGGCGCGCATCGCCGATCCGATCCCGCCGCTCGGGGTGATGATCGAGATTCCCGGCGCCGCCCTGGCCGCCGATGCCCTGGCGCTGGAGTGCGAGTTCATGGCGCTCGGCACCAACGATCTGACCATGTACACCCTGGCGATCGATCGCGGCGACGAGCAGGTGGCGGATCTTTACAACCCGCTGCATCCGGCGGTGCTGCGTTTGATCCGGTTCACCATCGACGCCGGCCGCCGCCGGGGCATCCCGGTCAGCATCTGCGGCGAGATCGCCGGCGACCCGCGCTACGCGCCGCTGCTGGTCGGCCTTGGGGTCAAGGAACTGTCGATGGGGGCGGCGGCGCTGCCCCGGGTCAAGCAGCGCATCCGCCGCCTGAGCCTGACGGCCGCCACCCAACGCGCCGCCGCCATCCTCGATCAGGTCGACGAGGGCCGGATCGCCGCCCTGCTCGACGATTTCAACGATGGCTTGTAGACCAGGAATTACGCCATGAGCTTCATCCATAACCCTGACGTGGTGTCCGTCGTCGAGCCGCCGATCGCCGAGGCCAAGGGCTGGGTCGAGGGGCGTCCGGCGATCCCGGGCAAGCCGCTGCTCGACCTCTGCCAGGCGGTGCCGAGCTATCCGCCGGCCGAGGCGTTGCGCGATCATTTGGCCGAGCGAGTGAAGACGTTCGAGGTGGCGCAATACACCGCCATCGCCGGGGTACCGGCCCTGCGCGAGCGGTTGGCGACGCACATGAGCGCCTATTACGGTGGATCGATCGGCGCCGAGAACACACTGATCACCGCCGGCTGCAATCAAGCGTACTGTTTGGCGATCATGGCGCTGGCCGGGCGCGGCGACGAGGTGATCCTGCCGCTGCCGTACTACTTCAACCACCAAATGTGGCTCGACGCCTTGGGCATCCGGACGGTGCATCTGCCGTTCCGCGCCGACCGGGAGGGCGTGCCCGATCCCGAGGAAGCCGCCCGGCTCATCACCGCCCGGACCAAGGCGCTGGTGCTGGTGACGCCGAACAACCCGACCGGCGCGGTGACCCCGCCCGAGGTGCTGGAGGCGTTTCGCGACCTGTGCGCCGAGCGTGGTATCGCCCTGGTGCTCGACGAGACCTACAAGGATTTCGTCGCGATGACCGATCCGCGCCACACCCTGTTCCGTGACGAGAAATGGGGCGAAACCCTGGTTCAGCTCTACAGCTTCTCCAAGGTGTTCAGCCTGACCGGCTACCGGGTCGGCTCGGTGATCGCCGGCCGCGGTTTCATCGAACAGGTGGCCAAGTTGATGGACACCGTGGCGATCTGCGCCACCCGCGTCGGCCAGGACGGCGCGCTCTACGCGCTGGAGCATCTCTGGCCCTGGGCGGCCGAGAAGCGGGCGCTGATGGAGGATCGCCGTCGCGCCCTGTTGGCCGAGTTCAGTGGCGGCAACCTTGGCTTCGAGCTGGTGTCGACCGGCGCCTACTTCGCCTATCTCCGCCACCCGTTCCATGGCGAGCCGGCGGCCAGCGTCGCCAAGCGGCTGGCCCAGGAACACGGTGTCCTCGCCCTGCCCGGCACCGTGTTCGGCCCGGGGCAGGACCCTTATCTGCGCTTCGCCTTCGCCAACTTGGAGGCCGAGCGCATGCCCGAGCTGGGAGAGCGCTTGCGAGGGGTGGGGTGAGCAGGATCGCCATTACCCACGCCACCCCGGACGAGCTGAGCGACGCCCTGTCGGTGATTCACGCATCCTTCGCGACGTTGGGTGGGAAGATCGATCCCCCCTCGGCGGCGCTTGAAGAGACCACGGAATCCCTGCTCCGCCGTATCGACCGTGGCGGCGCGGTGTTGGTCGCGCGGGACGCAATGAGGGGCAATTGTTGGCGCGGTGTGCGCCGAACCAAAGCCCGAGGATGACGCGCTCTATCTCGATCGCCTTGCGGTCCTGCCTGCCGCTCGAGGCCACGGTGTGGCACGGCGGCTGGTTGCGGCGGTCGAAGCTCTGGCCGTGGAGAATGGCCGCCGACGGGTGACACTCGGAGTTCGTCTGGCCCTGCCCGAGAACATCGCGCTGTTCCGGGCGCTCGGCTACGTCGAGACGGGTCGCAAGGCCCATCCGGGCTTCACCCAACCCACCTCGATGGACATGGCGACGTTGCTTGGTTGAGCCTCTCTTGCTATATCCGCGCACAATCCTAATTTCGTCACGAACGGCCTCAAGGACGCTTCCGTCACGATGACGGACGGACCGCCCCGCCGCCGCCCAATCAAGAGGACATCCATGGCCGAGTTCACCGACTACAAGGTCGCCGACATTTCGCTTGCGAAATGGGGCCGCCAGGAGATCGCCATCGCCGAGACCGAAATGCCGGGTCTGATGGCGATCCGTGAGGAATACGGCTCGGCGAAGCCGCTCAAGGGCGCCCGCATCGTTGGCTGTCTGCACATGACGATCCAGACCGCCGTGCTGATCGAGACGCTGACGGCGCTGGGGGCCGAAATCCGCTGGTCGTCGTGCAACATCTTCTCGACCCAGGACCATGCGGCGGCGGCGATCGCGGCCTCCGGCGTGCCGGTGTTCGCCTGGAAGGGCGAGACCGAGGAAGAGTACGAGTGGTGCATTGAGCAGACCATCGTCGGCAAGGACGGCTGGCGACCAAACATGCTGCTGGACGACGGCGGCGACCTCACCGTCATCATGCACGAGAAGTACCCCGAACTGATGAAGGACGTGCGCGGCGTCTCCGAGGAGACCACC
>JABMNR010000143.1 GCA_013203465.1 Alphaproteobacteria bacterium
ATCCGCAGGCTCTCCGGCACCGTCACATGCTTGAGGATACCGAGCACCGCCACCGGGTCCGTCGGGCTGATCAAGGCGCCGAACACAAGCGCGGCCAGCAGCGGGATGCCGGTGATCCAATGAAACCCGACGCCAACCACCGCCGTCGACAGCAGCACACCCAATGTCGCCATCGAGGCGATCACCCAGCGCTGGTTCCGCAGCGCGCCCATGTCGACCTGCAGGGCGCCGGCGAACAGCAGGAAACCAAGCAGTCCGTCCATCACGGTCCCGTAGAAATCGATCTGCGCCACCCGCATCCGAATGGTCTCGGCCAGGGCCAGACTCGGCACCAACCCATCGATCGCCATGGCCGCCAGCGAGGCGGCGAGCGCGATGATCACCAGCCCGATGGTGCTCGGCAGCTTGAGCAGGTGATGGTTGATCGTCGCGAAGGCGGCGGCCAGGACCACCAGAATGGCGGCGATGTCGAGTTCGCTCACAAGGCATGCTCCCGTTGCACACAACCGCCCTCTGATATCAGGACACACCGCCCGTGGCGATCCCGCGCCGGCTCGCGTAGAACACCGTCATGACCGACGCGAGCGACATTCGGACCGGTAATTGGGTTGACCGCTGGCTGCCCGAGCCGGCGCGGCCTTACGCGCGGCTGGCGCGGCTTGATCGGCCGATCGGCACGTGGTTGCTGTACGTGCCGTGCCTGTGGGGGATGGCGTTGGGCTGGCAGGTGACGGGGACGCCGTGGCTCGAGATGCTGCGGTTCGTCGTGCTGTTCGGTGCCGGCGCCGTGATGATGCGCGGGGCCGGCTGCACGATCAACGACTGGCTCGACCGCGACCTCGATATCCAGGTAACCCGCACCGCCACCCGACCCATCGCCAGTGGCGCCGTTTCACCGCGCGCGGCGTTGGTGTTCCTGGCGGCCCAGCTTCTGTTGGGGCTGCTCATCCTGCTGCAACTCAACTCGGTGTCCTGGGTGCTCGGGATCGCGGTGCTAGGATTGGTGTTCACCTACCCACTGGCCAAGCGGGTGACCGACTGGCCGCAGGCGGTGCTGGGCTTGACCTTCAATTGGGGCGCCTTGATGGGGTATGCGGCGGTGACCGGCAGTGTGGCCGCCCCCGCCGTCATCACCTACGCCGCCGGGTTCTTCTGGACCTTGGGCTACGACACGATCTACGCCCATCAGGATAAGGCGGACGACGCCATCATCGGTGTCCGGTCCTCGGCACTGGCCCTCGGCGACCGGACCAAGCCGTTCTTGGCGGCGTTCTACACCATCACTCTGGTGCTGCTGGCCACCGCCGCGTGGGTCGCCGGGCTCGGTCCCTGGACCTATCTCGGCCTGGCTTTGGTCGGCGCACACTTCGCCCGCCAGATCGCGGTGACCGACCTGGACGATCCCGTCTCCTGCCTGCGCAGCTTCAAGGCCAACCGCGACGCCGGGTTGTTGGTGGCCACGGCGCTGGCGTTCGGATGATGATCGACCGCGAGGCTTTTATTCGCGCCAACACCCTGTTGAAACCGCCATCGCTGGTTCCGGAAATAGCGCTGCACATCGCCGATCAGGCCTTGCCGTTATGGGAAAAGACCGAGGAGGAACTGGCTGAATCTGGGCTACCGCCACCCTATTGGGCGTTCGCCTGGGCCGGGGGACAGGCGGTGGCGCGCTATGTCATCGACCACCCGGAGGTCGTTGCGGGACGTCGGGTGCTGGATGTGGCCTCCGGCGGTGGGATCGCGGCCCTTGCCTGTCTCTGGGCCTCGGCGGCACACGTGGCGGCCAACGAGATCGACGGCTTCGCCATCGTCGCCATCGGATTGAACGCCGAGGCCAATGGTCTGACCGACGGCCTGGAGCTGATCGCCCGTGACATGCTGGACGAGCCCACGCTCGCCGCGGATGGCGGGCCGCTGTGGGACGTCGTGCTGGCCGGTGACGTCTGTTACGAAAAGCCCATGGCGGAACGAATGATCGGCTGGTTGCGCCGGCATGCCGCCGCCGGGGCAACGGTGCTGATGGGCGATCCCGGCCGCAGCTACAAACCCAAGGACGGGTTGGTTGCCTTGGCCGAATACAACGTGCCGGTGCCCCGCGATCTGGAGGACAGCGACCTGCGCCGGACCGTCGTCTGGCGGGTCCAGCCTCACGGTTAATCCCTTTGGCTGCTCCGCTGTTCACGCATGGGTGATCGGCGAATCGCGTCTCACCTCCTTGGATATTCGGCGGCTCTTCCCATTTTCCCGGCGAAGGGAGGGCATCATCCATGCGTCGCACCAAAATTCTCGACCGCCGCGTCATTCATCCCAACCGCGTATTGTTCCACGAGGGCGAACCGCCACGCGGAGCGTTTTTGATTGAATGCGGAAACATTGAGATCATCCGGAACGAAGGCTTGGCGAACGAGGTACGGCTCGCCGTTCTCGGCCCCGGCGAGGTGGTCGGCGAAATGGGGTTGATCGACGGTGCCCCGCGCAGCGCCACAGCCCGGGCCTTAGACACCGTGACCGTCACCGCGCTCGACGACCGCGCGGTCGAACAGTTGATCGCACGGGCCGAACCTGGGTTGGCGGGGATCGTCCGGGTGTTGATGAAACGGCTGCGCGCCGCCGACGACGCCTTGTGCGCCGGTGACCGGCCCACCGACAGTCAGCGTTCCGCCGCCTGATCAACTGACCACAGGCTCAACGGTGCGACATGCGCGTCCGCCGCCAGGCTTTCGACCAGGACCTGCCGGGCCGTCCGCCCTGTCTCGCCGATCCGCGCCGCCAACCAGTCCTCGAACGCACCGCCGCCGTGACGCGCGTGCACCCGGCGCAATAAATCGCCCATAGCCGCCGGCTCGTACCGACGGTGCTCCGCCGGAATAGCGGCCAGGGCGATCGGTTGTTCATCGAGCCGGAGCAGGCCGCGTCGCGCCACGTAGAGCAACACCGAGGCGGGCACCGGGCGTTCGTCATGCTCGAACGCGATCGACACACGGAACCGGTCGTAGTTGACGCCCACCGCCTCGGTCGCGTCCATCCGCGCCAGGGCCGCCTCGTCCAGCCAGGTGATCCACAGCTCGACCACGGTGCCCGGCGAGGCGGCGAGCGTCGCGGGAATGGCACCGTAGGACGCCATGTGCGCGGCATACACCACATCGACGTCGTGGGCGCGGTGCCGGGTTACCGGGATCGTCACGTCCCATCCAGCGTATTTCCGCGCGAGCTGATCGGGCGCGCGGTTGGAGCCGACGGCGATCACCGGCGTCAGGCCGTCGAGCGGATAATCGGTGGCCAGCGGCTCGGCACGGCCGTCGCGAAACAGGTATTCAGCCGGATGCGCCGGATAGGGGTAGCCGAGTGCGCGCGCCAGAATCGAGGGATCGAGAACCGCAGTCATCCCATCCACACCCCGCCGTTCACCTCCAGAACCTCGCCCGTCATATAGCTGGACGCGTCCGAGGCGAGAAACAGGATCACCTCGGCGACCTCGGACGCGTCGCCCAAGCGTCTCATTGGGATGGCGTCGGCCAAGGTGGCCATCACCTCGGGCGGGGTGTGACGGTCGTGGATCGGCGTGGTGATCACCCCCGGCGCCACCGTGTTGATCCGAATGCCGTCGGCGGCATACACCTTGGCCATCGAGCGGGTGATCGAGGCTACATAGGCCTTGGTCGCGGCGTAGAACATGGTCCCGGGCGACCCGCCGGTGCGCGCCGAGACCGAGGACAGGTTGACGATCACCCCGCCGCCACTGGCTCGCAAAAGCGGCACCGCCGCCCGGCAGGCCGCGATCACCGACAGCGCGTTGACGCGAAACACGTCCAGCACGAAATCGTCCAACACGTCCTCGACATCGTGACGGCCAAGCAGGTCGCCGGCGTTGTTCACCACCACGTCGAGTGCGCCAAAGCGCGCATGGGTATCCGCCACCAGCCGTTCGACGGTGGCGGTGTCGCGCACATCGGCCTGCAGCACGATCGCCTCGCTTCCAGCCGCGCGCACCGCGTCGGCCACCGCCGCCGCGCCAGCCGCCGACCGGTTATAGTGCACCGCGACCCGGGCGCCGGCACGGCCGAACGCTTCCGCCGTCGCCGCCCCGATCCCGCTCGACGCCCCGGTAACCAGCACCACTTTGCCTGCCAGGTCTCGCATCTCTTCCCTCCCGTCCCCGCACCCGGCATTGTAGCCCGACCGGGGAATGGAGCGGGATGGGCATGTTCGAGGGGTTTGATACCAAACGGATCGCGGTCGGCGATACCGAGTTTCACGTGCGGATCGGCGGTAAGGGCCCGCCGGTGCTGCTACTGCATGGCTTCCCGCAAACCCATCATGCCTGGCACCAGGTGGCGCCGGTGCTGGCGGAACGGCTCACCGTGGTGGTGCCCGACACCCCCGGCTACGGCGCCACACGCGGACCGGAGCCGACGGTCGAGAAATTTTCCAAGCGCGCGCTCGCGCGACGCTGCGCCGGGTTGATGACGGCGCTTGGCTTCGAGCGGTTCCATCTCGCCGGACACGACCGGGGGGCGCGCATCGGCTACCGCCTGGCCCTGGACACGCCGGAACGGATCGACCGGCTGGCGATGCTGGACATCCTGCCGACGGCGGAGGTGTGGCAGGCAATGAACGCCGAGGCGGCGCTGAACTCCTATCACTGGCTGCTGCTGGCGCAGGACGATCCGGCGTTGCAACGTCTGATCGGTCTGGACGCGCCGGGCTATGTCCGGCACCTGATCGACCGCTGGGCGCACTATCGCGACCGTTTGGACCCGGCGGCGGTGGACGCCTATGCCGAGGCCTATGCGGCACCGTCGGTGGTGGCGGCGATGTTCGCCGATTACCGCGCCGGCGCGACGCTCGACCGGGAGCTGGATCGTACGGATAAGCAAGCCGGCAACAGGGTCACCGCCCCACTGCTGTTGCTTTGGGGGGCGCATTATCTGCGCGAACGCGGCCGCTCGCATCTGGACGTCTGGCGCGGCTGGGCCGAGGATGTATCGGTTGAACGGCTCGATTGCGGCCATTTCCTGGCCGAGGAGGCGGCGGCACCGTGCGCCAAGGCCCTTCTCGGCTTTTTCACGAACGAAAGATGAGATCATGCTGGACGACCCGCCCATTCTAACCGTACGCCGCCGGTTCCCGCGCCCGACCGATGCCCAGCTGCGGCGGTTTCGCGGTGCCATGGCCGCCCAGGTGGTCGACGCCATGGATGGGCGCGGAGCACTGGATTCCGACATCAAGCCGCAGGTGCCACCCGGCCGCTCGCTGGTCGGCCCGGCGCTGACCGCCTTCGCCTATCCGGCCGACAATCTGGCCTTGCTTGGCTGCCTCGATGTTCTGAAAGCCGGCGATATCGTGGTGTGCGCCGTCGACGGTTACCGCAAGACCGCCCTCACCGGCGATCTGCTGGCCGGTATGCTGCGCAATGCCGGTTGCGTGGCGCTGATCACCGACGGAGCGATTCGCGACCAGGATGGGGTCGAGGGCATGGGCCTGCCGGTCTGGCACGGCGGGGTCACGCCGAACTCGCCCGCCCGTACCGGCCCCGGCACCATTGGCCTGCCGGTAATCTGTGGCGGGGTTCACGTGGAATCCGGCGATCTGATCGTCGCCGACCGGGATGGCGTGGTGGTGGTGCCGTTCACCGGAATCGACGCGGTGGCGGACCGGCTGGACCGCATCCGCGTGGCCGAGGCGGAAACCGAAACCAAGGTTCGCAACGGCATGACCCGGCCGCCCTGGCTCGACGGATTGTTCGGCACCGACGCGGTGCGCGAGGTCGAATAACCTCCGATTTGCCGTTATACTGACATCATGACCGAACGCCGTTTCGACCGCCGCCGCCGCATGGCCCGTCTCGACGCGCGGGTACCGCGTGAACCGGGCCGTACGCTGGATCCCGAAAGGCGTCTGCGTGGCTTGGTGGATGTGACCGATGACGACGACATCGATGACCAGGCCTCGGTTCCGCTCGGACGGCTCGGTCGCCGGCTCGGCCCCAAGGGCCGGTTCCTGGCGGTCGCAGCCTTTATTGGCGTCGGTATTACCCTCGTTAACTTGTATTGGGAGCAGTACGCCAACGAGATCGCCACCGCCGCCGACCACACCAACGCCGCCCAGGTTGGCCTCGGCCACACGCTTTATACTCAGTATTGCGCCTACTGCCATGGCGAGACGCTCATCGGTCAGGCCGGATGGGATGGCGACTACCCGAAAGGCGGACGCCCGGCGGTGCCGTTGGACGGCACATCGCCGATCTGGCGCCTAAGCGACCGGGATATGTTCGACGTCACGCGATTCGGCGGCCAGCCGTTCTCGCCGCCGATCTACAAGAACGACATGCCGGCCTTCGAGGGACGCCTGGCCGATGCCGACATCTGGGCGATCCTGGCCTATGTGAAATCCCGCTGGCCGGAGGATGTGCACGCCAAACAAAAGGAAGCCGCCGAGGCGCGCCCGGACGGCTAATCGGTACGCCTGACCTCATGATGAAGGCTCACGCCGGGTTCCGCGCCACCAGCTGCCGGGCAATGATGATGCGTTGCAGCTCGTTGGTGCCTTCGCCGATCGCCAGCAGCGGCGCATCACGGTAATAGCGTTCGATGTTGAACTCCTTGGAATACCCGTATGCGCCGTGCAGACGCATGGCTTCCAGGCTGTTGTGAATCGCCGCCTCGGTGGCGAACAGCTTGGCCATGCCGGCCTCCATGTCGCACCGCTCTCCGCTGTCGTAGGCCGCCGCCGCCTGCTCGACCAGCAGCCGTGCCGCCTCGCACTGGGTTGCCATGTCCGCCAGCTTGAACTGGATCGCCTGATGCTCGGCGATCGGCTTGCCGAAGGTCTTGCGCAGCTGAGCATAGCGCACCGAATCCTCAAGGCACGCGCGCGCGATGCCGACGCCGCGGGCGGCGACGTTGATGCGGCCAAGCTCAAGCCCACCCAGGATCTGTTGCAGGCCGCGTCCCTCGTCGCCGCCAACCAAGTTGTCCGCCGGCACGAAGCAGTCCTCGAACACCAGCTCACCGGAATCGATGCCCTTGTAACCGAGCTTCTCCAGCTTGCGCGAGACCTGAACCCCGGCGCCTTTTTCGATCAACATCAGCGACATACCGCGATGGCGCGGCTCGGCCGCCGGGTCGGTTTTCACCAGCACCGCCAGGATATGGCCCTCGACCGAGTTGGAAATCCAGGTCTTGGTGCCGTTCACCCGGTAGCCGTTGCCCTCGGCCACCGCCCGGGTACGGATGCCTTGGAGATCGGTGCCGGCGTCGGGTTCGGTCAGGGCGATGCCGCCGCGCAGCTCGCCGCTGGCGAACCGGGGCAGCCAGCGGCGTTTCTGTTCCTCGGTGCCGGCGCGCTCGACCGTCTGGGCCATGATCAGGTGCGAGTTGAAAATACCGGACACCGACATCCACACCGCCGACACCCGCTCGACGATCTTGGCGTAGGTCGAGGCCGACAGACCAAGCCCGCCATACTGTTCGCCGATGGTGGCGCCGAACAGGCCAAGTTCCTTCATTCGCTCGACGATCTCGCGCGGGTACTCGTCCCGCGCCTCCAAATCGTGGGCGACCGGCTTGACGTCGCGCTCCAGGAACCGGTCGACCGCATCAAGGATCAGGCGGTCCTGCTCGGCCCGCTCCTCCGGTGTCTCCTGGACAGCCATGCCTGCTCCTCAACCCCGCGCGCGTTTCGGGACCAGGATGGTCCGCACATAGGTCATGACCACCGTGCCGTCGGCCTTCTTGCCGGTGGTGCGAAAGGTGACGATCCCCTGATGCGGGCGGGATTTCGACTCCCGCAGCTCCAGCACTTCACTCTCGGCGTAGAGCGTGTCGCCGATGAACACCGGTGCCGGTAGTTTGATGTCGGTCCAGCCGAGATTGGCGATCGCCCGCTGGCTGGTGTCGCGCACGCTCATCCCGGCGACAATGGACAGTGTTAGACAGGAGTTGACCAGGATTTGCCCGAACTCAGTCTGCTTGGCGTATTCGGCGTCGAAATGCACCGGGTGGGTGTTCATGGTCAACAGGGTGAACCAGCTGTTGTCGGTTTCGGTGATGGTGCGGCCCGGCCAATGGCGATAGACCGCGCCGACCGTGAAATCCTCGAAACACCGGCCATGCTGGTCACGATCCGCCCCGGCCAAGGCTCAATCCTCACCGGCGGCGCGCAGCACGGCGACACCGGGGCGGGCAAGGTCGAGGACCGCGGCGGTCGATGGGCGTTGATCCAAACCCAGCAGCGCGTCGGCCAGCGCCGCCACCTGCTCCGGCGGCAGGCAAGGAGCCGCCAGCGCCTCGAACTTGGCGCGATGCTCGGCGTCGGTCGGCCAGTTGTCGGGCTCGCCCTTGGGAATCTCGACGAAGGTCTCAAAGGTGCCACGCGTGGTCTCAACGATCGCGACGCCGGACAGGTTGGTGGGGAACGCCGCTTCGCACCGCGCGTCGATCACGCAGCTGACCTTGCGCGCCAGATCGAGGGTGTCCTGGTCGGCGAGCTGATCCCGGTAATCGTCCCAACCGAACCGTCCCTTGCGCAGCATCACCGACGCCAGGAACGGCATCGAGAACTGGCCGTCGACGATCGACACCGGCTTGCGCTTGGCCTCGATCGGGTCGGCGACCAGACCCATGCCGGTTTTCGGCAACCCGATGCGGATCGCCGTCACCTCACCGCCCGTGAGATCGTTGGCGGCACGAAGTTGGGCAACCGCGTCCATGGCCGCATGACTGTAGCGGCAGGACGGATAGGGCTTCACCGCGATCCGCAGGGTTTCCCAATGCTGGCCCAACCCGGCGGTCGCCTTGGCCGGATCGGCGTTCGGCGCGTAGGCGGCAAGGAAGCCGCGTTGGCCTTCGACACCGCGCACCGGCGCCTTGAACCCTTCGGCCGCCAAGCGGGCCGCGACCAGCCCGTTATGCGCCGCCCAGCCGACCTGGAATGGTTTGGTCCAGGCACCATCGGCGAGGAATTCGAGCGAGCCGGCCGCCTGGCTCAAGGCGATGCCGAAGGCGGCTTGAATGCGCTCCGCCGGCAGGCCCAGCACGCGGCCCGCCGCCGCCGCCGCACCAAAGGCGCCACAGGTCGCGGTCGGGTGATAGCCGCGGGTGTAATGATCGGACGGACCCAGCGCCATCGACAGCCGGATCTGCACCTCGTAACCGGCGATGATCCCGGCCAGGGTGGTGGCACCATCCGCCCCCACCATCTCCGCCGCCGCCAGGGCCGCCGGGACGATCGGCGCCGAGGGATGGATCGAACCCGCCGCGTGAGTGTCGTCGAAATCCAGGCTGTGGGCGAGGGCACCGTTCAACAACGCCGCTCCGGCCGGTGTCCAGCCTTCGGCGTCACCGATCAGCCGCGCATCACCTCCGGCATAGCCAAGCGCCCGAAGCCCGGCCATGAGGCTCGGTGTCGAGTCGGCCTCGCGGCGGGCGCGCAAGGCGATGCCGACCGTGTCCATTACCAGGGTCTTGGCCCGCGCCGTCACGTCGGCGGGAACCTTATCCAGGTTCAGACCGGCGGCGAACTCGGCAAGAAGCCGGCTTTCATCGGCCATGGTGGCGTCCTCCCTGTGTCATGTCCCGCACAACGCTAGGCCCGGCGTGCCGTGGCGTCAAACTGTGCCGCGCGATGCAAAGAATCGGCGAAAAATCGGCCCGGTGAAACCGATTACCAGAAAGATTCGCACCACATGAAACGCCACCACGATCGGCACACCCAGGTGCAGAACCTTGGCGGTGATGCTCATCTCCGCCATGCCGCCAGGTGAGATGGCGAGCGCCATGGTCGCCACCGGCAGGTCGAACGCCACACCGATGGCGGCGCCGGTGATGACGTTCAAGCCGATCAGCACAACCGTGGACAGCAGCGCCGGTGCCAGGAAGCCCCGCAACGCCAGCACCCGGTCGCGCCGATAACGCAGGCCAAGGGTGGCGCCCATCATCACCTGAGCGAGATTGACCAGCTCGGTCGGCACGCCGGACAACTCGGTGCCGGTGACGCTAACGATCACCGCCACCCCCATGGGACCGAGAAACCACGCGTTGGCGATCCGGCGTCGGGCAAGCAACCCACCGACCGCCAGGCCGAGCGCCGTCAGAATAGCCAACCCACCCGGATCGAACGCCAGCACCCGCAGATCGAACGGATCAACCCCGGTCAACCCCAGCACGGTGATGATCGGCGGAATAGTGACCACCACGAACAGAATGCGCAGCGACTGGGCCAACGCCACCGGCGCGGTATCGCCGCCATAGCGTTCGGCCTGCACCGACATCTCGACCACTCCACCGGGCACGCTGGAGAAGAAGGCGGTGGCATCGTCGACGCCCGAGGTCCGTCGCAGGACACGGCCAGCCAACACGCCGTAGCCGATCGACAGGAACGCAGCACCGATCATGATCGGCAGGAACCCGGCCACGAACACCGCCACCTCCGGCGCGAAGGTCAGGCCGATGGCGGTGCCAAGCGCGATCTGACCGGTCTGCCGAGCACCGGGAGGCACGGCAAGGCGCGCGCCCATCAAACTGACAATCGCGACGGCGCCAAGCGAACCCAGCAACCAGGCCAGCGGCACCCCCAAGCGATCGAACGCAAACCCACCGGCGAGGCCGAGGGCCAGCGTCACCACCCAAATCAACCCCGTTTTGAGCGTTGCCGACACTCAGATGGCCCGGGTCGCGCCGCCGTCCATGTCGATCACCGACCCCTGCAACAGATCGCCCGCATCGGAGACGATGAAGGTCGCAAGCGCCGCGATGTCTTCCGGCCGGCCGAGGCGCGTGACCTTCCACTGCGCTTCCATCTCGGCCATTGCCGCCGCTTGGTCGATACCCTTCTCCTTCTTGATGAAGTCGACCCGTTGCTGAATGCGCGAGGTCAGAACCGGACCGGGGTGAATGGCGTTGACCCGCACCCCGTCGGTCACCCCGCGATCGGCCATCGCCTTGGTGAAATTGGTCAAGGCCGAATTGACCGAGCCACCGATCGCGAAATTCTTGTCGGTCACCCGGGCACCGACACCAATCACGTTCAGAATACGCCCCCTGGTCCGCATCAGATGCGGCCACGCGGCCCGCGCCAAACGGACCGCGCCGTAGTATTTGAGCGCGAATCCGTCCTCGAAATCCCGGTCGGTAAGCGCGAAGAAATCGCCGTATTTGGTCGCCCCGGCACTGTGAGCCACGATATCCAGCGTACCGAAGGCCGCGACCGCCGTGTCCACCGCCGCTGCGGCCGCGTCCGGTTCGGTCAAATCGCGCGCCAGAGTCTCGACCGTGCCGCCGGTCGCGCGGATGGCTGCCGCCACCGCGTCCAGCTTGTCGGCCGAACGCGCGGTGATCAGCACCGACGCGCCCTCGGCGGCGAAGGCCGTGGCGATGGCGGCGCCGATTCCCTGGCTGGCGCCGGACACGACGGCCGATTTTCCCTGGAGCCGCATGGCTCTACTCCCCCTTTGGATCATTCGAGGCATAATAGGCGCTCGCGGTGTGTAGGAAAGATCGTGCGGAAGGAATGGCAGCCATGACAATAACAGCCGAGATCATGATGCCGCCCACCCCGGTGGCCGACCCGTCCTGCTGGCTGGCCGAGGATATGGCGCGCGATACCAGCTGGATCGACCGGTTGAGCGCCGACGACATTGCCGAACTGGACCAGGCGGTGGACACGGTGCTGCGGGCCGGGTTCGGGGAATGCGCCTTCGGCCGCGCGGACTTCCCGCTGCCTACGCTTCAGGCGCGAATCGCCCGATGGGCGCACGATCTCGACCATGGCCGGGGTTGCGTGGTGGTTCGTGGGCTCGACCCGGCGCGCTACGACCAGGACGCGTTGCTGGCGTTGTATTGGGGGCTCGCCGTCCATCTCGGCACCCCGATCGCGCAGAACGCCAAGGGTGATCTGATCGGCCATGTCCGCGACACCGGGCGTGACTATCAATCAAAGAACGTGCGCGGCTACACCACCAACGCCCGGCTGCGTCCTCATTGCGACGCCGCCGATGTGGTCGGCCTGTTGTGCCGGCAACCGGCGATGCGCGGCGGCGAAAGCCAGATCGCCAGCAGCGCCGCCATTTTCAACCACCTAGCCGTCGAGCACCCTGGGTTCATCGCGCCGCTGATGCAGGGATTTCACTACGATCTGCGCGGCGAGGGTGTGACCGACGATCCGGACGAGACGACATTTCAGCGAGTTCCCGTGTTCTCCTGGTACGCCGGGCGGCTGTCCTGCCGGTACAACGGCAAGTCCATCGAGGACGGCATGCGCAAGGCCGGAATACCGCTCGACGGTGTGGCGTTGGAGGCGGTGCGCGCGGTGGGTGAGCTGGCGGCGCAACCGCCGTTCCGGTTCGACATGATCTTCGAACAGGGTGATATCCAACTGCTGTCCAACCACACGGTACTGCACGCCCGCGGCGGCTTCGAGGATTGGCCGGAACCGGAACGCCAGCGCGATCTGTGGCGGGTGTGGCTCAACCTGCGCGACGGCCGTCCGTTGCAGCCGGCGTTCGCCGATCGGCTGAACACCGGGCCGCGCGGTGGGGTGTTCGTGCGGACGGCGGCGCAATGACCACAGCCGATCGGTTCCTTGACGACGCGCTGGCCAACCCGATCAACGTCGCGATTCTGGAACGTCTGCCCGACCTCGGTCTTGCGCAGCCCTGGCTGGTTGCCGGCTGTCTCTATCAGGCCGTCTGGAACCGGTTGTCGGACAAGCCCGCCGGGTGGGGAATCAAGGATTACGACGTCTTCTACTGGGACGAGGACACCAGTTGGGAGGCCGAGGACGCGGCGATCAAGCGGGCCGACATTCTGTTCGCCGACCTCGGTGCCGAAGTCGAACTGAAGAACCAGAAGCGCGTGCCGCTGTGGTTCGAGGCGCATTTCGGCGCCCCCTACCCGCCGGTGTCAAAGGCGAGCGACGGCATCGAGCGGTTTCTGGTGGCATGCACCTGCGTCGGGCTGACGCCGACGGGTGACGGTGCCCCTGAACTGCTCGCGCCCTACGGTCTTGATGACCTGTATGCCGGGGTGTTGAAGATCAACCCGCACAACCCGAGCCCGCACCGCTACGCCGAGAAATGCGCGAGCTATCTCGACCGCTGGCCGTGGTTGACGTTCACCGATCTGTAATCGTCGGCGCCACGTCGAGCCGCACCACCATCCCATCCAGCGCCGGTGACGGCGCCGGGTAGTAGGTCATCACCAGCGGGTCGTGCCCCGGCACCACGTGATCGGGACTGTCGGCCAGCATCTCCAGAGTGTTGAAGCCGTTCATCATCGCGCCCAGGTCGTAGCAGATGATGAACGGCGTGCGCTCGCGGATGTTCAGGTAGAAATGCGCGCAGTCGGACGCCAACACCACCCAGCCACGCTCGGTCCATACCCGCACGCACATCAGCCCCGCCGAATGGCCACCGATCTTGTGGATCGACAGCCCGGGCGCCAGCACGGTATCGCCGTCATGGAACCGCACCCGGCCGCCATAGACCTTGCGCACCATGTCGGTGACATGCTCGACATCGAACGGCCGGCGGATCGCCTCGAAACACATGCAACGGCCGGTGGCGTAGGCCATCTCACCGTCCTGCAGATGGAAGGTGGCCTTGGGGAAGTACTCCAGACCGCCGGCGTGGTCGTAATGCAGGTGGGTGACGATCACGTCCTCGACGTCGGCCGCGTCGATGCCCAGCAGGGCCAGGCCCTCGGCCGGGGTGCGCAACAAAGTAGGTCCCCGTTCCGCCGCCTCACGCGGTCCGAATCCGGTATCGACCACAAAGGTGCGGTTGGCGTTGCGAACCACCCACACGAAGTAGTCGAGCGGCATCGGCCGGTCGTGCAGATCGTGGAAAATAAGGTTCTCCGACGCCATGCGGTCGGTCTTCACCGCGTATTTGACGGCGAATACTTCGTAGATCTCACGCTCGGCCATGGCGCGTTTTCTCCTCCTCGAGTCGATTGATTTGAGCGTAGCTCACGTAATCCGGCAACTAACGTACATCACCTTGACGGCGTCGCCGAACGCCGGGTTGCCCGGCAGATAGTCCATCGGCTCCGAGATATCGAGCACCGACCATCGCCCTTCGTCCGCCAAGCCGGCGATCACGCCATCGATACCGCGGGCGGTGTAGAAATCATCCCGGCTCGTGAACACCACCACGCCGCCCGGCCGGATTACCCGGGTGAACTCCCGAAGCAGACTGGCTTCCTCGACATAGGTCAACACACCGACACACAGCGCACCGTCCACCGCGTTGGCGTCGAGCGGCAGGCGCGTGTTCAGATCGGCCGGCTCAAGCCGGTGGTAGATGCCCTTATGCGCCGCCATCGCCAGACTCTTCCGCGAGAGGTCCAAGCCGATCAGCGGCCCCTCCGACCCGGCGTCGCGCAGTGCCTCACCGGTCAACCCGGTACCACAGCCGCAGTCGAGAATCCGGGCGTCGGTGAACCCGGCGAGCCGTGATTTCAGCCGAGCCGCCGCCTCACGCGGGGCAACGTAATGCCATCGCGCCAGATCGGTGTCGTAGCCCTCGGCCCATACGTCATAGCTTTGGGCATTTTCGGTGCCG
The DNA here is from genome assembly GCA_013203465.1 of Alphaproteobacteria bacterium. Taxonomy (GTDB): domain Bacteria; phylum Pseudomonadota; class Alphaproteobacteria; order Thalassobaculales; family Thalassobaculaceae; genus JABMNR01. The sequence goes on from JABMNR010000143.1 coordinate 14,561, forward strand.
TCACGCGACACGGCACCGTCCGGTCTTAGAATGTCGTTGTGCTTGGTAATATCCAGGTCCTCATGCCGGCGGCAAGGCCGGGTCGAACTCGTCGCGCAACAGAGCGAACAGCCGATGGTCCTGCCATTGGCCATTGATCTTCAGATAGCGGCGGGCCACGCCTTCCTCCCGGAAGCCGCATTTCCGCAGCACGCCTTGGCTGGCCACGTTATGCGGCAGCGTCGCCGCCTCGACCCGATGCAATCGCAGCCGGTCGAACGCGAAGCAACAGGCGCCGTATACCGCCTCGGTCATGAACCCCTGGCGGGCGAACGAACGGCCAACCCAATAGCCGAAGGAGCAGGATTGCGAGACCCCGCGGCGGACATTGGACAGCGTGATCCCGCCCAACAATACGTCGTCGTCACGGCGGAACAGAAAGAAGGAATAGCCCTGATCGCGGCTCCAATCCTCGGCGTAGCGAGCCAAACGGCGGCGGTAGGCCGCGCGGGTCAGCGCGTCCTCAGACCACGTTGGCTCCCACGGGACCAGGAAATCGCGGCTCAACGCCCGTAGTTCCGCCCATTCCTGCCAATCGCCGCGATGCGGTTGCCGCAGGTGCAGGCGAGGCAGAACCAGCGTGGGGTCCGAACGCGCGGATGGAAAAAACGTGAGGGCCAAAGCTCACCCCGTCCAATCGAGACGACGCGCTATTGTCTGTCGCCCAGGCGCTGGAAGCAAGCGGCCAAAGACCCCACAGCGACGCCGGTATCAGCTAAGGCGCGCCCGAACCTTGTCGTAGCTCTCCAACGCCGTGGTGGGGCCTACGGCGGTGAGGGTCGGCGGCTCGGCGATCAGGCGAGCGACCACGCGGCGGATTGCCGCCTCGTCAACCGCCTCCACCTTGGCCACGATCTCGGGAATGTTCGGCGGCCGGCCATGTATCAGCATGTGGTTGGCTGCCTGCTCGCACCGGGAGGTGGTGCTCTCCCGGCTCATCAACAGCGACGCCTTGAGTTGGGTGCGGGCACGAATCAGTTCATCCGGGTTCAGGTTCTCGGCCACATCGTGCAGCTGATCGATGACCACCGGCATCACCTCGCCGATCTCATCCGGGCCGGTGCCGGCATAGACACCGAACAAGCCGTCATCGTGGTAGGACGAGCTGAAGGAATAGACGGAATACGCGAGGCCACGCTTCTCCCGCACCTCCTGGAACAGCCGGGAGGACATGCCGCCGCCATACAACGTGGACAGCACCTGAAGTGCGTAGAAATCCGGGTCATGAAACCCCACGCCCCGAAAGCCGAGGATCACGTGAAGCTGTTCCAGCTCCCGGTCGACCCGCATCTCGCCACCGGCATAGCTCGCCCGGTCGACGGCCACCTCGGCCCGGCCGCCAAGATGATCGAACCGCTCAGCCGCCAAGGCGACCAAGGCGTTGTGGTCGACGGCGCCAGCCGCCGACAACACCGAAACCCCGGGCCCATAGTGGCACGCGATGTAGTCGACCAGGGCATCGCGACCGAGGGACCGCACCACGTCGGCCGTGCCCAAAACCGGCCATCCAAGTGACTGATCGGGGAAGGCCGCCGCCTGAAAATGATCGTAGATCACATCGTCCGGCGTGTCGTTGGCTTGGCCGATCTCCTGGACGATGACCTCGCGCTCCTGCGCCAGTTCATGGGCATCGAACAGCGAGTTCTGCATCATGTCGGCGATCAGATCGACCGCCACGGCAATGTCGTCGGCCAGGACTTTGGCGTAATAGGCGGTCTGCTCACGCGAGGTGTAGGCGTTTATGTGCCCGCCCACGTCCTCGATTTCGCGAGCGATCGCGGCGGCGTCGCGCCGTTGGGTACCCTTGAACACCATGTGCTCGATCAGATGGGCAAGCCCGTTCTCGCTGGCCCGTTCATGACGGGTGCCGACCCCGACCCACAGCCCGATCGACGCCGACGCGACCGAGGACATGCGGTCGGTGACAATCCGCAGGCCGGAGTCGAGCGTGGTGACCTGTACGCCAGTGTCGACGCCATCAAGCGTTATCGTCACGCGGCCGCCCCGCGCGCGCCGACCCGTCCGGCGACCAAGGCCTTGAGCGCGGAAAGATCCGCGGCGATGGACGTCAGGCGCTCGGGCCGCTCCAAAAGATCGGCCATGCGCGGCGGCAGCGGCGCCGGCGCTCCAACCGCGCGCTCCAGAGCGACGGCGAACTTGGCCGGATGGGCGCAGGCGAGCGCCACCGTCGGCACCGTCGCGTCGCGGTGGCCGGCGGTGACCTGGGCGGCGTGCAGGCCGACAGCGGTATGAGGGTCGACCAGCTCGCCGGTTCGCGCGTGGATGTCGCGGATCGTCGCCACCGTGCAGGCGTCATCGCAGGCGGCGCCCTGAAACAGCGCCGTCGCCCGCGCCAGCCGTTCGGCGCCGATGGTGTAGCTCCCGCTCTGCCGGAACGAGGCCATGGTGCGGTCGACGGCCGCGCCATCGCGATCCAACAGATCGAACAGCAGACGCTCGAAATTGCTGGATATCTGGATGTCCATTGACGGGCTGAGCGTCGCCTCGACCCCGCGCATTTCCATCGCGCCGCTGTCCAGGAACCGGGCGAGAATATCGTTCGCGTTGGTACCGATCACCAGTGCCTCGACCGGTAGCCCCATCTGGCGCGCGGCGTAGGCGGAGTAGACATTGCCGAAATTCCCGGTCGGCACCGCGAACGACACCGGCCGGTCCGGCGCGCCCAGCGACGCGGCGGCCCAGAAGTAATAGGCGATCTGGGGCATGATGCGCGCCCAATTGATCGAGTTGACCGCCGACAGGGAATAGCCGTCGCGAAAGCCGTCATCGGCGAACGCCGCCTTCACCAGATCCTGGCAGTCGTCGAAGGTGCCTTCGACCGCGACGGCATGGACGTTCGCCGCCACGACCGTGGTCATCTGCCGTTGCTGCACCGGCGAGACGCGTCCCTTGGGAAACAGGATGAAGCAATCGATCGCCTCGCGATCGCGGCAGGCCTCGATCGCCGCCGCCCCGGTATCGCCGGAGGTTGCGCCGACGATCGTCACCCGTTCGCCCCGCGCCGCCAACACGTGATCAAACAGGCGCGCCAACACCTGCATCGCGTAGTCCTTGAAGGCCAGGGTAGGGCCATGGAACAGCTCCATCAGCCAGAGGCCGCCGTCGAGCTGCTTCAGCGGCGCCACCGCGTCGTGACCGAATCCGGCATAGGTCTCCTCGACGATGCGCCGCAGGTCGCCCGCTGGAATCGTGCCCCCGACGAACGGCGCCATCACCCGCAGCGCCACCTCGGCATACGGGAGCCCGCGCAGCGCGCGAATGTCGTCCCTGGAGAACAACGGCCACACCGCCGGCACATACAGCCCGCCGTCGCGGGCAAGCCCAGCCAACAGGGCGTCGTCGAAGGGTAAAGTGGGCGCGCGCCCACGGGTACTGACGTATTGCACGGACCGGTGTATCCCCGAGCGATGACGCGGTAACCTATCGATGGCGTCGACGCCACGCAACCTTCGGAACGGCAAGCGGAAAATGGGGCGGATGAGATGACGATCGAGACCGTGGCGATCTTCGCGCCAGGCGACATGGGACACGCGATTGGCCGCGTGCTGACCGACAACGGGGTGCGCGTGATCACCAATCTGGCCGATCGCTCGCCCCGAACCCAAGAGTTGGCCGCCGCCGCCGGGATCGACGATGCCGGCGACGACGTGGCGGCGGTCGATGGCGCCGATGTGCTGCTGTCGATCCTGCCGCCGTCCTCGGCCATGGAGCTGGCCAGCCGGCTCGCTTCCGCCCTCGCCAGCGCCGCCGCCAAGCCGGTCTATGTCGACCTGAACGCGATCGCGCCGTCGACCAGCGTCGAGATCGGCGAGCTGATCGAATCGGTCGGGGTGCCGTATGTGGACGGCGGCATCATCGGAGGGCCACCGAAACCCGGGGGCAGGGTATCGCCCCGGCTCTATGTTTCCGGCCACGCCGAGGATGTCGAGCGGGTCATCGGCTTGGCCGATTACGGGCTCGACATGCGGGTGGTCAACGGCGGCGTGGGTGCGGCCTCGGCCTTGAAGATGAGCTATGCCGCGATCACCAAAGGGGTGACCGCGATCGCCACGCAAGCACTGGCGGGCGCCAAGGCCTATGGCGTCGACCGCGAGCTGGCGGCCGAGATGGCGGCCAGCCAGCGGATGATGCGCGAGCGCTTCGAGCGCGGGCTACCATCGATGGTGCCCAAGGCGTATCGCTGGGTTGGCGAAATGGAGGAGATCGCCCGCACCTTCGCTGATATTGGCCTTGATCCGAAACTGTTCCTGGGCGCCGCCGAAGTCTATCGGCTGGTCGCCAGCACCGCGCTCGGCCAGGAAACGCCGGAAAACCGCTCGATCGGCTTAACCGCTGACGAGGTCGCGGAGATCGTCGCGAGCGCGTTGGAAAGCGGCCTCGCGACCGGGGGTGACGGCAGGGGTTGAGGGTTAGCGAGTCGGGATCGCCCCTTTTCCTGACCTCTCGCGATCTCTCGCCGGTTCCTATTTCGACGCGCTTTCGAACATTGATCAATGTTGATAAAAAGAATCCATGCGCGGGCTCTCAGACTCCCCCGACACCCGGTCATGGCTCTCCGCCCTGGAAGCCGCCGCTGAGCTCAACGTCAGCCGGGCGACGCTCTACGCCTATGTCAGCCGGGGCCTGCTCGAATCCCAGGGCCAGCCGGGCAGCCGAAAACGGCTGTACGCGGCGACCGATGTCCGACGCCTACGCGCTGCGCGCGATGCGGATACCGACGCGCCGGAACGCGCGCTCAGCTTCGGTGCGCCGCTGCTCGACAGCGCCATTACCCTGATCCGCGATGGACGCTTCTACTACCGCGGCCGTGACGCCCTGGCGCTCGCCCGGAGCGCCGACCTTGAGACCGTGGCAGGCCTGCTCTGGCAAACCGATGATCTGGATCCTTTCGCGGCGCCGCCGCCGGATATCACGCCGGACACCCCGGCCGGCATTCCCGCCGCCATTGCCACCCTCGCCCGGGCTGGCGCCCATGACGTAACAGCCCATGCTCGAACGTCCGCCGCGCGCGCCAAAACCGCCGCGCGGATTCTGCGCCTGATGATCGTCGTCTGGACCGGAGAAGCCGCGAGCCTCCGTCCCGCGCATGTAACCCTGGCCGAGGCCTGGAAGGTTCCAGAAGCGGCGCCGGCGATCCGCACCGCCCTAATTCTGTGCGCCGATCACGAACTGAACGCCTCGGCGTTTGCCGTCCGCGTCGCCGCCTCCACCGGTGCCGGACCCTACGCGTCGGTGATCGCCGGGCTCGCCACCCTGGAGGGGCCGCGCCACGGCGGCCAAACACCCCAGACCCTGGCACTGATCGACGAGGCGGTGAGACTTGGCGACGGCCGCGCCGCCGTGTTGGAGCGTTTGCAGCGCGGTGACAGCTTGCCCGGCTTCGGGCATCGCCTGTACGACGGCGCCGACCCCCGCGCCGAAGCGATCCGGGCCAGCCTTCGCGCGAGCGTCGGCGATCACCCGGTCCTGTCTCTCACCGACGCCGTGGCCGACACCGGCCGCGAGGCGACCGGGCTGTTCCCCAACCTGGATTTCGGGCTGGCGACCCTGGCCGCCACGTGGGCGTTGGGACCGGCGCAGGCGTTGGGGCTGTTCGCTATCGGACGGACCGTCGGCTGGCTGGCCCACGCCGCCGAGCAAACCGCGTCAGGCGCGCTGATCCGCCCCCGCGCCCGCTACACCGGCCCGGATCCGCGTACCGATCATGGAAACCGACAGCCGTAACGCCAGCAAACGAATACCAAGGTTCACGGATAGAGACCCATGGTATTAATCGTCCAGATAGCGGTTTTTCAGGTGTCCGAGAAACGCCTCGGCGCCGAGTGGCGCGCCGGTCGCCGCCGTCAAGATCGCGTCGGTTGAGGCGGAGCTCGCTTTGCCATGCACGTGGGTTCGCAACCAGCCAAGCAAAGGTGTGAAGTCGCCTCGGCCGATGGCGTCCGGGATGCCGGGCTCAGCGGCGACGGCGGCTCGAAACAGCTGCGCCGCGGCGAGCGCCCCCAGCGTGTAGGTCGGGAAATAACCGATCGCGCCGTCGAACCAATGAATGTCCTGCAAGCACCCGCGCGCGTCATCCGGTGGGGTGACCCCGAACAGCGTCCGCATCCCCTCGGCCCACGCGCCCGGCAGCTCGGCTACCGTCAAGTCGCCCGACAGCAGGGCGCGTTCCAGGCGGGTGCGCAGGATGACATGCAGCGGATAGGTCACCTCGTCCGCCTCGACCCGGATGAAACCCCGTGCGACGTGGGTGTAGATCCGGTGGAGATTATCCGCCTCCCAACCGGCGCCAACGCCCCCGAACACCTCACGCGCGACGCCTGAGAACAATCCGAGAAACGCCGGCGATCGGCACGCCTGCATCTCCATCAACAGCGACTGGCTCTCGTGCAAAACCATGCCCCGCGCTTCGCCGACCGGTTGGTGGCGCCACGCCATGGGCAGACCGCGCTCGTACAAGGCATGTCCGGTTTCATGGATCACCGCCATCACACCGGCGACGAACCCATCCTCATTGAACCGGGTGGTCACCCGCACATCGTCCGGTACCCCGCCACAGAACGGATGCAACGTCTCGTCCAGGCGACCATGGGCGAAATCGAAGCCCAGTATCTCCATCACCTGGCGCGCGAGGGTTCGCTGCGCCGGGATCGCGAACGGACCGCCAAGCGGTATCGGCCCTCCGGCTCGGTTTTGCCGCTCAATCACCGCATCCAGCATCGGCGGCAAAGCCGTTTCGAGTTCGGCGAACAGGGCGTCGATCCGAGCGGCCGACCCACCGGGCTCATAGGTGTCCAGCAGCGCGTCGTAAGGCTCGACCCCTAGAGCGTCCGCCTTTGCCGCCGCCGCCTCTTGGGTCAACCGCACAACCTCGGCCAAGGCGTCGCGGACAATCGTGAAATCGCTTTTGGCACGGGCGGGGCGCCACAGTTCCTCGGCCCGTGAGGTAGCGCGCGATTGCGCCTCGACCAACGCCGAGGACAGCGCCGTGGCATGAGCATGCCGCCGCTTCATCTCCGTCCGGTTCGCCGCCCGCCAATCGTCCAACGGTTCCCCGGCGGCACGGGCAAGCAGCTCCGCCACGTCGGAGGCAATCAGCATCTCGTGGGCAAGAACATCCAAGGCGGCCGTCTGTTCGGCCCGGGCCTCGGCACCGCCCGGCGGCATCATCACCAAGCGATCCCAGGACAGCACTCCTGCCGCGCCGGACAACGCGGAGAGGCGGCGGAACCGCGCCTCCAGGGCATCGGTCGCTGGGGTCTGGCTCATGTTTCGTCCTCGGGCCGGCGGCGCTCCGCCTTCTCGGTCTGCAAATGCCAAACCACGTACACCACCATCAGAGTACCCGCGAGCAGGAACCAGGTGATGGCGTATTGCAGATGCTCGTTACGCACCGCGATCTCACGGGCGGCACCAACCGGCAGCTCGGTCGGCCGAGCGGAGGGACGCAGCACGTCGATGGTGTAATTGGCGACCGACCCTTCGATGCCGAGATGCGCGGCCAGCGGCGTCGGCTCGACCACGAACCACACATCGTTTCCAGGCTCATTATCGGGCACGAAGCGTCCCTTGATGCCGGCCTCGCGGATCAAGCCGTCGATCCGCACCACGCCGTCAACCAAGGTTTCCGGCCGCGCCGCCGGACGTCGGCGATCGGCCGGCACCCAACCCCGATTCACAAAAACAGTTGGCCCGTTCTCAACAACGAACGGTGTGATGACATGAAAGCCCGCCGTACCCTTGAATGGCTTACCGGTGATCTGGATTTCCTTGTCATGCAGAAAGCGTCCATTGGCGGCGACCCGTCGGAACCGCCAATTCTCGATGGCGTCAACCGATGCCGGCGGCACCACGGCGGCACCGTCGACCCGCGCGTTGAAGGAATCGATCAGACCGATCTTCCAGGCCAACCGGTCGAGCTGCCACGCCCCCAACGCGAGCATCACCAGGACGGCGGGCACGCTGAACAGGGTTGGCCAGAAACGGGGGCGAAAAGGCATCGCATCCTCGGCGGGAATGTTGTGGTCCAGAGATCGGCCGCCGTAACCCAAGCGGCAAGGAGTACGGCTATTGGTCCGGGGTGCCGTGCCGGAATTGCAACGCCACCATCACCCCCTTGAACGGTCGCAGCAGGGCCAGGCTTCCGGCGATCACCACCGTCGTCCAAACGACCCCATGCACCCAATAGGGTGGTTCCATGCTGACTTCGACCCACAGCGCCAAGGGCACCACCAGCGCGCCGAGGATGAAGATCACGAACACCGCCGGACCATCACCGGAATCCCGCTCTCGAAGTGCCACCCCGCAGACCGCGCAGCGCTCCGCCAACGTCAGGTACCCGTCGAACATTTTCCCTTGGCCACAACGGGGGCAGCGGCAGGTGAGCCCGGCACGGATCGGCGATGGCGACGGGCCATGCCAGTCGGCCATCACACCACCGCCAAGGCCCGGTTCGACCGGTGTCGGATCAAGCCCCCCACCAGTAGATGCAGACGAACAGGAACAACCAGACCACGTCGACGAAATGCCAGTACCAGGCCGCCGCCTCGAAGCCGAAATGCTGCTCCGGGGTGAAGTGGCCGGCATAGGCGCGGAACCAGCAGACCGTCAGGAAGATGGTGCCGACGATCACGTGGAAGCCGTGGAAGCCGGTGGCCATATAGAACGTCGACGGGTAGATGCCCTCGTTGAAGCTGAAGGCGGCGTGGCTGTATTCGAACGCCTGCAGGGCGGTGAACATCGCGCCAAGAACGATGGTCAGCCCCAGACCGATGAGCAGTTCACGGCGCTTACCGTCGATCAGCGCCGCGTGCGCCCACGTCACCGTCGTGCCGGACAACAACAGGATCAGGGTGTTTATGAACGGCAGGTCGAACGCGTCGAACGGCACGATTCCCGCCGGCGGCCACGTCCCCAGACGAGGATACAACGCCATGTCGAAGAACGCCCAGAAGAAGGCGAGGAAGAACATGACCTCCGAGGTGATGAACAGCAGCATGCCATAGCGCGCGCCGAGCTGAACCACCGGGGTCTGATGCCCTTGGTAATGCGCCTCGCGCACCACGTCCCGCCACCAGAAGTACATGGTCTTCAGCACCAACAGCAAGCCGATGAGGGCAACCAGCCCACCATAGGGAATGTCGCGCATGTAGAAGATGCCGCCCATCGCCATCACGAACGCGCCGCCGGCGCCAACCAACGGCCAGGGGCTCGGTTCGACCAGGTGATAGGGGTGTTTTTGTTCGTGTGCCATCGGTTCCTCGTCTCACGCGCGGCGTTGCGCCGCCGCCGTGTTGCGGTGCTTCATTGTAGGTCGACCGCGTTCGTCCCGTCGACCGCGGGAAGTTCGGCGATCTGCCGCGCCAGCGACTGATCCTGGGCACGGTAGAAGGTATAGGACAAGGTCACCGTGGTGACGCCATCCATCTTAAGGTCTTCGACCAACGCCGGGTCGAGATAGAACGACACAGGCATATCCGCCGTCTCGCCCGATCGCAACACCTGCTCGGTGAAGCAGAAACAGTCGATCTTGTTGAAGTACACCCCCGCCTTGTCGGGCGTGACGTTGAAGGTCGCGGTGCCGACAATCGTCTCGTCCGAGGTGTTGGTCGCCCGATAGAACGCGAGTTTCGTCTCACCCACCTTCACCCGCATCGTGTCTTGGGCCGGCTCGAATTGCCAGTCGAGCGCGCCGTTGACGTTGCTGTCGAAACGAATGGTGAATTCCCGGTCGATCACCCGGTCGGCGCCCGCCTCGGCAACCTGCGTGGTGCCGCCATAGCCGGTGACCCGGCAGAAAATCTCGTAAAGCGGCACCGAGGCGTAGGCCAAGCCGACCATGCCGACCACCACGGCGGCCAACGCACCGGCCGTGCGCGCGTTGCGCCCGCGCCGTACCCGTCCGTCGAGATCGTCGCCTTGGTGGTCGTTCATCGTCCTAGCTCATCCGCAGGATCGTGATCACGAAGAACAGCGCCGCCAGCGCCATGATCACCGACAGCAGCGCGATGTTCTTGCCCCGGCGTTGCCGCAACATATCCGCTGACCGCACCGGCTTGTCGCCTCCGTCGGTTTCATCGCCTGTCATCGCTCATCCCATCCTTGGCGTGTCGAGCAGCAAGGCGCCGAACAACGCGAACAAATACAGGATTGAATAGCCGAACAACAGCTTGGCCGGACCTTGATCCTCCGGCCCGGTGCGCCACACCCGCCAGGCACCGGCCACGAACACCGCGCCCAGCACTCCGGCGACAATCAGATAGATCACCCCACCCGTTCCGAGCCCCCAGGGCACCAGGGTCAGCAGCGCCATCAGCACGGAATAAATCAGAATCTGGCGCCGGGTCTCCCGATCGCCGGCCACCACCGGCAGCATCGGCACCCCGGCCCGGGCGTAGTCGAGCCGACGCCACAGCGCCAAGGCCCAGAAATGCGGCGGCGTCCACATGAAGATGATGCCGAACAGCACGATCGATTCCAGCGACACGTCGCCGGTCACGGCGGCCCAGCCTATCATCGGCGGGAACGCGCCGGCGGCACCGCCGATCACGATGTTCTGCGGCGTCCGGCGCTTCAGCCACATGGTATAGACGAAGACGTAAAACCCGATGGTCAGGGCGAGCAGCAACGCCGCCACCCAGTTGACCGCCAGCCCCATGACCAGCACCGAGAACCCGGCCAGCACCACGCCGAAGGCGAGGGCGTCTTCCGGGTCCATGCGCCCGGCCGGAATCGGCCGTTGCCGGGTGCGCTCCATCACCGCGTCGATGTCGCGGTCGTACCACATGTTGATCGCCCCCGACGCCCCGGCGCCGACGGCGATGCACAGCACGGCGATCGCGGCAATCACCGGATGGATCGCGCCCGGCGCCACCATCAGGCCGACAGCACCGGTGTAGACCACCAGCGACATCACCCGCGGTTTCAGCAGCGCCACATAGTCCGCAACCGAGGCCACCCCGCTAGGGGCGGCCACGTTCGCAAAACCGTCTTGGGCGATATCGGCCGACGCGTCGGTCACACTTGCCTCTTACTTGATCCGCGGCAGCTCTTCGAAGGTATGGAACGGCGGTGGAGACGGCAACGTCCACTCCAGCGTCGTCGCGCCGACACCCCACGGATTGTCTGCCGCTTTGCGTTTGGCGATGAACGCCTCGATCACCACGGCGACGAAGATCAACGTGCCGATACCGCCGACATAGGCGCCGATCGAGGCGACGAAGTTCCATCCCGCCAACGCATCCGGATAGTCGATGTAGCGCCGCGGCATACCCGCCAAACCGAGGAAGTGCATCGGGAAGAACGTCAGGTTCACCCCGAGGAAGGTAATCCAGAAATGCGCCCGCGCCAGGAAGCTGCTGTATTCATAGCCGGTCATCTTCGCGAACCAGTAGTAGAAGCCGCAGAAGATGCCGAACACCGCGCCCAGCGACAGCACGTAGTGGAAGTGCGCGATCACGTAGTAGGTGTTGTGCAGCGCGACATCGAGACCGGCGTTGGCCAAAACCACGCCGGTAACGCCGCCCACCGTGAACAGGAAGATGAACCCGAACGCCCACATCATCGGCAAGCGAAATTCGATCGACCCACCCCACATGGTGGCGATCCACGAGAAGATCTTGATGCCGGTCGGCACGGCGATGACCATGGTCGCCGCCGTGAAATAGGCCCGGGTATCGACGTCGAGACCCACCGTGTACATGTGGTGCGCCCAGACCACGAAGCCGACCACGCCAATCGACACCATGGCGTAGGCCATGCCGAGATAACCGAACACCGGCTTCTTGGAGAAGGTGCTGACCACCTGGCTGACGATGCCGAAGGCCGGAAGGATCATGATGTAGACCTCCGGGTGGCCGAAGAACCAGAACAGATGCAGGAACAGGATCGGATCGCCGCCCCCGGCCGGCTCGAAGAACGCGGTGCCGAAGTTGCGGTCGGTCAGCAGCATGGTGATCGCACCCGCCAGCACCGGCAGCGCCAGCAGCAGCAGGAAGGCCGTCACCAGGATGGACCACACGAACAACGGCATCTTGTGCAGCGTCATGCCCGGCGCGCGCATGTTGAAGATCGTGGTGATGAAGTTGGCGGCGCCCAGGATCGAGCTGGCGCCGGCCAGGTGGAGCGAGAGGATCGCGAAATCCATCGCCGGCCCCGGCGTGCCGAGCTTGCTCGACATCGGCGGGTAGATCGTCCAGCCGACGCCGGCACCGGACGAGTTGTCCGCGCCCGGCACGAACAACGACATCACCAACAGCAGGAACGCCGGCACCAACAGCCAGAAGCTGATGTTGTTCATACGCGGGAAGGCCATGTCCGGCGCGCCGATCATCATCGGCACGAACCAGTTGCCAAACCCGCCGATAAGCGCCGGCATGACCACGAAGAACACCATGATCAGGCCGTGGGCGGTAACATAGACGTTCCAGACGTCGCCACTCTGCATGTATTGCAGGCCTGGATCCTGCAATTCCATGCGCATGTAGATCGAAATCGCCCCGCCGATCAGACCCGCCACCACCGCGAAGATCAGGTACAACGTACCGATGTCCTTGTGGTTGGTGGAATACAGCCACCGGCGCACGAAGCTCATCGGCACGCCATGATCGTCATGCCCGTGGGCGTGGTCCGCGCTGCTCATCCTATTCGTCTCCGCTTGCTTACTCGGCGATCCGGGTAGCCAGTTTGACCGGCGCCGTGCCTGGATCCGTCTTGTCGTTCAGGGCGAAATTCTGCTGCGCGACCTCAAGCCACGTCTCGTAGTCTTCCTGCTCCATGGCCTCGACCACGATCGGCATTTTCGAGTGGTTCAAGCCGCAGATCTGGTTGCATTGGCCATAGTAGACGCCGGCCTTGGTGACCTGGAACCATGTCTCGTTGATGCGTCCCGGGGTGCCGTATACCTGCACGCCGAAGGACGGCATGAAGAACGAGTGCATCACATCGTTGGTGGTCACCAGCACTTGCACCTTGGCGCCGACCGGCACCACCAACCGATTGTCGACATCCAGCAACCGTTTCTGCCCCGGCTGCAGATCCCCTTCAGGGATCATGCTGCTGTCGAACGCCATATTCTCATCCGCATACTCGTAGTTCCAGTACCACCGATTGGCGGTCACCTTGACCGTCATGTCCGGATCGACCGCCCGGTCGCCGTAGTACAGCAACTTGAACGATGGGATGGCGATGAGCACCAGGATGGCCACCGGAATCACCGTCCACAACACCTCGATCACCGTGTTGTGCGTGGTTCGCGACGGGTTCGGGTTGGCGCTCGCCCGGTAACGAATGCCAACGTAGACCAACAGCCCCAGCACGAAGATCGTGATCGCCGTGATGATCACCAGCAGCAGGTTGTGCAGGTCGTTGACCTTTTCCATCGTCGGCGTCACCGCCGGCTGGAAACCGAGTTGCCAAGGTTGCGGTTCCGCCGCCATGGTCACCGTTACGGTGGTGATCAGCGTCATTACCGTCAGTCCGAAGTGCCGCGCCCAGCGCGCGACGATACCGATAATCCGATGCATCGGGCGATCGTTCCCGTTGTCGTTGTCATCCCCGCGCCCCCGCGGTGGATGCCGTTATGACACCAACACTCAACCGGCGCAACGCGGGGACGGGCGCCAATCGCCAAGCTAAATCGGCGGCGTTCCGGCGACAAGTCGCCGACGCGCGGCATTCCGTCGCGCGGGAGAGCCTGATGACGGTCGACTTCCCCCCGCCCCGTGCCTATGTCACGGTAACCGACATACACCCAACCGACGGAGTCGAGCCCGTGTCCGACCGTGCCATGACCGACGATTTGTTCTTCACCCGAGCCGGTCTCGACCCCGTGCGCGTCCAGGGTATCGTGGACGACGCACTGGACGGCGCCGACGATGGCGAGCTGTTCCTGGAGTATCGACAGAGCGAAAGTTTGGCGTTCGACGACGGCCGGCTGAAGACCGCGTCGTTTGACACCTCCCAGGGCTTCGGGTTGCGGGCGATCGCCGGCGAAGCCCGCGGCTACGCCCACGCCGCCGAGCTGTCGGAGGACGCGATCCGCCGCGCCGCCGACACCGTGCGTGCGGTGCACGCCGGGCGCTCCGGTATCATGGCCGAGGGACCGGTCGGCACCAACCGTTCGCTCTATACCAACGACAACCCGCTGCAGGGCATCTCGACCGAGGCGCGGATCGCCGTGTTGCAGCAGATCGACGCCTACGCCCGCGCCAAGGATCCGCGTGTCCGCCAAGTCTCGGCATCGCTGCTCGGCTCCTGGCAGGCGGTGCAGATTTTGCGCGCCGGAGGTCTGCGGGTTGGCGACATCCGTCCACTGGTGCGCCTCAACGTTTCGGTGGTGGTCGGTGACGGCGATCGCATGGAATCGGGCTCCTACGGATGCGGCGGCCGTTTGGCGTTCGACCGATTCGTCGACGAAACCACTTGGCGTAACGCCGTCGACGAGGCGATCCGAATCGCGCTGGTGAATCTGGACGCCATCGCCGCCCCGGCCGGCGAGATGGAAGTCGTGCTTGGCCCTGGCTGGCCCGGAGTGATGCTGCACGAGGCGGTCGGTCACGGCCTGGAA
>JABMNR010000144.1 GCA_013203465.1 Alphaproteobacteria bacterium
GCGTTACGCGCGGCGCCGGCCAACAGCTTCGGAAGGATCGCCGGGCGCATGACATCGAGATCGGCGCTGATCGGGTTGACCAACGCCCGCTCCGGCGTGCCGCCGCCGAACATCACCGCCTGCGACGCCGGCAGGAAGGAAAAAGTCACCGCCTCGATCAAGCCGCGGCCGGCCAGCGCCCGCTTCGCCAACCGGCGGCGGTTCTGTTCCGGGGTTAGCGCCGGGGTCGGGATCGCGCTGTCACGGGTCAGCGACACCGCTGGAATGGCATCGAAACCGTGCACCCGCACGACTTCCTCGACCAGATCGGCCTCGCCATCGATGTCGCCGCGCCAGGGCGGCGGGATCACGGTCATGGCCTCGCCCGACCCCGAGATCTCGAAGCCGAGGGTATCCAGGATACGTTTGGCCTCATGCTCAGGCACCTCGACCCCGCACAGCGCCTTGATCCGGGAGTGCCGTAAAGGGAGCGAGCGGCGCCAGTCCGGCTCGGCCCCCGCGACCGTCACATGGCTGGCCTCGCCACCGCAAATATCCAGTATCAGACGGGTCGCGACCTCGACGCCCCACCAGGGCGAGGTTTGATCGAGCCCACGCTCGAACCGGTAACGGGCGTCCGACAGCACACCAAGCTTGCGGCCGGTGGCGGCAACCGAGGTTGGGTCGAAAATCGCGACTTCCAGGAACATGTCGGTGGTGGCCTCGGACACGCCGGTCTTCTCGCCGCCCATGACCCCGGCCAGATCATCCGGCCCGTGGTCGTCACCGATCACCAGCATCTCAGGATCGAAGACGTATTCCTTGCCGTTCAGGGCGAGGTATTTTTCTCCCGGTCTGGCGAAGCGGATCACCAAATCACCCGATACCTTCTTGGCGTCGTAGGCATGCAGAGGCCGGCCGACATCGAGCATCACGTAGTTGGTGATGTCGACCAACGCCGAAATCGGCCGCAGCCCCACGGCCCGCAGCCGGTCCTGCATCCAGGCCGGGCTCGGTCCGTTGGCGACACCGCGGAAATACCGCCCGCTCACGGCCGGGCAGAGATGCGCTTGATCCGCCGGAAGATCGATTTGCCAGTTAATCGGGCTGGCGAACGAGCCCTCGACCGGGCTGGTGTCCAACGGCTTCAAGGTGCCGAGACCGGCCGCCGCCAGATCGCGGGCGATGCCGCGCACGCCGAGGCAATCGGCTCGGTCCGGGGTGATGGCGATGTCGATCACCGGGTCGTCCAGGCCGGCGTAGGCGGCGTAGGATTGGCCCACCGGCGCGTCCTCGGGCAGCTCGATGATGCCGTCATGCTCGTCGCTCAGCCCGAGTTCACGCTCGGACAACAGCATGCCGTTCGACTCCTCGCCCCGGATGGTGCCTTTCTTCAGGTCGATGCCGGTGCCGGGGATGTGGGTGCCGGTGGGCGCGAACACCCCCTTCATCCCGGTACGCGCGTTCGGCGCGCCGCAGACCACCTGCACGATCGCGTCACCGGTGTTAACGCGACAGACCCGCAACCGGTCGGCGTTGGGATGCTGGATCGCCTCCTCGACATAGGCGACCGTGAACGGCGCGAAGGCGGCGGCCCGGTCCTCGACCCCTTCCAGCTCCAGACCCAGCATGGTCAGCCGGTCGGTGATCTCGGTCAGGCTCGCCTTGGTGTCGAGGTGATCCTTCAGCCAGCTCAGCGTGAACTTCATGGCTCAGAGCCCTCCCGCGACGGACGGCTGCGCGATCGGAACGAACCCGTAATGTTTCAGCCAACGCAGATCACTGTCGTAGAACGGCCGCAGGTCGGGAATACCGTATTTCAACATGGCGATACGCTCGATCCCCATGCCGAAGGCGAAGCCCTGATACTCGTCCGGGTCGATCCCGGCGTAGCGCAGGACATTCGGGTGAACCATGCCCGAGCCGAGGATTTCCAACCAGTCGCCGCCGGCGCCGATGGTCAGCCCGCCGCCCGCGCGCGAGCAACCGATATCGACCTCGGCCGATGGTTCGGTGAACGGAAAATACGACGGCCGGAACCGCACCGGCAGATCGTCGATGCCGAAAAACGCCCGGCAAAAATCGATCAGACACCCTTTGAGGTGACCCATGTGGGTGGTCTTGTCGATCACCAGCCCCTCGACCTGATGGAACATCGGCGAGTGAGTGGCGTCGTGGTCGGAACGGTAGGTGCGGCCGGGCACGATGATGCGGATCGGCGGCGGCGTCTGCTGCATGTGGCGGATTTGCACCGGGCTCGTATGGGTGCGCAGCAGCTTGCGCTCGCCGTTGGCATCCGGTGTCAGGTAGAAGGTGTCGTGGTCCTGGCGCGCCGGATGGTCGGGCGGGAAGTTGAGCGCCTCGAAATTGTAGTAATCGGTCTCGATGTCCGGCCCCTCGGCCACGGTGAAGCCCATCTCGGCGAAGATCGCCGTCAGCTCGTCGATGGTCTGGGTGATCGGATGGATCAGGCCCTTGGCTTCCGGCCGCGTCGGCAGTGAGACGTCGACCGTCTCCTGCATCAAACGGGCGTCCAGCGCGGTGCCTTCCAACGCGGTCTTGCGCGTCTCCAGCGCCATGGTCACCGCGTCCTTGACGGTGTTCAACGCCTGACCGGCCGCCCGGCGAGCGTCGGGGTCGAGCGCACCGAGCGTCTTCATCCGCTCGGTGAGGCGGCCCTTCTTACCAAGCGCGGCGATCCGCACCTGTTCCAGCGCGTCCAGGGTGCCGGCACCGTCGACCTCGGCCAACAGCTCGGCGCGCAGCGTGTCCACGTCGTTCATCATGTCCCCGATGGTCGGATGGTCGCGTGACAAGGTCGCCGTTTTAGCGGGTCGGCGAGGGTTTTGCATCCCTAGACGTCAACGAAAAACGGCCGACGATGGATGGCGCCGGCCGCTCGTTTCCTTTTGGTCCCGACCAGGTTCAGGCGCTCAGCGCCGCCTGGGCCTGATCGACGATCTGCTTGAACGCCTCGGGCTCGTGAATGGCGAGATCGGACAGCACCTTGCGGTCGAGATCGATCTCGGCCTTCTTCAAGCCGTTCATGAACGTCGAATAGGTCAGGCCATACTGCCGTACGCCGGCGTTGATCCGCTGAATCCACAGGGCGCGGAACGTGCGCTTGCGGTTCCGACGGTCGCGATAGGCGTATTGCTGCGCCTTCTCGACGGCCTGGACGGCGACCCGGAAGACGTTCTTCCGGCGGCCGTAATAACCCTTGGCCTTGTCGATGACTTTCTTATGACGGGCGTGCGCAACGACGCCCCGCTTTACGCGTGCCATTTTTCCGCCTCCTCAGCCGTAGGGCATGAAACGCTTGGCGATTTTCGTGTCCGGGGCGGACAGGATCATCATGCCACGAGACTGGCGTTTCATCTTTTGTGATCGGCGGCGCAGCATGTGACGCTTGTAGGCCGCAGCAGCCCGCACCTTGCCGGTGCCGGTGAGGCGAAAGCGGCCCTTCATGCTGCTCTTCGTCTTCATCTTGGGCATTTTGTCGCTCCTGGTTCGTCGTTGTCGACTTCCGATCGGCCGGGCATGCCCTTTCGCCCGCGCACGATGGCTCGTTCCGCGCTGGGCGCGGACGAGAGCTGGGGGATATACAGAACCGGCACCAGCGAAGCAAGAGTGTCGGCGCGGCCTGTCAGCTAATCCGCAGCCCGCCGCGCAGATAGGGCCGCGCCGCGCCCGCGACCGAGGCGGTGGTGATCCGCTGGGCATAGCCCCCTCGCCCGGCTTCGTGCACGGTCTCTCGGACCTCTGGGGTGGCACCATCGTCGATGAAGGCATTGGTGAGGGCGCGGCCGGCCATCAGCGGATGAACCGGCAGCCCGATCAGGCGCAGGATGGTCGGCGCGATGTCGACGATGCCGGTCGGTGTCTCCAGGGTCACGCCGGCGCGGAAGGCACCGCCGCCGAGAAACAGGCAATGGTTCAGCTCGACCGGATGCAACCCGCCGTGCATGCCGCCGCCTAGCGGGATATCCGGGTTGTCGGCCAGGATCACCCCCGGCATCCCGCCCGCGCTGTCGGTGTCACGGGCGCGCAGGGTGAAGGCGACGTCGGCGGCGCGCGGGTGGTGCCAGTTGACGACCGTGATCGGCAAGGCTCCATGGTCCTCGGCGCGGCGGTCACGGGCGAGGATCGGTCCGCACCACTCGGCCTCGCGGAGGGTGGCGATCAGGCGCGCGATCAGGGCCGGGTCGCGGTCGCGCACGGCGGCGTGGGCGGAATAGCCGGGTTTGAGGGCGATATCGACGTCGGGGCCGATTGCCGGGCCGACCGACAGACCCGCCGTCGTCAACGCGGCCGCGACATCGACCTGTCCCTCGACCGTGACATGGCCGTGGTCGGAGAGCGCGATGATGTTCCAGCCGTCGGCCTGGCCCTCGACCCGCCACCAGTCAAGGATTCGGGCGAAACCGGCATCGACGGCGTTGATTGCCGTCTCGGATTCGGCCGCCGCCACGCCGCGATAATGATAGGAGAGGTCGGGCTCGTTCAGCCACAGCACGCAGACATCGGGCGCGTGGTCCGGCAACATATGCTCCAACAACACCGTCACCGCCCAGTCGACCACTGCGACATTGGGAAATTGTTGTTCCGGAGGCGATCCGAACCGCTCGATCACGGCCGTATACCGCGCGGCTGGGGTCGAGATCGTATCACCCCAGATCGATAGCACCGGTTGGCCCAGCTCCGCCGCCCGCCCCGCCAACAGCCGCGCGTTGCCAACCTTGCCGGTGGTTAACGCCGCGAACTTCTTGCCGGCGCCCCACAGGATCTCGGACAGATGGTTCGCGCCGATCAGCCGGCCATAGATCCGTTCGGCCGCGCGCATGCGGGCGTCGTCGGAAGTGTCCATGGCACTGTCGAAGCCGAGGCGCGGATCGTAGAACGCGTTCGCCATGATGCCGTGACCGGCCGGTGGGTGACCGGTGGTCAGGGTCGCCACCTGAACCCGGGTTTCGCTCGGAAACGCCGAGGCGGTGCGGGTCATGCGCACGCCGGCTTGCGCGAAGCCATGGATCGCCGGTGCGCGGTTCGGGGTGACGTGATCAGGGCGCAGGCCATCGAAGACGACGACCAGAACCTTGGGCGCGGGCATGGGTGTCTCCAGCGGGCTCTAATCAAATCGGCAGAGGACGATTCACAGCTTAATCTGATCCATCAAATGCCGGGACTAAACATCTAGTCGGTGGCCGTGGCGATGGTGCCGCCGGCGCGCAGCCCGGCGATTGCCTTCTTGACGGTGGTCAGCAATTCACGTTCGCGTTTGGTGTCGATGGAAATGCCCGCCGTCATGCCGGCGCGCAGGACGGGGCGGCCTTCCCCCGGTTCCAGGTCAATCCGCACCGGTACACGCTGTACCACCTTCACCCAGTTACCCGACGCGTTCTGCGGCGGTAGCACGGCGAACTCGGCGCCGGTCGCGGGCGCGATACTGGTCACCCGTGCAGGCCAAGTCTGATCCGGATAGGCGTCCAAGGTGACTTCGACCGACTGACCCTTCTGCACATGGGTCAGCTCGGTTTCCTTCAGGTTCGCCACCACCCAGGTGTCGTCGACCTGGATCAGGCCGAAGGCAGGCTTGCCCTCTTCCAGCCATTCACCCGGCTCCAGATGGACTTGGGTCACGATTCCGTCGGCTGGCGCTCGAATTTCGGTATATGC
This sequence comes from Alphaproteobacteria bacterium, assembly GCA_013203465.1. Taxonomy (GTDB): domain Bacteria; phylum Pseudomonadota; class Alphaproteobacteria; order Thalassobaculales; family Thalassobaculaceae; genus JABMNR01. The sequence goes on from JABMNR010000144.1 coordinate 5,656, forward strand.
CAAGCTTAGCTCGGCCATCTCCTTGTCGGCCAAAGCCTCGACGTATTTCGGGTGCAACTCGGGCGCGCGGGTCGGATCGCCGCCCAAATCGGCCAACACCTTGCGGATTTTCTCGCGCAGCCCGCGCACACGCTGTTTCGATGAGGTCAGCTCGAACTCGGCCTCATCGAGGCGGGCGGTGGTCGCGACACCGCGGCGTGCCAACTCGCGCTGCCGTTTGGCCTCGCGGTCGAAATACGCGACCGCCTCCATCGCGTCGTCGATCTCGACCTGAATTTGACGGTACTCGGCGCGCATTCCGTCGATTTCGTTACGGACCGAATCAATGCGTGCTTCGGCCAATTGCAGCCGCAGCCAGTGCGAATCCGGATCAAGGCGGAACAACAGATCACCCGCCGAAACCCGCTGATCGTTGCGTACGCCCACCTCGACCACCCGGCCGTCGACATCGGTCGAGATCGCGATGACATGCGCTTTCACATAGGCGTTGTCGGTGGTCACGTAGCGGCCGGTAATGGCGTACACGTAGGAGCCGATCGCAAATAGCGTCACCGGCACCACGATAAGCAGGATCAATCGGCGCAACCGGCGGCCGAGACCTCGCCGCGGTCGTGGCCGAGCCACCTCGCCACCGGCTTCGGCTTGCACCACCACCTGCGTCTTGTCGCTCGCGTCAGTCATCCGCCGCCTCCGCCATGACCGGCGCCGGCCCGCGCACATTGTCAAAGGCGTGCAGGTTGGCCTTGATCCTCAGCAACGTGTCGACGAACGCCTCCTGCTCGCCCCGCTCAAAGCCGGTCACGGCGTCACGACGTATATCGGCGGCGATGGCCCGCAGCGCGCGCATCAGGTTCTGCACCCGATCGGTCAGGAAGACGCGCTTGATCCGGCGGTCGACCGGATCGGCTCGCCGCTCAACCCATTCTTTCTCCTCCAGCCGATCGAGCAGCCGCCCGAGGGTCGCTTTCTCCAGGTCCATATAGGCCGCCAGTTCGGACTGGGTGACGCCCTCTTGCGCATACAGCGCCGTCAGGACCCACCACTGCGACCGGGTCAACCCCAACTCCTTGCCCCGCCGGTCGAACGCGACGCGCATCAGCCGGGCCACATCGTGGATCAGGAAACCAAAATTGCGGTGCAGGTCTGAACGTTCCATCCAAGGAATATAGTTGTCATGGCAATTGTTGCCAAGCAGATCGTTGACCGGGTCACGATTTTTCCGGGGGTTATTCGAGGTGTGATGCTGCGCCGTGACGGTGGTTGTGCCGTGGTAGAGTGAACCTGCCGTCTTGATCGGCGTATACTTCGGCCCACGTCAATGTCAGCGCCCACGCCAGTGTCAGGCCGACGTTGTGTACGGTAATGATGAAGGAGACGGTGATGGTCGATGCCAACGCGCCATGGGCAACCCCGGCTGCGGCGCCAACAATGGATCCGATCTGGCAGGCGCTACGCGCCGATGCGGCGGCGACGGCGGCCGGTGAGCCGGCACTCGCCAGTTTCCTGCACGCGACCGTGCTGGCCCACGACACCTTGGAGCATGCGCTCGCCTACCACCTCTCGCAGAAACTCGGCAACCAAGCGATCAGCGGCTTATCGCTGCGCCAGACCATCGATCAGGCGATCCATGGCGAGGCTGGAATCGGGAGGGCGGTACGCGCCGATTTATCGGCCGTCTTCGAACGCGACCCGGCCTGCACCAGCTATCTTGAGCCGTTCCTGTACTTCAAGGGCTTCCAGGCCCTGCAGGGCTATCGGGTGGCGCATTGGCTGTGGGGCAACGATCGCAGAGCGCTGGCGCTTTACCTGCAATCCCGCATTGCCGAGGTGTTCGCCGCCGACTTCCATCCGGCGGCGCGTATCGGCCGCGGCATCATGATCGACCATGCCACCGGCGTCGTGGTCGGCGAGACGGCGGTGATCGAAGACGAGGTGTCGCTGCTCCACGGCGTCACTCTGGGTGGCACCGGCAAAGACAGTGGCGATCGGCATCCGAAGGTGCGGCGCGGTGCTTTGATCGGTGCGAACGCCACCATTCTCGGCAACATCGAAATTGGCGAATGCTCCCGCGTCGGCGCCGGCAGCGTGGTGCTCAAGGACGTCCCCAAGAACTCGACTGTCGCCGGTGTCCCCGCCGAGGTCGTGGGCGAAGCCGGCTGCGAGCACCCAGCGCTGTCGATGGATCAGCGGTTCTGGGACCCCTCCGTGTAGAGCGGTGTCATAGAGATATCGGGGAGACATCGGGAGGAGCACCATCACAATCTTCGTAGGGTGCGCGAATGAGGCTGCCGATTGGTCGAGGCGTCATGCAGCGTCGCACTGTCACATCTACGAGATTGACGGGCATCTGTGCAGATTCGACAACCGCTAATGCCTTGAAATTGCGAGGCTCGCATTCCTGTACAGATATTGGTTCTCGGCAGGTTTTCCGTTGATGTGACGGTGCCCAATGGATAGAAGCACGATAGCCTGTCTCGGAGAGACAAGGGGGTTGCAACGGAGGCGCGCAGCGGGCCTCCTTGCCGAGGGTCGCACCAGCGATCCCGAGCCAAGCGGTGCGTATTACGCACACAGCTTGCGTTTCACGCAAATGCACAGATAGCTCAAGCACACGCAGGGTTCGCTAAGGTCGCACCGACGGGTCATGTGCTCCCCGTCATGCTGTTCCACCCGATTTCACGTTCAGAAAATACCGTGTGCTCTTCAGCCGTCCCGTGCGTGTCACCGCGCCGATCTGGACAAGGTCGCTCAGGTCGCGGGTGGCCGTGGCGCGGGAAGTGCCGGTGATGCGGATATAGTTCTCGGCGCTGAGGCCGCCGATGAAGCCGTCCGGGCCTTCACGCAACATGCGCAGCAGGGCCTTCATCTGGCGCTCGTTCACGCGGCCCCGCAAACGGTCGAGGAATTTGGTTTTCTCGATCACGAAGTCGATGAGGGTTTGCGAGCGCTCCTGCGCCGCAAGCACCGTATCGGCGAACCAGACCAGCCAATCGGTGATCTCCAGCGCCTTGTTGTTGTCCTCAAGTGCTTGGTAGTAGCCCTTGCGGCGCGTCTCGATGGCGTGAGACAGCGCGATCAACGTGGGCCGTCCCAACGCCTGCGATAGAGCCTGTTCCGCGATGGCCCGCCCGATCCGCCCGTTGCCGTCCTCGAAGGGGTGAATACAGACAAACCACAGATGCGCGATCCCGGCGCGGGCCAGCGGCGCGAGTGGCCGGGTCGATGCCGGGCCGGTGGAATTGAACCACGCCAAAAAGCGCGCCATCTCCGCGTTCATGGATGCCGATGGCGGGGCCTCGAAATGCACGCTCACCCGCCCCGCAACGCCGGAGACGACCTGCATGGGATCGGGATGGGTGCGGTAGGTGGCGATATCGCGCAGATCGCGGCGCGATCCCATGATCATCCGGTGCCACGCGAACAGCGTGTCATCGCGGAGTGGCCGGTCGTGGCCGCGATACAGCGCCGTCATCATATCGGCGATGCCCTGCTCGGCGGGCGGCACGCGGCGCTCGTCACTGCTCAGCCCGAAGTTCCGGCGCAAGGAGGATTGCAGGGACTCACGATCGAGAAATTCGCCCTCGATTTCCGAGGTCTTGTAAGCCTCGGCGCTGATAATCTCGACCGTCAGCGCGTCCTTGTCGTCGTCGCCCATATGGCGGAGCGCGCCCTGAAACAATCCGGCGCGATGCAGGAACCGCGCCTCGGCGTCCTTAAGCGCCTCCGCATCCCACGTGAAGATGGGCCACTCCGGCCTTTGCCAATTCCATGTCGGTTCCTGTGATGCCATGAGGTATAAATCTTTCTTTTATAGCTCATAATACCATTAGTTTATGATTTATAAAAGCTTAACTTATACCTCAAACGTCGTCCTCGACCATATCGGCAATCACGCCCTCAACCACATCCAGCTCGCGCTGAACGGTCTTGAGGTATTCGCCGATATCCCAGATTTTGCGAATCAGATCGCTGGCGGTTTGGTGGTCCATGATGGGGCTCCTTTCATGTGGTTTGTGATGATCGATGCCATGGCTCACCCACGCATTCGATCCGGCGCGCTGCGAATACCGGACCAAGCAACTAACCGACCGGCCCGGCATGCTTTCCGTGCTGGCCCATCTGAAGACGAACAAGCGCGGCGGCGGGCATGTCGTGATCATCGACGACATCAGCCGCTTGGCACGGGACATCAAGGCGCATCTGGACTTGCGCACCGCCATCGCCGGAGCAGGCGGCAGGCTGGAAAGCCCGTCCATCGAGTTCGGCGAGGATTCAGACTCCATTCTGGTCGAGAACCTGCTGGCCTCGGTCTCGCAGCACCAGCGCCAGAAAAACACCGAACAGGTCTACAACCGCCAGCGCCCCGGTTGCTGAACGGCTATTGGACCTTCAGTTTTCCGCCGGGATACCGTTATGAAGCCAGCCCCGGGCAAGGCAAGATTCTTGTGCGCGACGAGCTTTTGGCCTCGATCATTCAAAAGGGTATGGAAGGCTTCGCCGTTGGGCATTTCCAGACCCAAGCCGAGGTGAAGCGCTTCTTCGAGTCCTTCCCGGAGTTCCCCAAGACGCGCTACGGCACGGTGACGAACGAAGCCGTCAACCGCATCCTGACCCGCTTGCTCTATGCCGGGTATCTGGAGCGTCCCGAGTGGGGCGTGTCCCTGCGCCGGGCGAAGCACGAGCCGCTGATCACGCTGGAGACGTTCGAGCGCATTCAGGCCCGGCTCAACGAAGGGGCCAAGGTGCCCGCGCGGGCCGATATCAGCGACGATTTTCCGCTGCGCGGCTTCGTGCTGTGCTCTTGCGAAAAACCGCTCACGGCCTGCTGGTCGAAGAGCAAGACCGGCACCAAGCACCCTTACTATATGTGCTTCAACAAGAGCTGCGAGGACGCCCGCAAGTCGATCCGCCGGGAGGTGATCGAAGGCCGGTTCGCCGGGCTGCTGGCCGGTATCCAGCCCGCACCGGCGCTGGTCGATCTCGCCAAGGCGATGTTCCGCCGTGCATGGGACCAGCAAGCCGAGCGGGCGCGCGCATTGCGCGCGCAGGTCCGCCGCCGCGTCGCTGAGATCGAGAAGCAGACAGCCGCCTTGCTGGACCGGATTATCGAGGCGTCCAGCCCGACCGTCATTGCCCGCTACGAGCAACGCATTACCGAGCTGGAGCGCGAACGCCTCGTCATGGCGGAGAAGCTGGAATCCGAGGGCAAGCCGCGCAAGAGCTTCGACGAAATGTTCGAACTCACCCTGCGGTTTATCTCAAACCCTTGCAATATATGGGAAAGGGGGTCCATCGCACGGCGCCGGACGGTGCTCAAACTCACCTTCGAGGACTGTCTCGTCTACTGCCGGAATGGAGGGTTTCGAACCCCGAAAACATCCATGATATTCAGGATGTTAGATCATATTTCCGGGACAAAAATGGGAATGGCGGAGGGAAGACCTCGCGATTTCAACGCTCTCC
>JABMNR010000145.1 GCA_013203465.1 Alphaproteobacteria bacterium
GAGTGCGGGTCGATTCATTCTCGCGCTCTGAGTAACGCGCCCGGCCGTCTCACTCGGCGAAGAAGCAGGCGGCTTCCTGGTTCGGCCAGTCGGCGCGCAGCGCCGGCTCGGTTTCGGCGCAACGCGGCCGGGCCACGGGACAGCGGGTCCGGAACCGGCAGCCGGACGGCAGGTCGCCGGGGTTCGGCGGCTCGCCCTCCAACAGGAAGGTGTCGGTGATCCGGCGGCCACCGATCTGCGGGATCGCCGCCAGCAGCGACTGGGTGTAGGGGTGTCGCGGGTGGCCGAACACCGTTTCGGTCTCACCGAACTCGACCACCTTGCCAAGATACATGACCGCGATCCGGTCGCAGATCATCCGCACCACCGAAAGATCGTGCGAGATGAACAGATAGGTCAGGTTGAACTGTTTCTGCAGGTCGAGGAACAGGTTGAGGATCGTCGCTTGGACCGAAACGTCGAGCCCTGAGGTCGGCTCGTCCAGGATCACCAGACTGGGCTGCAGGGTGAGAATACGCGCTAGGCCGACGCGCCGCTGTTGGCCGCCGCTGATCTCGTGCGGATAGAGGTCAAGATGGCCTTCGGGTAGGCCGACAGCGCGCAGAATGTCGCGCACCCGCTGTTCGCGTTCATCGAAGCCGATCCGGCTGTGGATCACCAGCGGCTCGTGCAGCGAGCGCCGGATCTTCCAGCGCGGATCCAGGGAGGCGCCAGGATCTTGATAGGAATACTGCAGATGCCGCCGCAGATCGCGAGCGGCGTCCGGCGATAGGCCGGCGACGTCGTTGCCCTCGAAGATGATCTCGCCCGCGCTAGGCTGATGGATGCCCATCAGGGTTTTGCCGAGAGTCGACTTGCCACAGCCGCTCTCGCCGACGATGCCGAGAATCTCGCCCTTGTGCACCGTGAACGAGACGTCATCCAGCGCCTTGAGCCAGCCGGTCCGGTGGCCCCAGGCGTTGCGGATCGCGAAGTACTTCTTCAACGAGCGGACATCGAGGATCGTGTCCTCGGTTACCTCGGTGCGCGTGACCGCGTGTGCCGCCGCTGTGCTCATGACGCCTTGGCTCTCTGCTCGGCGGAGACGGGATTGAAGCAACGCACGATGTGGCCGTCGCCCATGTCGGTTGGGTCCGGCCGATCCTGGCGGCAAACGGCGACGCTGTTGTCGCAGCGCGGGTTGAACCGGCAGCCGGTCGGTGGGTCGATCAGGCTTGGAATCTCACCCCTGATGCCTTGGATCCCATGCTCACGGCTCGGCAGACTGCGCAGCAGGCTGTTGGTGTACGGGTGGGTCGGATGGTTGAAGAACTCGTTGCTGGTCGCGGACTCCATCTCCTGACCGGCATACATCACGGTAATCCGGTCGCAGATTTCGTAGGCGGTGCCCAAATCGTGGGTGGTGAACAGCACCGAGACGCCGAGATCGGTCGCCAACTCGCGCAGCAGCATGAGGATTTGCGCCTGGATCGTGACGTCGAGCGCGGTGGTGGCCTCGTCCGCGATGACCAGCTTGGGTTCGGGCAGCAGCGCCATGGCGATCATGAGGCGTTGGCGTTGGCCGCCGCTGACCTCGTGCGGGTATTTTCGCAGGATGGCTTCCGGCTCAGGCAATTGCACCTTACGCAGCAGGATGAGCACGCGCTCATAATCGGCGTTGCGTCGGGCGCGCGAGTAGCTTCCAGGCCGCCAGCGCGGGCGCAACACGTCTTCTTCGCTCAGCTCCGGCGATTTCCATTTCATCAGCTCCATGATCTGTGAGCCGATTGGAAATACCGGATTGAAGGAACTGAACGGGTCCTGCGGGATGAACGAGATCTGCCGGCCACGAACGTTACGAGCCAGCCATTCCGGACTCTTTTGCAACAGGTCGGTGCCGTCGAAATCGATGGTACCGGAATCAACTCGCGCCGAGTTGCTTGGCAGAACGCCAAGGATCGCGCGCGCCAGGGTGGTCTTGCCGCAGCCGCTCTCGCCGACCAACCCGACGATGCGGCCGCGTCCGATCGTCATGTTCACATGGTCAAGCACGCGGGCGACGCCGCCATCGGTCGCGAAGCTGACGCTTAGGTCGCGGACCCGCAGCAGATCATCGGATCGGCTATTTGCTGTCATGAGCTCGGCTCCGTCGGATCCGCGGGTCGAGAATGTCGCGCAGACCATCGCCCAGAAGGTTGAAGCCCATCACGACCATGAAAATGGCCAACCCAGGTGCCGTCGCATACCACCACGCCTCGGGCAGGAACTCACGTGACTCCGAAATCATCCGGCCCCATTCCGGCGACGGCGCCGGCGCGCCGAGACCTAGGAAACCAAGGGCGGCGGCGGTCAGGATGGTCCCGCCCATGCCGATCGTGGTGCGTACGATGATCGACGACATGATGTTCGGCAGGATATGCAACAGCATGACACGCCAGGGCGGGGCACCGAGCGCGATGCTCGCCTCGATGAACACCTCGTTCTGCAGCGACCGGGTTTCGGCGTAGACCAGACGGGTCCAGAACGGCCAATAGGTTGCCGACAGCGCGAGGATGACGTTCTCGATCGATGGGCCGAGAGTCTGCGCGATGGCGATCGCCAGCACGATCTGCGGCACGGCGAGAAAAATGTCGGAGGTCCGCATCAGCATGTCGCTGAACCAGCCGTGATAATAGCCGGCGATCAGACCGATCGGCACGCCGATCAGCACCGACACGCCAATGGCGATGACGGCGATCGTGATGGTGATGCGGGCGCCGAACAGGATGCGGCTGTAAATGTCGCTGCCCATCCGGTCGGTGCCGAAGAAGTGAGCGGTGGCCGGTCCCTGCAGTCGTTCGACCGGGTGGAACTCGGCGATATCGGCGGGATGGGTCGCCAGGAACGGGGCGAAGATCGCGGTCAAGACCAACAGCGAGATCAGCAGCGCGCCCAACAGCGCGACCCGATCCTCGGCCAGCTTGCGTATCAGGAAGGACGCGGTTTCCATCAACGGCTCTCCCGCGGATCGATGAACCCGTGAGCAATATCCACGATCAGGTTCACGACGATGAAGATGACACCGGCGACTACCGTGAAGCCCATGATGGCGTTGTAGTCGGATTGCAGAATCGACTGCACCGCGTACAGCCCGAGCCCGGGCCAGTCGAACACCGCCTCCACGACCACGGCGTTGGCGATCAGGATGCCGAAGATCAGGCCGATCTGTGTGACGGTGCCAATCAGCGCGTTGCGCAGCACGAATTTCCAGACGATCACCCGGCGGGGAAAGCCCATCGCTTCCTCGTACATCACGTAGTTCGAGTTGATGGCTTCCAGCACACCGGCGCGGGTGAAACGCACGATGGTGGCCATGGCGGGATACGCCAGGGTAATCGCCGGCAGCATCATGTGAGAGGCGGCGCTCAGGAAGATGTCAAGATCGCCCATCAGCAGCGAATCGATCAGGTAGAATCGCGTCACCTCGTCGGGTCCCCAACCGTCGACCCGGCCTTGCAACGGCGTCCAACCGAGTTCCATGGCGAACAGCAACTGCAACAGAATGGCGAGCCAGAAGGCGGCGATGGCCAAGCCGGAGACCGTGAAAACCCTAAGCAGGTGATCCAGCAGGGAATTGCGGTTCACCGCCGAGATCACCCCGAGCGGGATGCCGATCGCGGCGGACAGCAGTACCGCGACGAAGGTGAGTTCGAGGGTTGCCGGCACCCGGCTCGCGAGATCGTGAGAGATCGGTCTGAGGGTGTAGAGGCTGACGCCGAAGTCACCCTGTACCACCGAGAGCACGTAGCGATAGAGTTGCACGTGCACCGGCTGGTCGAGGCCGAGCTGGGCGCGTAACGCTTCGATCTGCTCGTTGGTCGCGTTATCGCCGGCCACGAAGGCGACGGGGTCCGCCGGAATGACATGGCTGATGGTGAAGGTGACCAGCATCAGGCCGAGCACCGTCGGAAAGAACCAGAAAAACCGGTTGAGAACCAGGACGAGGAGCTTCATCGGGCGCCGGCGATAGCGGGACGGAGGTCGATGACGACCGGCCGGATGTGCTCCGGCCGGTCGTTACGTGGATTGGGTACGATTGCGGCTACTCGAAGTACACCCACCGCATCTCTTGGCCGTTGCCGATCGGGCAGAACCGGAAGCCCTTGGCCCTCTTGTCGATCGGCCCAAACCATTTGGTGTTGTAGATGAAGATGCCGGCGGCATCGTTCGCCACCATGGTCGCGGCCTTTGCGTAGTTGCGCTCGCGCAGCGCGGTGTCGGTGGTGGTCTGCGCCTCATGCAACAGCGTGTCGACCTCAGGATTCTTGTACCAGCTGTTGTTACGGGCGCCGATGCTCGCACCGTCGTACATCTCGCCCACCCAGTTGTTGGGATCGGCGTAGTAGGTGCTCTTCCACAGGAACAGCAGGTCGTACATCTGCTGCTCGTCGCGCATCTTGCCAGACGCCACCGGCCACGGCTCGGCGACGATCTTGCTCTTGATGCCGATTTTGGTCAGGCCATTCTGCAGCAGGGCGGCGGCCTGTTCGGTCTGGCCATAGCCGGCCAGTGCGCCGATCGTGATCTCGCGGATCGGCTCCTTGACCTTGGCAAGGTATTCCTTCGCCTTGTCCAGGTCGTAGGTGTAGCCGGCGAGATCCTTCGGCGCGCCCCAGATATTATTGGGCAGCGGCCCCGGGTTACGCGCGACCGATCCGCTCAGGATGTTGTTGATGAAGCCGTCGTAGTCGAAGGCGTAGGACAGCGCCTTGCGGAAGTTGATGTCGTTCATCGGCGAACGGCCGTTGTGAATGATGGAGTAGAAAATCCGCATGGACTCCTGCTCCTCGACATTCACGTTGTCGGACTTGCGCAATCGGATGATCTGATCCTGCGGCATGTAACCGTCGGACCCATGGAAGTCGCCCTTCATCAGGCCGAGCACACGGCTGTTGATCTCGACGACCGTGCGGAACTCGATCTCGTCGAGATATTTGTCGCCCCAGCCCATGAAGTGATCGGCGAACCGCTCGGCCAGGAAACCCTTCGCCGGATCGTAGCGCTTGAGCTTGAACGATCCCGAACCGGCGTCGTTGGTCGACAGCCAAGCCGATCCCCAGTCATCGTTGTTCACGTGCTGCTTCATCAGATCAGCGTTCAGCACATGGATCTCCGGCACGGTGGCCATGAAGATCGCCGACGGCTTCGAGAGATTGAATTCGACCGTGTATTTGTCCAGCGCCTTGGTGCTGCCGGACGCGACGGTGCCAATGAACAGCGCGGCGGCACCTTTCTTGAGGGCCAGCATGCGTTCGATCGAATAAACGACATCCGCCGCCTCGATCTCCGAGCCGTCATGGAACTTCGCGCCCTTCCGCAGCTTGAAGGTGTAGGTCAGGCCGTCCTCGGTGATGTCGAAGCTCTCGGCCAACCAAAGGTTCAACACTGGCGGGTTATCTTCCCAGCGCATTAGGCCGTCGTAGAGATTGATCCGATAGGCTACGCGACCGACATCGAACACGGCATGCGGGTCCATGGTGTCGTAGGCGCTCGAATTCGCGAACACGAACGTGTTCTTGGCCTCGACGTCCGCGACGGGGGCCGCGGCTAGTGTGATCCCGAGCGCTAGGCTCGTCAGGCTGACGACTCCCGCCCGCCGAAGCCGGCGTAGGGCGGTGGTCAAACCGTTTCCAGTCATGGTCATGGCAGATACCTCCTCTGTCCAACGTCGCGGCCCCGGTGTCCGGGGACGCAGGTTCGCGGCGCTACTCCCACTCCGCTCATCAATCCGTTCGTTGACGGTCTTGGGGGTGCTTTGCCGAAGCTGCACCTTGTCGGCGTCCACGCCCGCCAATCCGGGCGCGCGCCGATAATGGTCGATTGTTTCCCGATGTGTGGCTCTTGCGCAACCGCCGATCCATGAAGCTCGCGTTGGCACAATGTTTTTTGGGTCGCCACGTCCGTCAGAGTTTCCATTGAAACCCGTCCACGATGAAGTCCTGTCCGGTGATGAAGTTGGGTTCGGACGTGGCCAGAAAGCTGACGATTTGGGCAATATCCTGCGGGGTTCCGACCCGGTTGAGCACGATGCCGCTGACCAGTTCCGCCTCGCGTGCCCGGATCACCGCGTTCGGCGTTTCGGTCTTGATCAGCCCCGGGCACAGCGCGTTGACCGTGATGGCCGGGCCAAGCTCCTTGGCCAAGGAGCGGGTCAGCCCGAGGATGCCGGCCTTGGCGGCGGCGTAGGCGAACTTGCTCACCGCGCTGGTCACACCGCCGGAGTGCGCGTTGATCGACGACATGTTGATGATCCGTCCGGCACCCTGGGTCTGCATCGTCGGCACCACCGCACGGCACCAGTTGAAGCAGCTCTTCAGGTTGATGGCGATGGTACGATCCCACTCGTCCTCGGTGATGTCGAGCAGGCCTTTGGGCATCGCGCGCCCAGCGTTGTTGAACAGCACATCGATCCGGCCAAGCTGCGCCACGACGTCGCTGGCAACCTCCTGAGCCCGAGCGAAGTCCGCGACGTCGGCGTGGTACGTCAGGCAACGGCGGTCAAGCGCCTCGATCTCGCCCTTGGTCCGCGCCATCTCCTCGTCGAGCAGGTCGACCAGAACGATGTCGAAACCTTTCGCGCCCAGGTCAAGCGCGCACCCGCGCCCAATCCCCTTGGCGCCTCCAGTGACGATCGCCGTGCGTGCGTCAATATGATCCATCAGTGGCCATCCCCCTCATCCACCGTGAATGCTCCCATGAACGGATGTTGACGCTGGTTCGCAAGGCGGTCAACATTTCGTTCACATCATTGAACCGCATTCACATATATGAACGGTATCGTAAAATCAGCCGCTCGCATTCTCGATATTCTTGAGCTGTTCGCGCTCAGCCGCGAACCTCTGGCTTTGCGCGATATTTCCGGTGCCCTCGACATCCCAAAGAGCAGCACGCTCATGTTGCTCCGTACCTTGGAATCCCGGGGTTACGTCATGCGTGGCGATGATGATCGATATCGGCTTGATCCAGTTTGGCGGCCCGATGGCGCGGTTGGCGACGACTGGCTCGGCGGGCGCACCATGCGGCTGATCCGGGTTGCCGATCCGATCATGCGGGAGTTGGTCGACACGCTGGAAGAGACCACGGTTCTGGGCGTGCTGACCCCTGAGAGCGATGTGCGCGTGGTCGCCAGCGTCGTGAGTCCGCTGGCGGTTCGCTACGACCTGACGCGGATGTCGGTGATCCCGACCTACTGCACGGCGCTCGGTCACGCCATGCTGGCCTATCAGGCCGAAGAGGTGATCGAACACTACATCGATCGTTGCTCGTTCGAGGCGATCACCGAGAAGACCATCGTCGACCCGGCGGTGTTCCGGGCACAGTTATCTAAGGTCCGGCAACGCGGATGGGCGATCAATAGCGAGGAGCGTTTCCTGGGCGCAAGCGGGGTCGCGGCGCCGATCTTCGACGCCCATGGCGATGTTGTCGCCGCGCTTAACGTGGCAACCCTGACGGTCCGGTTTCGCCGCAACCAGAAACGCATCCTGGCCTCCGTGAAGGAGGCCGCGGCGCGGTTGTCATCTTTGGCTGAGGTGTCCAGCGGCAAGACCGAGACCATCGCCGCGGCCGCCAGCGAACGAGTGGGGAGGTGACCATGGGCTACCGCGTTGGCGTCGACATCGGCGGAACCTTCACGGATTTCTGTGTGTTCGACGAGCGGACACGCGACCTGCATAGCCTGAAGGTGTTGTCGACGCCCGATCGACCTGGAACCGAGGTGATCGACGGGCTGGCCGAGATCCAGCGGCGCTACAACATCGCGCCGGATGTCATCGGCTACTTCACCCACGGCACCACCGTCGGCGTGAACACGGTGATCCAACGGCGCGGGGTCAATCTCTGCCTGATCACCACCGAGAATTTCGAGGATGTGTTGGAGGTCGCTCGGCTCAAGATGCCGGACCCCTACGATCTGTTTTCACGACGGCCGCCGCCGCTGGTGCCGCGCGAGAAGGTGTTCGCGGTCACGGAGCGGGTGCTGGCCGATGGCACGATCGAGCGTCCGGTCGACGAGGACAGCGTCCGGCGCGCGCTTGATGGGATCCGCGCGGTGGGCGGCGAGGCGGTGGTGGTCGCTCTGCTGCATGCCTACCGCACCCCGGAGAACGAGCGCCGGGTTCGCGACCTGCTGGTCCAGGCCGCGCCGGACCTTGCGGTTATCTGTTCAAGCGACGTTTGGCCGGTGATCCGCGAGTATGAACGGACCGTCACCTCGGTTGTGGCGGGCTATGTCCAGCCGCGTGTCGCTGAATATCTAACGTCGTTGCAGCTGGCCTTGCAGCGGGCCGGCGTGCCCTGCGAGCCCATGATCACCAAGTCGAATGGCGGTGTGATGAGCGCCGAGCTGGGTAAGACCAACTGTGTGCAGATGCTGTTGTCCGGCACCGCGTCGGGGGTGATTGGGGCCAGCCATGTCGCGCGTTTGACCGGATCGCGAAGTACCATGAGCCTGGATGTCGGTGGCACCAGCGCCGACGTCGCCATCATCATCGACGGCGAGCCGCAATATGGCATTGGCGAGATGATCGGTGAATTCCCGATCTACGTGCCGACGGTGTCGGTTACCTCGATCGGCGAAGGCGGTGGATCGATCGCCTGGGTCGATCCGCTGGGGGTGCTCAAGGTTGGTCCGGAAAGCGCCGGCTCGGTTCCAGGACCGGCGTGCTACGGCCGGGGCGGTGAGCGGCCAACGATCACCGATGCGTTCGTGGTGTGCGGCTTCCTTGGCGGCGCTGAGCTTGGCTATAGCGCTGTCAGCATGGACGTCGGAAAGGCTCGTCAGGCGGTCGGGAGTGTCGCCGAGTCGCTTGGCACCGAACTGCGGGAGACGGCGGAGGCGATTATCCGGATCGCCGTTTCCGGCATGTTCCTCGAGGTCAGCAAGCTGGTCTCGCGCTACGGCGTCGATCCACGCGATTTTTCCTTGCTGGCGTTCGGCGGTGCCGGGCCGATGACCGCGTGCTTCCTGGCTCGTGAGTTGGGCATGCGTCAGGTGGTGGTGCCGATGACGCCGGGCGTGCTTAGCGCCTTCGGCGGGTTGATCGCCGATGTGAAGAACGATTTCATCAAGACGGCATTTCTCGAGGTGGCATCCGATAACGTGGACGAATTCCGGCGAAATTTCACGGATCTGGAAACGCGCGCGGTGACCTGGCTGCGCGACGAGCAGGGGTTCGAGGGTGAGGCGCGAATACTGTTCTCGGCTGACATGCGCTATCGCGGTCAATCCTTCGAGATCGAGACCATGCTTGATCGCGGCTGGATTGAGACCGGCGATGTCGAGGCGATCGCCGAAGCGTTCCACCGCGAGCACGAGCGGGTTTACGAGCATGCCGATCGGGACGCCCCGGTGCAGATCATCAACCAGCGTCTGGTGGTGGCCGGGGACTCACCAAAGCCGGATATTGCGAAGATCGCGCGGTCGAGCACCCCACCGGAGCCACTCGACCGCATGGCCGTGTTCTATGACGGCGCCGAACATGAGGCGTCGCTGTATCGCCGCGCCGACCTACGGGCCGGGCAACGCTTCAGTGGGCCGGCGGTCATTCTGCAGGACGATTGCACGACCTGTGTGCTGGGCGGCTTCGCGGTCGAGGTCGACCCTTACGGCAATCTCATTCTGACGGTGGAGGGCTGAGCGATGGCGATCGATCCGGTCACCTTGGAAATTCTGAAGAACCACTGCCGAGCGGCGGCCGAGAGCATGGCCTTCACGCTGTACCGTACGGCGCACTCGACCTTCGTGAAGGAGACCGAGGATTTCACCACCGGCCTGACCACGGTGGAGGGGTTGACCTTCGCCACGCCGGTGGAGCTTGGCGCCACTTGGTTCGTCGGTCTCAACTACGCCAACGTCATCAAGGCGATCGAGCACTATGACGAGGGTGACATCGCCATGACCAACGACCCGTACAGCGGGTCGGTCTGCACGCACTCACCCGACATGCACATCTGGAAACCGGTGTTCCACGATGGCGAGATCGTCTGCTACGTGGTCGGCCATATCCATAACACCGACGTCGGCGGCGCGGTGCCGGCCAGCATCTCACGCACCCTGTCGGAGGTGCACCAGGAGGGCATTCGCATTCCGCCGGCCAAGATCGTCCGGCGCGGCGAGATCAACCACGACGTTCTCGATGTGCTGCTGGCCAATGTCCGGATGCCGGAACAGAACTGGGGCGACCTTAAGGCGCAGATCGCCGCCATGAACACCGGCGAGCGTCGGGTCCACGAGATGATCGAAAAATTCGGCATCGAGACCTTCCGGACCGGGATCGACGCCTTGCTTGATTACGCCGAGGCCCAGGCCCGCGAGATCATGCGTGAGTTGCCTGATGGCCGCTATGACTTCGCCGACTACCTCGACGAGGACGTGGTTGACGGCTACCCCTGCCGGATCGCGCTCAGCCTTGAGATCAAGGGCGACGGCTGCACGTTCGATTTCACCGGCAGCGACCCGCAGATCGAGGGCTCGGTCAACATGCCGACCGGGGGCGAGGAGCGTCACGCCCTGCTGATGGTCGGGCTGGTCTACGTATTGTACTCGCTGAACCCCCGGCTGTTCCTGAACGCCGGCGTATGCCGGATATGCCGGAGCATCCTGCCGGAAGGCACCATCGTGAACCCGCAATTCCCGGCCGCGGTCGGGTTGCGCACGTTGTCGGTTCAGCGGCTGCAGGGAGTGATCTTCGGCGCCTTCGCGCAAGCGGCGCCCGATCGGTTGCCGTCCAGTCCGGCCAGCGGCGGGCCGATCATGAACGTCAATACCATCGACAACCGCACCGGTCGCCGGGTGGTCGCCTCGATCGGCCCGATCACCGGTGGTGCGGGGGGCAACCCACGGGAAGATGGCACCGAGGGCTCGGGCGCCAACGCCTCGTTCCTGAAGAACACACCGGTCGAGATCAATGAGGTGGAGGTGCCGATCAAGATTCTGCGCTACGGCCTGACGCCCGATTCCGGCGGCCCGGGCAAATACCGGGGCGGCATGGCGACCGAGCTGCGGTTCGAGGCGCAGGCCCCGAACACCCGCATCACCGCCCGCAACCGCGACCGCAGCCGCTTCACTTCCTGGGGGGTGCTCGGCGGCAAGGCCGGATCGCGTTCGTACTTCACGCTCAATCCGGGCAGCAACCACGAGGTCGATCTCGGCAACACCGATATCCTGAGGGTCGGGCCGGGTGACGTGGTGCACATCGGCTCCGGCGGGGCCGGCGGTTGGGGCGATCCGCTGGAACGGGACACGGACGCGGTGCGGGTTGATGTGCTCCGCCATCTGGTCTCGCCCGAAGCGGCCGAGCATGACTACGGCGTGGTGCTGGCCAACGGCGGCATCGATGTGGGGGCGACGGCGCAGTTACGGAAACGCCTGGGGGCTGAGCGGCGCAATGGAGGCGGTTTCTTCGACTACGGCGAGCAACGCACGGCTTTTGAGCGGCTCTGGACCAAGGACAACTACGGCGCGTTGACCGAATTGCTGGCCGGTCTGCCGGTGCATTGGCGGTTCTTCGTCAAACACCGGGTGTTCGAGGCGATCGACGCGCTCGCCGAAGATGAACGGGCCGGCGACGGTACTGAGGTGCGGACGTGTTTCACCCGGGTTGTCGACCGCTACCCGCAGCTCAAAGCGCTGCTTTAGGAGGCATGGCATGGACATCGGCTTCGAGGGGAAATCGGTTCTGGTGACCGGTGCGGTACGGGGCATCGGCCGGGGCATCGCTCATGGTTTCGTCGCGCGGGGTGCGCAGGTTTATGCACTCGACATTCTGGCCGACGGCCTGGAGGAAACCGTGTCGACGGCGGAGCCGGGGCGTGGTGGCGCGATCCGCCCGATGGTGGTTGACGTCACCGACTTCGACGCGGTCAAGGCGGCGGTCGACACGATCGAGGCGCGGTCGACCAGCGGCGCGGTCGACGTCGTTGTCCACTCCGCCGGCGGCGTGCGCGGCCAAAGCAAGCAGCCGATCGAGGATGTAACACCGGAACAGTGGCGGGCGATCCAGGCGGTCAACGTCGATGGCGCCTTTCACGTGGCCAAGGCGGTGGCGCCTGGGATGAAGCGAGCGAAATACGGGCGGATCGTGGTGATTTCCAGCCGCGCCGGCTTGGCGGTTAGTTTGACCGGCATCCACAGCTACGGCACGGCGAAGTCGGCGCAGATCGGGCTGGTGCGCCAGCTTTCGGCGGAACTCGGCCCGTTCGGAATCACCATCAACTCGGTCGCCCCCGGCTTCATGCCGACCAGCCCGGATTACGTCCGGCAATGGGAATCCTACGGCCCGGACGGCCAGCAGGCCTTGATTAACCGGGTGGCCATGGGGCGACTCGGACAGCCGGCGGACATTGCCCACGCGGTGATGTTCTTCGCCTCGGACTACGCGGACTGGATCACCGGCCAGACGCTCTGCGTCACCGGATCGCCCTAAAGGCCGAGCCGGGGGAATGGGAATGAACGATCACGCACTGGCCCTCGATGTCGGCGGCACCTTCACCGATGTGATTCTGGTGTCGAACGACGGCGACCTGTGGACCACCAAGGCGTCGTCGGTTCCAGCCGACCCGTCGCGGGGATTTTTTGACGGTGTCGACAAGATCCTCGGGCTGTCCGGCGTGACCGCCGACGCGATCACAAGCCTTTTCCACGGCTCGACGGTGGCGACCAACGCAATCCTTGAGGGGCGGGGTGCGCGCACCGGCATGCTGGTCACCGACGGCTTCAAGTATGTGCTGGAGATCGGCCGGGCCGAGGTGCCACGGCGGGAGAACCTGTTCGCCTGGGTCAAGCCGTCCCGCCCGGTGCCACCACGGTTGATCGTCGAAGTGCCGGAACGGGTGCTGCTGGATGGCACGGTCGAGCGGGTGATGGACGAGGATGCCTGCCGGGTGGTGGCGCGCCGGCTCAAGGCGTTGGGTGTCGAGGCCGTGGCCGTGGTGTTCCTGCACTCCTACGCCAATCCGACGCATGAACGCCGGGCCGGCGACATTCTGCGTGAGGAGCTGCCGGAGGCGGAGATCTCTCTGTCCTGCGACGTGTTGCCGGTGTTCCGCGAGTACGAACGCAGCATGGCCACCGCGCTGAACGCGGGTGTGCAGCCGATCGTCGGCCGCTACATCGGCCGGCTGCGCGATGGCCTGGCCGAACGTGCGCTGGCGGCGCCGTTCTACGTCATGAAGTCGAATGGCGGGGTTTTCTCACCCGAACAGGCCGAACGGCAGTCGATCCAGATGGCGCTGTCGGGTCCGGCCGCGGGGGTGCGGGGGGCGTCCTATGTCGGCGCGTTGGCCGGGATCGAGGACATCGTCACCATCGATATGGGCGGCACCAGCACCGATGTGTCGTTGATCCGGGATGGCGTTCCGGCGGTGACCAAGGATGGCGAGATCGGCCCGTACCCGCTATCGGTTCCGATCATCGACATCCACACCATCGGCGCCGGTGGCGGCAGCATTGCCTCGGTTACCGAGCAGGGGGCGCTGATCGTCGGGCCGCGCAGCGCCGGCGCCGATCCGGGTCCGGCCTGCTACGGCAAGGGCGGGGAGGAGCCGACCGTCACCGATGCCAATCTGGTGCTTGGCCGGGTGCCGCCGCACCTGCTGGATGGCGAGATGGTGCTCGACCCGGCGCTTGCGGAAGCGGCGATCCGTCGGTTCGTGGCCGAGCCCCTGGGCATCGATGTGATCTCGGCGGCCGAAGGCATCTTGAAGATCGTCAACAACAACATGGTCGGCGCGCTTAAGGTCGTGTCCGTCGAAAAAGGGCTCGATCCGCGTGATTTCGCGCTCTGCGCCTTCGGTGGTGCCGGGCCGATGCATGGTGGTGAGCTGGCGCGGCAGTTCGGTACCCGGCGCCTGCTGATCCCGTGCTATCCCGGCATCCTGTGTGCGCTCGGCTTGCTGGCCACCGATTTGCAATACGACTTCGCGCGCACCCGTATCCAACGGGCGCCGAACTACGACTTGGCCGACATGGCCGCGACCTTCCAGGCGTTGGAACGCGACGCCGAGGCCGCCCTGGACACCGAGGGGGTGGCGTCGGAGCGTCGTCGGATCGGGCGTTCGGCCGATCTGCGCTACGCCAAACAGGGGGTGGAGATCACCGTCGAGATTCCTGGCGATGGGATCGACACCGGTTCGGTCGCCCGGTTGATCGAGGCGTTTCACGATCTGCACGAGCGGCTCTACACCTTCGCCGACCGCGACGCGCCGGTGGAAATCGTGAACCTGCGGATCTCGGCGACCGGGGTGATGGACAAGATCGACCTGCCGGCAATTGATACGGTGCCGGAGGGCACGCCAGCCGCGCCGTCGGGCCGTCGGCGGGTGCATCTCGAAGGTGCCTTCGCCGAGGTTCCGATCTATCGCCGGGAGAACCTGAAGGCTGGCCATGCGATTTCGGGCCCAGCCATCGTTGACCAGCTCGACACCACCACGGTGGTGCTGCCTGGTCAGACCGCGATCACCGACGCCTATGGCAGTCTTGTCATCACCGATACGGAGGCGTGACATGAGTTCTTCCGGAATCGATACCGTTACCCTGGAGCTGGTCACCGGCGCGCTGCAAGCGGCCCGCGCCGAAATGGAGGCGCTGATCGATCGCACCTCCATGTCGCCGTTCATTCGCGAGAAAAAGGACTACTTCACCGCGTTTCTCGACCGTGAGGGCCGGCTGGTGGTCAGCACCAGCCTGACGCTCGCCGGTAATTTGGTCGAGGCGATCCTGGAGCAGTATCCCGCCGACACCATGCAGGACGGCGATCTCTACTGGTACAACGATCCGTACAGCTCGCGGGGCGGGGTGTCGCATTTTCCCGACATGGTGTTCGTGATGCCGGTGTTCCGCGACGGTGAGCTGATCGCCTTCGCCGAGGCCTGGGGTCATCTCTGGGACATCGGCGGCATGGTGCCGGGCAGCATCAGCCCGCAAGCCACAAGCGCCTTCCAAGAGGGCATCATGATCCCGCCGGTCCGCGTGATGCAGGCCGGGGTGCTGAACGAGGAGGTGTTCCGGATTTTCACCCGGAACTCGCGCTTTCCGGACATGATGCGCGGCGACCTGAAGGCGATCATGGCGGCCTGCGCGCTCGGCAAACGTCGGCTGGAGGAAATCGCCGACCGGTTCGGTGTCACGGCGGTGCAGGGCGCCTTCGACCACATGCTGGGACAGTCGGAGCGGGCCTTGCGCACGGCGATTGACACCCGGGTGGCCGATGGCGAGTACAGCTTCCGCGACTTCATCGATTGCGATGCGGTCACCGACCAGCCCTATTCCGTCCACCTGACCCTGAAGAAGAAGGATGGCCGGGTGGTGCTCGATCTGAGCCGTAGCGACGATCAGGCAACTGGACCGATCAACTTTCTGATGGACCAGAGCGTGCCGAAGTACATGGCCGGGCTGTACCTGACCATGCACGACCCGAACATCCGCATGAACGCCGGGTTCGAGCGTGCCATCGACGAGGTCATCACCCGGCCGGGCAGCCTGGTCGCGCCGAATTTTCCGGCCGCCCTCGGCCTGCGCTCACACACCATGATCCGGGTGAACTCGGCACTGTTCGGCGCGCTGGCGCTGGCCACCGGCGGTCAGGCATCGGCGGCGTCCAGCGTCTACGTGCTGTACTACCTGCGCGGCCGCGACACGGCGACCGGGCGGCTTGATCTCTGCATCGAAGGACTGGCGGTCGGGTTTGGCGCGCGGCCGTTCGCCGACGGCATCGACGCGGTCTACTACGTCGCTCAGAAGAACTATCCGATCGAGTTCGCCGAGATGGAGTTCGGCGTGCGGATCGAGGCCTTTCGCGTGCACACCGATTCCGGCGGCCCCGGCCGTTATCGCGGCGGCTGCGGCATCGTGCGCGACGTCCGGGTGTTGGCGGACGAGGCCGATCTCGGCATCCGGCTCGACAACTGCCGCTACCCGGCCTTCGGCGTGAACGGCGGGTTGGCCGGTCGTGGAGGGCGGGTTGTGGTCAATCCGGGCACCGAGCGTGAGCGCGACCTCAAGACCATGAGCGATGGCCATCAACTGAAGAAAGGCGATCTGCTGCGGATCATCACCTCCGGCGGTGGCGGTTGGGGCTCGCCGCTGGAACGTCCGGCCGAGCAGGTGCGCGACGATGTGCTCGACGGCTTCGTTTCGCCTGAGAGCGCCTACGCCGATTACGGCGTGGTGTTGGCGGAGGATGGGGTCACGCTGGACCTGAGCGCCACCGAGGCGCGTCGAGCGGCGCTCGACGGCCCGCGTGGCATGTTCCACCGCGACGGCTTTTTCGACGGCGCCGACTACCAGGTCGAGGCGGCGGAGTAATGGCGGCGGAGGCGGTCCGCGTCGGAGTCGATGTCGGCGGCACGTTCACCGATTTCTCCTGTGTCGTTTCACATGGCCGGCTGTTTGCCTTCAAGCTGCCGAGCACGCCCGAAGACCCAAGCCAGGCGGTGCTGCACGGGGTCGACATGCTGGTCCGCGAGTACGGCGTTACGCCAGCGGCGATCAACGTGTTCGCCCACGGCACAACGGTCGCCACCAACGCCGTGCTGGAGCGCAAGGGCGCCCGGTTGGGTTTGCTGACCACCGCTGGCTTCCGGGACGTGCTGGAGATTGGCCGGCAGATGCGCCGGCAGATGTACAGCGTCCGGCTCGACCCGGAGACGCCGGTGTTCCTGGCACCCGGGCGGTTTCGCAAGGGCGTGCGCGAGCGGATCGGCCCGGACGGCGCGGTGATCGAACCCCTGGATGAGGCCGACGCCGTGGCCCAGGTCGCGGCGCTGGTCGAGGACGGTATCGGTGCGTTGGCGGTCTGCCTGCTATTCTCCTTCGCCAACCCGGCACATGAACGCCGGATCGCCGCGTTGGTGGCCGAACGTTGGCCGACCTTGCCGGTCTCGTTGTCGAGCATGGTTGATCCGGCGTTCCGCGAGTACGAGCGCACGGTGGTCACCGCCTTCGACGCCTATATCAAGCCGGCGGTTGATGCCTATCTCGCCCGGCTGGCCGACGGCTTGATTCAGGTTGGCGTGACGGCGCCGTTACAAATCATGCAATCCCGAGGTGGCTTGGCCGGTGCGGTTACCGCCCGGCAACGGCCGGTGCGGCTGTTCCTGTCGGGGCCGGCCGGTGGGGTGATCGGCGCCCAGAACGAGGGCCGGGCGGTTGGGTTTGATGACTTGATTACCGTCGATATCGGCGGCACCAGCTGCGACATCGCCTTGGTCAGCGGCGCCAAGCCGTTGATCCGTCAGGAAGGTCAGATCGACGGCTACACCCTGCGGGTGCCGATGGTCGACGTGAACGCGATTGGCGCCGGCGGTGGCAGCATCGCCTGGATTGACGCGGCGGGCGGGTTGCGGGTCGGGCCGCACTCGGCCGGGTCCGTTCCCGGCCCGGCGTGTTACGGCCGCGGCGGCGGGGAGGCGACCGTGACCGACGCCTCGGTGGTGCTTGGCTTGATCGATCCAGGGTATTTCGTCGGCGGCAAGGTGGCCCTCGATCCCGGCCGGGCGCAGGCGGCGATCCGGGACCGCGTTGCGGCACCGCTGTCGATGAGCGTCGAGGCCGCCGCCTTCGGCATCCATCGGGTGTTGAACGCCCAGATGGCGGAAGGCATCCGGCTGGTGTCGATCAAGCAGGGCTTCGATCCGCGCGACTTCGCGTTGCTTGGCCTCGGCGGTGCCGGGCCCTTGCATGTCTGCGCGCTGGCCGAGGAGCTTGGCATGACGCGGTGTCTGGTACCACGACATCCGGGTGTGTTGTCGGCGTCCGGGCTGCTGGCCGCGCCGGTCGAGCATGAAGTCGCGGCCGCCTTCTCCCGGCCGCTCGATGGCCTTGAGTTGTCGGCGGTGCGCGAGGCGTTGACGGCCCTGGATGCCGAGGCGGCGGCGCTGATGGCGGTCGAACAAGTCGACCCGGCGGCGGTGGTGATCGGTTATGCGGCCGACGCCTGCTATGTCGGCCAGGGCTATACCATCGAGGTGCCGCTCGATCTCACTCAACCCGATCCGCTCGCCCGGCTTTACCAGGATTTCCTCGCCTTGCACGATCGGATCTACGGCCATGCCGTCGACGGACCGATCCGGCTGGTCAATCTGCGTGCCGTCCATCGCGCGGGTGGCGGTGGGGCAACCGGTAAGGCGGAGATCGCCACCGGCTCGCCGGTCAAGGGCACGCGGTCCGTACTGGTGGCCGGTGACGGGACCCGGGTGATGGCGACGGTCTATGACCGCGCGCGCATGCCCACCGGGCTGCGCTTCGAGGGACCGGCGATCGTCGAGCAGTCCGACACCACCACCTGGGTGGCTCCGGGCTGGACGGCACGCACCCTGGATACCGGGGCATTGCTCCTGGAGCGCCCAGTCCTGATGGAGGTAACGCCATGATCCGCGACCGAGCCAACACCCTCGATCCGATCACCGTGGAGGTGGTGCGCAACAAGCTCGATGGTATCGCCAACGAGATGCAGTCGACGCTGTTCCGCAGCTCGTTCTCGCCGATCGTGAAGGAGGGCCTGGACGCTTCGGCCAGCCTGTTCACCATCGAGGGCGAGACCCTGGCCCAGGCAATCGCCATTCCGATCCATCTGGCGACCCTGATCCCGGTGGTGCGCACCTTCCTGCGGGAGTTTCCGCCGGCAACCATGGCCGAGGGCGATGTCTATGTGATGAACGATCCGTATCTCGGCGGCACTCACCTGCCGGACATCGCCCTGGTGATGCCGGTGTTTCATGACGGTGCCCCGATCGCCCTGACCGCCGCCATGACCCATCATCAGGATGTCGGTGGCATGGCGCCCGGCTCGGTGCCGACCAACGCCACCGAGATTTATCAGGAAGGCATCCGAATCCCACCGCTGAAATTCCACGACCGCGGAATGCCGAACGACACCCTGATGAAGCTGCTGCGGCTCAACGTGCGGGTACCGGACAGTTTCATCGGCGACCTGAACGCCCAGGTCGCGGCCTGTTCGGCTGGCGCCCGCCGGTTGCGCGAACTCGCCACCAAGCACGGCTCGACGGCCTTGCGGGCGATCTTCGCCAACCTGCTCGACCGGTCGGAGGAGATGACACGGCAGGCGATCGCCATGATTCCGGACGGCACCTACCGCTACCACGATTTCCTGGATAACGACGGCATCGATCTGGACACCCCGATCCGCATCGAGGTGGCGGTCACGGTCGATGGCGAGGCGGTGCGGGTCGACTTCGCCGGCACCAGCGGTCAAGTGCGGGGGCCCTTCAACTGTGTGCCGTCGGGCGCGCACGCGGCGGTGTATTTCGCGGTGCATGCCCTGACCGATCCGGATATTCCGACCAACGGCGGCTGTTTTCGGCCGATCTCCGTGACCACGCCCGAGGGCAGTCTGGTCAACCCGGTCGAACCCGCACCGGTCAACGCCCGTACGGCGACCATCAAGCGTATCGCCGGTTGCGTCATTGGTGCCTTGCGGGCGGCGATCCCCGGGCGGGCGCCGGCCGATGCCGCCGGTGAAATGCTGCTCCTGGCCTTTGGCGGTCCTCGACCCGACGGCTCGCGCTATGTGGTCGGGGAGCTGATCGCCTCGGGCAGCGGCGCCAGCGACGGCAAGGATGGCGTCGACGTGATCGAGACCGACGGCACCAACTGCATGAACCTTCCCATCGAGGCGCTGGAGATGGATGCGCCGATCCGGGTGCTGCGCACCGAGTTGCGCGCCGGCTCAGGTGGTGCTGGCCAATGGCGAGGCGGGCTTGGGCTCAGCCGCGAGTATCAGGTGCTGCATGGCGACGTGGTCCTGACCCATCGAGGCGAGCGTCACGTCCACCCGGCGCGTGGTGTTCTGGGCGGTGGGCCGGGAGCGCTCGCGGTCTCGCGCATCCATCGGATGGGTGGCGCGGTTGAGGAGATCAAGTCGAAGACCGTTACCCGGCTCGGCCCGGGCGATCGGCTTGAGATCCATACCGCCGGTGGCGGCGGCTACGGGGATCCGGCGACGCGCGATCCGGAGCAAGTCGAGCGGGATCAAGCAGACCGCAAGATCGGCACCAGTGCGGCGGCAGAGTAGGGAGACGGACATGTCCCGAGAGGCGGTGATCGCGCGGCTGCAAGCCGGTTTCGACGACGGTGGGTTTCTCGACGAGTTGGCCCGCCGGGTCGCCTATCCGACCGAGAGCCAGGTGGCGGAGAGTTTTCCGCATCTTGAGCGGTATTTGCGCGAGGAGATCGGCCCCGAGCTCGGGACCATGGGCTACGAGGTCCGCATCATCGAGAACCCGGTGGAGGGCGGCGGGCCGTTCCTGATCGCCCGGCGCATCGAAGGGGTCGGTCTGCCGACGGTGATGACCTACGGCCATGGCGATGCGTTGCACGGCCTGGCCGGACAGTGGCGCGACGGCCGCGATCCGTGGACCCTGGAGGTCGACGGCGAGCGGGTCTACGGCCGGGGCGTGGTCGACAACAAGGGCCAGCACACCATCAACCTGCGCGCGCTGAAAGCGGTGATCGCCGAGCGTGGCTGCCTCGGCTTCAACTCGATCTTCCTGATGGAGACCAGCGAGGAGATCGGCTCTCCCGGCATCCACGAACTGTGCGCCGAGTATCGTGACGATCTCGTTGGCGACGTGCTGATCGCCTCCGATGGCCCCCGGATCGCGCGCGACAAGCCGACCCTGTGGCTCGGCTCGCGCGGGGCCATCAACCTCGACCTGCGGGTGCGGTTGCGCGAGGGCGGGCACCATTCCGGTAATTGGGGCGGGCTGTTGGCTAATCCGGGCGTGATCCTGGCCAACGCCCTGGCCGCCATCATCGATCGCAACGGCCGCATCAACGCCCGTGGCATCGTGCCGGAGCGGATCACCAACTCGGTGCGTCAGGCGCTTGCCGGCATCACCGTGGATCCCGGGCCGGACGGCCCGACGATCGACGCCGATTATGGCGAGCCGGGCCTGACCCCGACCGAACGGGTCTATGGCTGGAACACCTTCGACGTGCTGGCGTTCCGCACCGGCAATCCGGACAACCCGGTGAACGCGATCCCGCACGAGGCGGTCGCCAACTGCCAGATCCGCTACACGGTCGACCGGGCCCGCGAGACGCTGGTTCCGGCGTTGCGGGCGTTCCTGGATAAGCAGGGCTTTCCCGAGGTCGAGGTCTATGAGGCGCCCGGCCGCAGCGCCTGGGGCGCCACGCGGCTCGACCCGGACAATCCGTGGGTGCGGTGGGCCGCCGCCTCGATCGAGCGGACCTTGGGCCAGGCGCCGGCGATCCTGCCGAACATCGGCGCGTCGCTGCCGAACGATGCGTTTGCCGAGGCGCTCGGTCTCGCCACGATCTACGTGCCGCACTCGTACCCTGGATGTTCGCAGCACGCGCCGAACGAACATGGCTTGCTGCCGCTGTTCCGCGAAGGATTGGCGATGATGGGCGGGTTGTTCTGGGATATGGGTGAGAACCCGGAGCCTTTCCGTCCGGGGCGCGGAGGATGAAGGCGGCTTGGTACGAAACCCTCGGCCCGGCCGAGACGGTGCTGACCGTCGGCGATATACCGACCCCGACGCCAGCGCCGGGCGAGGTGCTGGTCCGGCTCGCCGCCTCCGGCATCAATCCGTCCGATGTTAAGAAACGCGCCGGTTGGCACGGCGGGGCGCTGGAGTTCCCTCGGATCGTTCCGCACAGCGACGGCGCCGGGGTGATCGAGGCGGTCGGCGACGGTGTGCCGTTGGACAGAATTGGACAACATGTCTGGGTCTACAACGCGCAATGGGAACGGCCCAACGGTACCGCCGCCGAATACGTCGCGCTGCCGGCGGCGCTCGCCGTGCCGTTGCCCGATGGCGTCGGCTTCGAGGAAGGCGCTTGCCTGGGTATTCCGGCGTGCACGGCGCATTACGCGGTGACCGGTGACGGGCCGGTCGAGGGGCGCACCGTGTTGGTCCAGGGCGGTGCCGGGGCGGTCGGGTTCTATGCGGTGCAAATGGCGGCGCTGTCGGGCGCCACGGTGATCGCGACCGTCAGCTCGCCTGAGAAGGCCGCGATTGCGCGGGCCGGCGGCGCGCATCACACCGTCGATTACAAGCGTGATGACGTGGGCGCGGCGGTTCTGGATCTGACCGGTGGCGCCGGGGTCGACCACATCGTCGAGGTCGATCTCGGCGCCAACATCGCGACCGACACGGCGCTGCTGAAACGACGCGGTTCGGTCGCCGCGTACTCCTCGACCAGCCGGCCGCGCTTCGAATTCGACTACTACGGCTTCGGCTACAAGGGTGCGCGGCTCCGCTTCGTCCAGGTCTATATCCTGACCGAGGCCGAGCGCCGGACGGCGGTCGCTGACCTGACCCGCTGGATGACGGCGGGACGGTTGCGGCACCGGGTCGCCGAGGCGATCCCGCTCGACGCCATCGCCGAGGCGCATCACCGTCTGGAGGCAGGCGGGGTTACCGGCAACATCGTGGTTACCTGCTAGGCAACGAGGGAGGGCGGCATGGACGGGCGAATCCTGATTTGGGGCGCCGGGGCGATCGGCGGAACCTTGGGGGCGTTTTGGGCGCGCGCCGGGGTCGACGTGATGCTGGTCGACACGGTTGCCGAGCACGTCGAGGCGTGCCGAACCACCGGGCTGGCGATCGAGGGCCCGGTAGAGGAATTCACCCAGGTGATCCCGGCGGCGACACCGGACGCCGTCAAGGGCACCTACGGCCGTATCGTGCTGGCGGTGAAGGCACACCACACCGACGCCGCGATGGCCATGCTGACGCCGCATCTCGCCCCCGACGGCTTCGTGCTGTCGGCGCAGAACGGCCTGAACGAGCTGACCATCGCCCGCCATGTCGGCGAGGAGCGCACCATGGGGGCGTTCGTGAATTTCGGTGCCGACTGGCATGGGCCGGGACGCATCCTGTTCGGTAACCGGGCGGCGGTGGTGGTCGGCGAGATCGACGGAACCGTGCGCGACCGCACGCGCGAGATGTACCGCCTGCTAAAACTTTTCGAGCCGGACGCGGTGTTGACCGACAACATCTGGGGCTACCTTTGGGGCAAGCTCGGCTACGGCGCCATGCTGTTCGCCACCGCGCTGACCGACGATTCCATGAGCGCGAACTTCGACGATCCGACGCGGCTGCCGATCTGGTTGGCGCTTGGCCGCGAGGTGGTCGCGACCGCCCGGGCGCGCGGCGTGACGTCGATCGGTTTCAACGGCTACGAGCCCGAGGCGTTCGCCCCCGGCGCGCCGGAGGCGGGCGCGCGGGCCAGCATCGCCGCCTTGGCCGAGTTCAACCGCCATGGGGCGAAAACCCACTCCGGCATCTGGCGGGATCTGGCGGTGCGTAAGCGCCAAACCGAGGTCGACGCGCAGATCGCGATCATCGACACGCTAGCGCGCGAGGCCGGGATCGAGACGCCGACGATCCGCCGTTTGGTCGAGCTGATCCACGATGTCGAGGAAGGCCGGCGACCGCGCGCGCCCGAGACCCTGCACGCGCTGCTGGCCATGCCGGATGTTAAGATTAGCTAAGCGATCCTGGCCATCGCGCCGCTAACGGGCCAGGGTCCGGTCCGCGATCGCGTCCGAGACGAACAGTGTCGCCAGGGTCGTGCCTAAAATCATACCGAGTATGCGCGTGATGGTTCTCAGGGCTGCTGTCCTCCCTGGTGACCCCGGCGAGGGCATCACGCCCATGGTGGCCCGTGAAAAGGACGGCTCGAGACAAGAATGCTTGAGACAAGAAGCGAAAAGGAGACCCACCATGGCTCATAGCGCGGTGTACCCGGATCTGAAGGGCCGGAGCGTGTTGATCACCGGCGGTGCCAGCGGCATTGGCGCCGAGATCGTCGCGCATTTTTGCGCCCAGGGAGCGTGTGTCGGCTTCGTTGATTTGGATGACACGGCGGCGGAAGCCTTGATTACGAACATACGCGGCGCCGGTCACGCGGCACCGGTCTTCGAGCCGTGCGATCTACGTGATATCGACGCGCTGCGCGCCGCCATCGGCCGTTTGCGTGAGCAGATCGGGCCAATCCGGGTGCTGGTGAACAACGCGGCAAACGACGAACGCCACGCGATCGACGATGTCACACCGGAATACTGGGACGACCGGCAGGCGGTGAACCTTCGGCATCAGTTCTTCGCCACCCAAGCCGTGTGGCACGACATGCGTGATACCGGTGGCGGCGCCATCGTCAACATGGGTTCGGTCTCATGGTTGATCGGCCAGGGCGGCATGCCCGCCTACTCCGCCGCCAAGGCGGCCGTCGCCGGGCTGACCCGGTCGCTGGCCCGCGATCTTGGCGAGCACGGCATCCGGGTGAACTCCGTGCTGCCCGGCTGGATCATGACCGAGCGTCAGGTCACGAAATGGCTGACCCCGGAGGGCGAGGCGGATTTGATGCGCAACCAATGCCTCAAGCGTAAGCTCTACCCGGCCGACATCGCCCGCGTGGTGCTGTTCTTCGCCTCCGAGGCATCGTCCGCCTGCACCAACCAGAACTACATCGCCGACGGGGGCTGGGTGTGACGGCCGGCACCGACGCGCCCGATATCATCTGCCTGGACCCGGCGAACGCGATCCTGGGCGAGGGACCGGTCTGGGATGCGGCGGAGAACGCGCTCTGGTGGGTCGACATCAAACGCCCGGAATTGCGGCGTTACGATGCGACAACAGGCGCGGTCGAAACCTGGCGGGCACCCGAGCGGATCGGCTGCGTCATACCCACACGAACGCCACGGCGGTTCATCGCCGGGCTGAAATCAGGCCTCGCCGTCGTCAAGCCGGCCGAGGATGGCGCTCTGTCCGTCGACTATGTCGCCCGGCCGGATGCCGAACACCCGACCAACCGGTTCAATGACGGCAAGGCTGATCCGGCCGGCCGGCTCTGGGTTGGTGGCATGGACGACGAGGAGCGCGATGCCACCGGCTACCTCTATCGTGTGATGCCCGATCTGAGCTACGCCGCGATGGACGGTCCCTACGCCGTGACCAATGGCCCGGCGATCAGCGGCGACGGCCGCGTGCTGTATCATACCGACACGCTTGGCCGGACGATCTGGCGGTTTGATCTAGGGTCAGACGGGGCCTTGGCCAACAAGAGCCGGTTTGTCGTGTTCGACGATCCGGGCTGGGGCCATCCCGATGGCTCGACCGTCGATGCGGCCGGGTTTCTGTGGGTCGCGCATTGGGGCGGCGGGCGCGTCACCCGTTTCACGCCTGATGGAACGCTCGATCGGGTCATCCCGGTTCCCGCCCGGCAGGTGACCTCCTGTGTGTTCGGTGGACCGGACCTGCGGGATCTCTACATCACCTCCGCCGCTGTCGGCCTCCCGGACCCGGCCGATGGGATAGACGGTGCCTTGTTTCGCTGCCGCCCCGGCCCACAAGGCGTCCCGGTCGCGCGGTTCCTCGGCTGACGGCCTCCGGGTCCATTGTTCCGCGCGCTACTCGGTGGCATCGGAGGAAGAGCCGAGTATGGTCAACGCCCGCATCGCGCGATAACACCAAAGCTCTTTTGAAGCCGGGTTTCGTCAGCTACGAATAACCAACGAGCCGGTCAACTTACGCTAACGGATTACGGAGAGGCGGGCATGAGCGAGACCGTGCGGGTCGATGATCGTGGGCCGTGGGTGATGGTGACGTTGAACCGTCCCGACAGCTTGAACGCCTTCACCGGGGAGATGTTGTCGGCCTTGCGCTCGGCACTCGAAGCCGCCGGCGAACGGCCGGAATGCCGGGCGGTCTTGTTGACCGGCGCGGGGCGCGGGTTCTGCGCCGGTCAGGATTTGAGCGAAGTCGATCTGTCGCCCGAGGCGGGCGCTCCGGATCTCGGCAGGACCCTTGAGACCCATTACAATCCCTTGATCCGGTTGATCCGCGGCATGGCGAAGCCGGTGGTCTGTGCCGTCAACGGCGTGGCAGCCGGTGCCGGGGCCAATCTGGCGCTGAGCTGCGATATCGTGCTGGCGGCGGACAGCGCGCGTTTCATCCAGGCGTTTTCCAAGATCGGCCTGATCCCCGACGCCGGTGGCAGTTGGGCCCTGGCCCGGCTGGTCGGCGAAGCGCGGGCCAAGGCGCTGGCCTTCACCGCCGAGCCCTTGGCCGCGTCCGTCGCCGCCGATTGGGGGTTGATCTGGAAGGCGGTCGCCGACGACGCGTTGATGGCGGAGGCGGAAGCGCTTACCGCGCGACTGGCCGACGGGCCGACGGTCGGACTTGGCCTGACCAAGCAGGCGATCCAGGAAGCAACGATCAATGCCCTGGATGTACAGCTTGACCGCGAGGTGGACTATCAACGCCGCGCCGGCCGGACGCCGGATTTCCGGGAAGGGGTAAACGCCTTTCTGGAAAAGCGGGTGCCCACGTTCACCGGGCGGGCCTGAGCATGACGGTCGCCAATAGGCTGACCCCAGACGCCTTGGCCAAGGCCTGCGCCGAGGTCATGGGGGCCCAGGACAGCGCCTCGGCGCATCTGGGGGTGTCGCTCGATCACGTGGCCCCGGGCGAGGCTCGGACATCGATGACCATTGAAGCGCACCACACCAACGGTCACGGCATCTGCCACGGCGGGTTCATCTTCACCCTGGCCGACACCGCCTTCGCCTTCGCCTGCAACAGCTACAACAACCGGGTCGTCGCCCAGCAGGCTTCCATTACCTTTTTGGCGCCCGGCAAGCTCGGCGAGCGGATGATCGCGGAGGCGCGGGAGGTCGCCCGTGCCGGGCGAAACGGCATCTATGACGTCCGGGTGAGCAATCAGCACGGTGAGCGGATCGCCGAGTTCCGGGGACACTCCCGAACCATCGAGGGAACCCACCTTCCAACAACCAGCGACCGACAAAACGTCTGACGGCCCGGGATCGAGGAGGCAGGAATGAGAGATTTGGCGCCACATCGACGCGATCTCGACCCGATCGAAATCGCCTCCCGCGACGCGATCGAGGCGCTGCAGCTGGAGCGGCTCAGGTGGTCGTTGAACCACGCCTACACCAACGTCCCGCATTACCGGTCGGCGTTCGACGCGGCGGGGGTGCATCCCGACGATCTGAAGGCCCTGACTGACCTGGCGACATTTCCGTTCACCACCAAGCAGGACTTGCGGGAGAACTATCCCTTTGGCATGTTCGCGGTGCCGCGCGAGCGCATCGTGCGCGTGCATGCCTCCTCCGGCACCACCGGCAAGCCGACGGTGGTCGGCTACACTCAGCGCGATATCGAGACCTGGGCCGAGGTGGTGGCGCGCTCGATGCGGGCGTCGGGCACCCGGCCGGGCGACATGGTGCATATCGCGTATGGCTACGGGTTGTTCACCGGCGGGCTCGGCGCGCATTACGGCGCCGAACGGCTGGGTTGCACGGTGATCCCAATCTCTGGCGGCATGACCGCGCGCCAGGTCACGCTGATCGAGGATTTCCGTCCGTCCACGATCATGGTGACGCCGTCCTACATGCTGTCGATCCTCGACGAATACCGCGCCCAGGGCCTCGATCCGCGCGTCAGTCCGCTAGAGGTCGGCATCTTCGGCGCCGAGCCTTGGACCAACGCGATGCGGGCCGAGGTCGAGGAGGCGTTCGACATGCACGCGGTCGATATCTACGGGTTGTCGGAGGTCATCGGTCCCGGCGTCGCCAATGAGTGCGTCGAGACCAAGGATGGGCTGCACATCTGGGAGGATCATTTCTATCCCGAGGTGGTCGATCCGGAGACCGGCGCGCCGGTCGCCGAGGGCGAGCGGGGCGAACTGGTGTTCACCTCGCTGACCAAGGAAGCGTTCCCGATCGTCCGCTACCGGACGCGGGACCTGACCCGGCTGCTGCCCGGCACGGCACGCAGCATGCGGCGCATGGAAAAGGTCACCGGGCGCTCGGACGACATGATCATTCTGCGCGGCGTGAACGTGTTCCCGACGCAGATCGAGGAGATGCTGCTCGGCGTTTCGGAGTTGAGCCCGCATTTTCAGATCGAGCTGGTCCGGCGCGGCCGCATGGACGCGATGATCGTGCATGTCGAGGCGGCCGAGGGGGTTGATCTCGATCAGGCGCGAACGGTGGGAGCCGGGGCACTGGCGGGCCGCATCAAGAACATCATCGGGGTGTCGGCGCAGGTATCGGTCAATCCCGCCGGCGGGGTGGCGCGCAGTCAGGGCAAGGCGGTGCGGGTGGTTGATAACCGAACGAAAGCCTAGGGGCGTGTCGAAACGCCTGTCTTCCGCCGGTAATGATGATGCCGAGCAGGTCTTGGAGCGGCTGGCCGACCGGCTGCACGCGGGGGACCGGCTGCGGGTGTGGTCGATCATCATCACCGTGTTCGGCGACGCGGTGGTGCCGCGCGGCGGCACGGTCGCCTTAACGGCGTTGCAGGCGATCACCGCGCGCCTGCGCATCGAGCCGGGAGCGGTTCGAGCGGCGATGTCGCGACTGGTCCGCGATGGCTGGATCACCCGCCGTAAGGTCGGCCGCCGCAGCTTTTACCAACTGACGCCCGAGAGCTTGGAAGAGGTGGTGGCGGCGTCCCGGCGGATCTACGCGCCGGAGGCCGCGTCGGAGGCCGCGCGCGTCACCCTTGCGGTGATTGAGAACGGCGCCAATGAGAGACGTGACCGCCAGCACGAGGCCCTGATGCGGGTGGGTTTCGCGCGGGTCGATGGCGGCACCTATGTGCGTGCTTGGGGAAAAGACGCCGTCCCGCCTGATCTCTCGACGGCCGACGCGTTGATCTTGGATACGGCGGTGCCCGGGGTGCCTATGTGGTTGCGCGACACGCTATCGCCGCCTGATACCGCGCGGGCCTACGAGGCCTTGATCGACGCGTACACTCCGCTGGACGAGGCCCTGGCCGCCGGTGCCGCGCTGTCGCCGCTCGATGCAATGGCGGCGCGGACCTTGCTGATCCATGATTGGCGCCGCACCCTGTTGCGCGACCATGATCTTCCGGCCGGGTTTCGGGCCGAGAACTGGCCGGGCGCTCGCGCCCGTCGGCTTGTGCGCGAACTTTACGAGCGGCTATGGCCGTTGAGCGAGCGCTGGTTGGATGGTTGTGACGGCGGCGGGGACGGCCCGTTGCCACCGGCGAGCGCATCGGCGCGCACGCGCTTTGGCGCGTGACCGGGTGAACCGCACTATAACATGTTACCAAAATATCTGTGGAATGTATTTTTCGTAACATGTTATAGTGCGGCGCTATGTGGAGGGCAGGCGAATGTATGCGCAGGGCTTGATTGGCGCCGATGCGGCGACGACGGAGGACGCGGCGTTCCTTGAGCGCTTCCAGGCGCGGATCGACGCCGAGGAGAAGATCGAGCCGAACGACCCGATGCCGGCCGGCTACCGCAAGACGCTGATCCGCCAGATCGGCCAGCACGCTCATTCCGAAATCGTCGGCATGTTGCCGGAGGGTAACTGGATCACCCGGGCGCCGTCGCTGCGGCGCAAGGCGGCGCTGCTCGCCAAAGTGCAAGACGAAGGCGGGCACGGGCTCTATCTCTACGCCGCCGCCGAAACCCTGGGGGTGACGCGGGATCAGATGACCGAGGAGCTGTTGAGCGGCAAGGCCAAGTATTCCTCGATCTTCAACTACCCGACCCCGACCTGGGCCGATATCGGCGCGATCGGCTGGCTGGTCGACGGGGCCGCGATCATGAACCAGATTCCGCTATGCCGCTGCTCCTATGGCCCCTACGCCCGCGCCATGATCCGAGTGTGCAAGGAGGAGAGCTTTCACCAGCGCCAGGGTTACGAGATCATGATGACCTTGGCGCGGGGCGCTCCGGCGCAGAAGGACATGGCGCAGGACGCCTTGAATCGTTGGTGGTGGCCGTCGCTGGTGATGTTCGGCCCGCCGGATTCGGACAGCGTGCACGGCGATCAATCGATGGCTTGGAAGATCAAGCGCTTCACTAATGACGAGCTGCGCCGCAAATTCATCAACGCCACGGTGCCGCAGGCCGAGTTCATCGACCTGACGGTCCCGGACCCCGATCTGAGGTGGAACGACGACACCCAGAGCTATGAGCATGGGCCGATCGACTGGGATGAGTTCTGGCGGGTGGTGAAGGGCCATGGGCAGATGAACCGGGACCGTATCGCCGCCCGCCGCAAGGCTTGGGAGGATGGCGCCTGGGTTCGTGACGCCGCCGTCGCTCATGGCGAGAAGCGTCGTACCCGCCATACAGCCGCGCTCGCGGCGGAGTGAGGAGGCGATGACCGACGCACCGCTCTGGGAAGTGTTCATCCGGCCGCGCAATGGCCTCAGCCATGTCCATTGCGGCTCGGTTCACGCCGCCGATGAGGTGATGGCGATCCAGGCCGCTCGCGATGTTTACACCCGCCGGGGCGAGGGCAACTCGATCTGGGTGGTGCCGTCCGACGCCATCACGGCGTCGGATCCGGCCTTGAAGGAGCAGAACTTCGAGCCGGCGATGTCGAAGATTTACCGACACCCGAGCTTCTACGAGATCCCCGAGGACGTGGGGCATATGTGATGACCGATCAGCCTGCATTTCTGGAGTTGTTGCTCAGGCTTGGTGACGACTGTCTGGTCCTGGGGCACCGGCTCAGCGAATGGTGCGGCCACGCGCCGATGCTCGAAGAAGACCTGTCGATGCCGAACATGGCGCTCGACCTGATCGGCCAGGCGCGGTCGATCTACACCCGCGCCGGGGAGGTCGAAGGCAAGGGGCGGAGCGAGGACGACCTCGCCTATCTGCGCGCCGACCGCGAGTACCGCAATTTGCTGCTGGTGGAACGGCCGAACGGCGATTTCGCTCACACCATGCTGCGCCAGTTCTACTACGCCGCCTTCATGGAGCCTTACTGGCGCGAGGCGGTTGCCTCGTCGGATGCCGCCCTGGCCGGGATCGCCGGAAAGGCGGTCAAGGAGATCGGCTACCATGTGCGTCACGCGGGCGAGTGGGTCATCCGTCTTGGCGATGGCACCGAGGAGAGCGCCCGTCGCATGGCGGTCGCCGTCGACGCCCTGCACCCCTACACCGGCGAGCTGTTCGCGGTGGACGGGGTGACCGACGCCATGGCGGCGGCGGGTGTGGCCCCCGATCCCAGCGCCCTGCGGCCCGAGTGGGACGCCACGATCGATACGATCTTCGCCGATGCCGGATTGCGGCGACCCGAGGTTGCGTATCCGCAACTCGGCGGCCGGCAGGGCTGTCATGGCGAGGAATTCGGGTTTCTGCTGGCGGAGTTGCAGTACATGCAGCGCGCCTATCCCGCGATGACGTGGTGAGCGGCGTGTTGGCGGCATCCTCGGACCTCAACCGCGATCAGAAGGCCGCTTGGCGCGCGGCGGCGTCAGTCGTGGATCCGGAGGTGCCCTGCGTGACCATCGCCGATCTCGGCATCCTGCGGTCGGTGACGGTGGCCGATGGTGTCGCGGTGGCCAAGCTCACGCCGACCTATTCCGGATGCCCGGCGGTGCTGGCGATCGAGATGGCGGTGCACGCCGCGCTGGCGGCGGCGGGGTTCACGCCACGGATCAAACGGGTGATGGCGCCGCCCTGGACGACCGATTGGATTACCGAGGAGGGCCGGGAGAAGCTGCGCGCCTATGGCATCGCTCCACCAGCGCGGGCGGCAACCTCGGTGCGGGCCTTGTTCGGGCACGACCGGGTCGCGTGTCCGCGCTGCGGCTCGGACAACACCGAACGGATTTCGGAATTCGGCTCGACGGCGTGCAAGGCGCTGTACCGCTGCGGTTCTTGTTTGGAGCCGTTCGACTATTTCAAATGCCTGTGAGGTCGTGGTGGCGGCGTCGTTTCATTCCCTGACCGTGAGCAAGATCGACCGCCAGACGCCGGATGCGGTGGCGGTTTCGTTCGATCTGCCGCTGGATGCCGCGGAGGCGTTCGCGTTCCGGCCGGGTCAGTACGTCACCTTGCGGACGAAGATCGACGGGCGCGACGTCCGCCGCCCGTATTCGATCTGCTCGGTGCCGGAGTCCGGGACGCTGACGGTCGGTGTGAAGCGGGTCGACGGCGGCGCGTTCTCGACCTTGGCGAATACCCGACTTGCCGTGGGTGACCGCTTGGACGTGATGCCGCCGGACGGGCGGTTCGGCGTCAAGATCGGCGGCGTCCACGACTACCTGCTGATCGCCGCCGGCTCGGGCATCACCCCGATGATGTCGATCGCCCGGACGGTGCTGGAGCGTGAGCCGGAAAGCCGGGTAACGCTGCTGTTCGGCAATCGCGACACCGGCTCGATCATGTTCCGCGACGCGTTGGACGATCTGAAGGATCGCTTTCTGGGGCGTCTGGCGGTGTTGCATTGCCTGAGCCGCGAGACCCACGCGGTCGAGCTGCTGAACGGCCGGATCGACGGCGCGCGGGTGCGGGATCTGGCGGCGCGCGGGATCATCGATCCGCTGGATGCCGACGCGATCTTTCTCTGCGGGCCGGGTGGGATGATCGACGACGTATCGGAAACCCTCCGCGCTCTGGGAGTCGTGGCGGCGGTGATCAGAACGGAACGCTTCACACCCGCCGATGACGCGCCGGCGGCGCCCGTCATCACCGAGGCGACGCGGACGCTGACCCGCGAGGGGGTTGCGGTCGACGCGATCCTGGACGGCGTGCGGCGTCATTTCGTGATGAGTGATCCGCAAACCAGCGTTTTGGACGCGGCACGGGATGCCGGCATCGAGCTGCCGTTTTCCTGCGCCGGCGGCATGTGCTGCACCTGCCGTTGCCGGATCGTCGAGGGCGCGACGGAGATGGCGGTGAACTATTCGCTTGAGGCTTGGGAGATCGACGCCGGGTTCACCCTGGCCTGCCAGTCGCGGCCGACCAGCGAACGGCTTGTGCTCGATTTCGACGCGGTATAACGCTAACCGTATCGCGACTATGCGATCGGGCACGCCGTGTTGAACCGTTCATGACCAGTACCAAAATCCCCGCCGTCTTCATGCGCGGCGGTTCCAGCAAGGCGGTTGTGTTTCACGGACGCGATCTGCCGGCGGATCGCGCCGCGCGGGATGCGATCTTCCTGCATGTCCTCGGCAGCCCCGACCCCTATCAACGTCAGCTCGATGGCATGGGTGGCGGGCTGTCGTCGGTATCGAAGGCGGTGATCGTCGAGCCGTCAGCGCGGCCGGACGCCGACGTGGATTACACCTTCGCCCAGGTCTCGGTGGATCGGCCGGTGGTCGATTACGGGGCCAACTGTGGCAACATGTCGGCGGCGGTGGGCCCGTTCGCGGTCGATGAAGGTCTGGTCGCGGTGGCCGATGGTGAGGCCGTGGTCCGGGTGTACAACACCAACACCGACAAGCTTTATCACGCGCGGTTCCGGGCCGCCGACGGTGCGGCGGTCGAGGAGGGCGATTTCGCCATCCCCGGCGTGTCGGGCACCGGGGCGCGGATCACCCTCGACTATCTCGATCCCGGCGGCGCGGCGACCAGCGCTCTGTTGCCCAGCGGATCGCCCCGCGACCGTCTGGAGGTCGACGGTGTGGGCTCGATCGAGGTGTCCCTGGTCGACGCGACCAACCCCGTGGTGTTCGTGATGGCGAGGGACGTCGGCTGTACGGCGACGGAGCCACCGGAACATCTGGAGGCCGATCCGACGGTGATGGCACGGCTCGACGCGATCCGCCGTGCCGGCGGCGTGGCGATGGGCATGGCTAAGGGCCCGGCGGCGGTCGGGCTCGCCAATCCCAAGGGGGCGATGCTCGGACCGGCGGCCGACTCCACGGCGATCGACGGCCGCGTCTACCCAGCCGATACCCACGACCTGTCGATGCGGATCGTGTCGATGGAGCGGGTGCATCGGGCGGTCACACTGACCGGGGCGATGTGCACCGCCGTCGCCGCCCGGATCGAGGGGACGATCCCGCACGGGTTGGCGGGGAATCGCGCGCCGCTCCGGATCGGCAATCCCTCGGGCGTCCTGCCGGTCGAGGCCGAGGTGATCCGGCAACCCGATGGCAGCTTCCACGCCCGCTCGGCGACGACCTATCGTACCCACCGCCGGCTCATGGAAGGCCAGGTGCTGGTGCCGATGCGGCTTTTATCGGCGCGGTAGTTTCGCGGTCAGTTTGTGTCTTGCGGACAGGCGCGGCTCGACTGAGCAACCAGCGTCGCCAGCAGATTGGGCGTGTCGTTGACGTTTGCGACGGTGAATTGCCCTCCGGTTGCATAGGTGAGACAGGCCGCGTGGGAATGTCCTGAAACGTCGAGCACGTCGATGCGAAGTCGCGGGTTCTCGCGCGCCAGATTCGCGATGATCGAACAGGGCGGCGGACCGCAAGAGTCTTGGCCGTCGGTGATGATGATCATTCGGGCTGCCGCGCCGTCGGCGGCGGCGTAGCCTGCCCGCACCGCTTCCGACAGTGCCGTGTCACCGCCGCGTCGCCAGGCCAGCGCGTTGACCCCTTGTGCGACACGTGGCCGGCTCGATGCATCGGCGGCGTCGACACGCCGCACATCGCCACAGTCATGAAACGAGACGACCGAGGCGCTTGTTGCCGCAGGCAAGTTGGACAGGGACCGGGTGATCGCTGTCTTGGCAAGGTCCAGACGGGAGGTTTCCTGGCGCGCCAACCACTCGCGATAAGCCGTGCGGGCGGTCTCGTCGCCAGCGTCAATCGCGCGGTCCAATTGCCGTTCCAGGTCTATCGGCATGGCACTCGGCAGGCCCATGCTGACCGAGACATCGACCACGTAGATCAGCTTGTCGACGGATGCGGGCAGGCAGGCCTTCGTCCGAGTGTTTTCCAACCGTGGCAGTTCCGGCGCCGCCGGCTCATCAGAGCTGGCATCGGCCGCGACAATTTTGGGGACCGCTGCTTGATCAGACGGAGGGAGTGGTGTGGGTTTGGTCGGGTTGACGGGTTGCTCTTGCGGGGGAGAGGGCGCGCCCGGTGGTGAGCCTGTGGCGGTGCTCAAGCTGGAGGAAGTACGAGGCGAACCGGTTGGATCGCGGCTTTCGGCGATGGGCGGCCCGCTCGGTCCGGTGACGCTCCCAACAGAGTGCTTGTGGTCCGTGGTCGCTCGGTCGTCGTGGGGCACCCGTTGCGGTGTCCAGGCGAGGCTGGATACGGACCATCGCTCTTCGGCGATCGGCGTCGGCCTAAGGACGATGATCAATGCGACCGCCAGTCCTATTCCATAGGCCAGAGCGGCACGCGATCGCCGATGCGATTGCAGCGTGGAAGTCCGGGCAACGCTACGCGGTTTTTTCTTGGTGCGTGCGATCTTGGCGGCTGTGTTGACCGCCCAGAGTAAACCGCTCGGCGCGCCGCAGGACGGGCACTTGGCGGGTGCGCCTGTTTCGATCGTGAACCCATGGCGGCACCGTGAGCAGACGTATTCGTCAGCCACTCCGTAACTCCGATGCCGGATAGGGTTGCATCGCGCGGGATTGTTTCAGCGGGTCAAAACGTTACAGGTTAAGTGCCCAGTTCTTCATAGGTCGGATTTTGATCCTGGTCCCTATTGGAAACAATCGACAAGTTTGCCACAATCTGCCGGGGAGAGGAAAAAATGTTGTATTTAAGGGGTATTGTAGAAATAGGCCGCTGTTTTTGCCGGCACGTTGGTAATGTCTAACGCGATCGAAATCCATGTCTTGACGGAGAAGAAGTGGCGCGTTCTGAAGGCGTTCACGGGGTCTGAGCGCTCCACTGCCGAAGCGCTGTACCGATCTCTGACGCAACGGCACGGCTACGAAGGCAAGAAGCTTGTCGAGGAGCGGATCAAGGAAAACGGCCTATTCTATGCCCATACCCTATCGTTTCGTATCTTCGATCCCAACCCAACAGGCGGTAGCGGCCAAGCGGCTCTCGCGCCCGTCAAACCGAAGAAAAATTCCACACGCCCGCGGCGTGGCGCGGTCCCGCCACCAGCATCCCGGAAACCCGGTGTTTTCGAGACGATCGTCGGTTTCTTTCGCGAGTACGGCCGGCAGGTGCGCGTCGCCACGGAGAATCTGTTTCGTGTCGAGAAAACCGAGCCGATTATTGCCGCCGTAGCGCTGGAAACGGTCAAGAAGGTCAACACCGCGATAAATCCGAACTCCACGCATTACCTGCAACGCTACGAAGACGAGACTAACACCGACCGCTCGGACCTGATCGTACTCGAATCCTCGGAGGTGCTGGGCAGCGATTTCTTTGGGCATATCTGTCGCCAGCTGGATGCCCATAAGTTGGACCCCGGCGGCAACGCCGCCTTCAAAATCGCGATTTGCTGTTTCACGGTCGGCGCCTTGATGAAGATCGATTCGAAAATATCGCTGACCAATAAGCGTGGCTTGGCGGTGTTGAGCGACACTCTCAAGGTGTTCATCTCGCAGGATGACGCGGTGATGCAGATTCTGGATAAGGTGAAAGGCTTCCTGGTTCAGCCGGCATCGATCAAGTTCGTGAAAGCGGGCGCGAAGTGTTTCGAGCATTACGAGAACGCCGATTTCGATGCACTGGAGTCGCTGTTCGAAACCACGTTCGACATAGAGCCGGCCGGAGGTGATCGGTTAGGCGCGGCACGATCGGCGGGCATCATCTTCACGCGAATCATGGATATCGATCGACTATCGACGGACCTGCTCGAACCCGTGGTTGACCATCACAGCCGCGTTGTCGACGATGCTGTTGAACGCGTCGGCGGCGACATCCTGAAGCATCTGGGCGATGGTTTGATGGTCCGTTGCGACAGCGTGGCGGTCATGCTGCGGTTCGTCGTCGCCGTGCTGAAAATTCACAACGAAGCCGAGGCATCGCCCACCGATTATACGATCGCCGTTGGGGCCCAATTCGGCGATGTCGTGCTGAAGGATGGCGATTGTTTTGGGATCACCGTACAGGTGGCGGCTCAGTTGTCGGCGCGAGCGCCGGAGAACAGCGGCGCTATGCCGGCTGACTTACGGCCGATGATCGAGGCGGAAGGCGGGTTGATCGTGGGGGCCGAAACGCTAAGCGTCACCGGCATAAAGAACAGGATGGACGTTCTGCACGTCCGCTAGAGGGTGATTCACGCGAGCAATCAGAGCCACTAAGTGGTTCGGATTTCTCACGATCTGCTCTAACGATCAAGCCCAACGATGAAAGAGATAGACTGGGAGGCGGTGCCGCGCCGGCTCGGAACACCAATCTCAGAACACCAATTCGTCGTCGCCGCCGGCGCCGCCAATGACGATTTCGCCGCGGTCGGCCAAGTCCTTGGCCGTCTGTACCATCGCGGACTGGGTCTCTTCCACGTCCTTCAACCGCACCGGGCCCAACGCCTGCATGTCTTCCCGCAGCAGCTTCGCCGCGCGTTCCGACATGTTTGAGAAGAACAGATCCCGCAACTCCTCCGACGCTCCCTTCAGCGCCACCGTCAGCTTGTCCTTGTCCACCGCGCGCAGCAGCGTCTGAACACCCGACGGGTCGAGCCCCTTGAGGTCCTCGAAAGTGAACATCAGGGCGCGGATCTTCTCGGCGGCGTCCTTGTTCCGCTCCTCCAGCGCCGACAGGAACCGGCTCTCGGTCGCCCGGTCCAGACTGTTGAATATCTCGGCCATCATCTCGTGCGCATCGCGCCGGTTGGTTCGCGCCAGATTCGACATGAACTCGGTCCGCAGCACCCGCTCCACGTCCTTTTCGATGTCCTTGTTCACCGCCTCCATGCGCAGCATGCGCATCACCACTTCCATCGAGAAATTCTCCGGCAGCGTCGCCAGAACCTTGGCCGAATGCGCCTGGCTGATCTTGCCGAGGATCACCGCCACCGTCTGCGGGTACTCGTTCTTCAGATAGTTCGCCAGCACTTGTTCGTTCACGTTGGCCAGCTTGTCCCACATGGTTCGGCCGGCCGGACCACGGATCTCCTCCATGATGTCGCCGACCCGCTCCTCGCCGAGAATCTTGCTGAGCAGGCGCTGGGTGGAATCCATCGTGCCGACGATCGATCCGGCCGAGGACAATTGCTCGGAGAACTCGACAAACAGACGCTCGACGATGTTCGAGGACACGGTGCCGAGGCCGGCCATGACTTGGGAGATTTCCTTGATCTCCTCGTCATCCATCTGGCCGAACAGCTTGGCCGCCTGCTCCTCGCCCAACGACATGAGCAGGATCGCGGCCTTTTCCTGTCCGGAAATACCCCGATAGTCCTCGCGAACACGCTGTCCCATGTGGCTCTCCCCAAACGGATAGGCGGGCGTCAAATGGATTCCGACACTATAAAATTACATCATTTGCGCGGCGGCGGCATCATGATTTGCTGGCTGTCCGAAATGGACCGCCGGTGGGCATGGGCAATCCTAGTTCTGTCCTTGCGCCACGAGAGGGCCGATACTGGCGCCCCGGGCCGCCAAGCGAGAGGATGACACGATGACGACGATGACCAAGAGCCGCGAGGAACTGGATCTGATGGAGCGGGCGCGGCGCGTCCTGCCGGCGGGCGGTTTCGGTAACTTCGCAACCGACATCATTATCGCCGAGGGCCGCGCCGGCCGGGTTCGGGACATCAGCGGTAACGAGTATGTCGACTTCCTGCTTGGCTCGGGGCCGATGTTCATCGGCCATGCTCATCCCGAGGTGACCGAGGCGGTGCTGGCGCAGGTGCCCCGGGGCACGACCTTCTTCGCCAACAACGAAGCAGGCATCCGGTTGGCGGAAGTGATCTGTGACGCGGTGCCGTGCGCCGATCAGGTGCGTTTCGTCAGCTCGGGATCGGAAGCCGATATGTATGCGATGCGCCTGGCTCGGGCGCACCGGGGCCGCGACAAGATTCTTAAATTCGAAGGCGGCTACCACGGCATGAGCGACCATGCGCTGATGAGTCTGGCGCCAAAGCGGTTGGCCAATTTCCCGCGACCGGTGCCGGATTCCGCGGGTATCCCCAAGCATGTCCAGGATGACGTTCTGGTGGCGCCGTTCAACGACATCGAGACGGCCCGTCGGATGATCGCCGAATACGCCGATGATCTGGGTGGGGTGATCGTCGAGCCGTTCCAGCGCTTAATTCCGCCCCGCCCCGGCTTCCTCGAAGCCTTGCGCGAGGAGACCGCGCGTCACGGCATCCCCTTGATCTTCGATGAGGTGGTCACCGGATTCCGCTTCGCCTTCGGTGGCGCGCAGGAGCACTACGGGGTCACGCCCGATCTCTGCACGATGGGCAAGATCATCGGCGGCGGTTTC
The DNA here is from genome assembly GCA_013203465.1 of Alphaproteobacteria bacterium. Lineage (GTDB taxonomy): Bacteria > Pseudomonadota > Alphaproteobacteria > Thalassobaculales > Thalassobaculaceae > JABMNR01. Next base: position 39,100 of record JABMNR010000145.1, read on the forward strand.
CCCTTGGCGGCGATCGCCGGCAGCAAGGAGATCATGGCGCATTTCGACCGCGACGCCGTCGGTGACGAGGGGTTCACCTTTCAAGTCGGGACGTTGAGCGGCAATCCGGTGGCCGCCGTGGCGGGTCTGGCGACGCTCGAGGTGCTCGCCCGCCCCGGCGCCTACGAGGCGGTGTACGACACCGGTCGCGCGATAATGACCGCCTTGAAGGAACAGTTCGCCCGCGTCGGGGTGCCAGCCCAGGTGGTTGGACAGCCGACCTTGTTCGACGTGGTGTTCACCGACACGCCGGTCGAGGACTATCGCGGCGTGTTGCGCGGCGACGCCGCGAGGCTCAAGCGGTTCAACACGGTGCTTCGCGAGCGTGGCGTGTTGAAGCCGGATAGCAAATTCTACATCTCCCTCGCCCACGACGCGACGGATGTGCAGCAGACCATCGAGGCGATCACCGAGGCGGCCGACGTGCTGGCGTCCGAAACCTAAACTCCCCCACGCGGCCGGCATCCTCCGCTGCTCGGTTGAATTCCGGCGCCGGCCGCGCTACCCATGCGTTCCGCGCTCAATTAGAGGACGTGTTCGTGCCCGAGGCTCCGCGACCCGACACCGAGGACGAGAGGCTCGACGCGCTGCGGGCCTTGCGCATTCTCGACACTCCTACCGAAGCCGCGTTTGACGAGATGGTGGCGCTGGCCAGCGATGTGTTCGGCGTGCCGGTTTGCTTGGTTTCCCTGGTCGACGCGGAGCGCCAGTGGTTTAAGGCGCATCACGGCCTGGACGCGTCGGAAACCCCGCGCAGCCAGGCGTTTTGCGCCTACGCGATCCTGCAGGACGATGCCCTGGTGATCGAGGATGCGACACAGGATCCTCGGGTGTCGGACAATGGTTTGGTGACCGGCGAGCCGGGCATTCGGTTCTACGCCGGCGCGCCGCTGATCACCTCCGAGGGCCATCCGATCGGAACCTTCTGTCTGATCGATTTCGTACCGCGCTCCTTCGGCGATGCGGATCGCGAGCGGCTGAAACGCTTCGCCCGCATCGCCGTTCGTCAGATCGAGTTGCGGTCGGCCGGAGACGAATTGGTGGAGGCCCGACGGCACGAACAACAGAGCCGGCGGCTGCTGGTCGAGGCGGTGAACGCGCTGCCCGACGGCTTTGCCTTGTACGACAGCGACGACCGGCTGCGTCTGTTCAATCGGACCTACGCCGATATCTACAAAGCGAGCGCGGCGGTGCTACGGGAAGGCGGCTCGTTCAGCGACATGCTGCGCTATGGCGTGGAGAATGGCCAATTCCCGCAGGCGGCCGATTATCCCGGTGGTGTCGAGGGGTGGTTGGCGGAGCGTGTGGAACGCCATCTCAACCCGTCCGGCCCCATCGAGCAACGTATCCCCGACGGGCGCTGGTTGCGGATTTGGGAAAGCAAGCTCAGTGGCGGCGAGATCGTTGGCCTGCGAGTCGACATCACCTGGCAGAAGCGGTTGTCCGAAGCGCTGCAGGCACTTCAACAGTTGGCCGCGACACAGGATCTCGACCAGAGGGAGCGCGACACCCGGTTCCTGCGCCTGACCCGTCAGGCGACCGGTTTCGAGGTCAGCTTATTGTTGAGCCGCGACGCGGAGGGTGAATTTCGGGTCGATGCCGTCGACGGGTCCAGCCCAGCCAGCGTCGGCGACACGATCGACCGGGACGCGCCCGCCGGCTTGCCGGTCTCGATTTCAGTGCCAATCCAGGTTGAAGGCCAGGATGCCGTGTGGTTGCTGTTGGGCTCGACGATGGCGGCGGATGAGATTGTCTCCGCCCAGCGGGACATCGCCTCGGTCCTGGCCGAATGGTTCGGCATCGAACTGCGCCGCCGGCGGGTGGTCGCGATGCTGCAAGACGCCAAGGACAGCGCCGAGCAGGCGAACGAGGCGAAATCCCGGTTCCTTGCGACCATGAGCCACGAAATCCGCACGCCGATGAACGGTGTGCTCGGCATGCTGGGCCTGGTGCTGCATTCCAACCTGGGCGCCGAGCAGCGGTCGATGATCAACACCGCGCGGGACTCGGCCGAGAACCTGCTGGTCATCCTGAATGACATTTTGGATTTCTCGAAGCTGGAGGCGGGTCATTTAGAGATCGTGTCAGTCCCGTTCCATCTGGCGGATGTGATCGCCAACGTGACCGCCGTGCTCGGCCCGCAGGCCGAGGAGAAGGGGCTGGAGATCCAGACTTTCGTGGATACACGGCTGCCGATGGACCGGATCGGCGATCCGGGGCGGCTGCGTCAGATCGTCATGAACCTGGTCGGCAACGCGGTGAAATTCACCGATGCCGGCAGCGTCACCGTGAGCGTTCTCGCCGGCGACAGCCCATTGGAGGGATCGGACCGGGTTCGTATCGAGGTTCGGGACACCGGCATTGGTATTGCCGCCGACAAGATCGCCCGGTTGTTCGACGAGTTCTACCAAACCGACAGCTCGGTCTCGCGACGGTTTGGCGGCACCGGCCTTGGCTTGTCGATCACCCGGCGGTTGGTGGGGCTGATGGAGGGTGATGTGCATGTCGCCTCAGAGTTGGGAGCCGGCAGTGCCTTCATTGTCGACCTGCCATTGCCGATGTCGGACCGTGCACCCAAGCGGGGCTCGGTGGATGCGGTGGCTGGGCTGCGATGCCTGATTGTTGATGACAACGCCGTTAATCTGGATGTTCTCGGGCGCCAACTCGCGCTTTGGGGTGTGTCGGTCGAAGCAACGGACACACCCAAAACCGCGCTTAGCCTGTTGACCGAAGCGGCGGAACACAACAAGCCGTTCGATGTCGCGATCCTGGACCATCAGATGCCCGGCATGTCGGGGATTGATCTTGGCATGCGCATTCGCACCGCCGGTGCGCCGGTTCGCGACACCTGGCTGCTGTTGGTGTCCTCCGAGGATGTCAACCTGGAGGTCGGCCGGCGCAAGCTGGAGGTGTTTGACCGCGTGTTGCGCAAGCCGCTCGCGCCGCTGAGTCTGTTATCGGCGCTCCGCCCGGTGACCGGGGCCGAGACAGATGCCGCGCCCGCCGTCGCGCCGTCATCGGAGCGCATCCATTCTTCGGCTCGACCGCTGTCGATCCTCGTGGTCGAAGATAACGCGGTGAACCAGCTTGTCGTGATGGGCGTGTTGGAGAACGCTGGGCACGTCGGCACCGTGGCGGTCAACGGCCGTGAGGCGATCGAGCGGTTTGCCGAGGGTGATTTCGACGCCATTCTCATGGACATCGA
>JABMNR010000146.1 GCA_013203465.1 Alphaproteobacteria bacterium
GTCATCATCTCGTCGGTCATCGGTCGTCCTTCCGGTTCAGGTTGGTGTCAACAACCAGACCCTACCGAAAAGCGCCGATGACCACCGCGCCGTCCAGCTACACCACGCGGGGGGACGCGACCCATACGGCGGCGGATGAACGGGCATTTTGCCGTGCCCGCGCTTGTACCGGCTTGAGCCTGCCGCTACTCGACATCCGCACACATTCGACATCCGCGGCCGAAACCCGCAGCCGTTCAACGTTAAACCAAGCCCTTTGGCGTGACGAAGCGGATCAGAGCGGCACCCTCGTCGCTTAGTTCACTCCACGGTCCCACAAAACTCAGCGATGCCAAGGCGCCGGTGGGAAATTTGCCGCTCAACCGTCGCATCGCGTCGCGATCGCTGTTCGCACCGGCGAGCCAGGCAGCCAATCCTTCTATCCCCGGATTGTGACCAATGAGGAGCAGCACATCGACTGAGGGATCGGTCGCCCGGAGCCGCGCAAGAATACGGTCGGCGCCAACCTCATAGATGTCGCGGGTGGTCTCCACCGGCACCGCTTCCGGCAGCCCGCCACGGATCGCCTCCAAGGTCTCGATGGCGCGACGCGCGGTCGAGCACAGCACCCGATCCGGTGCGATCCCGGTCCGGCGCAGATACGCCCCCACCACCGCCGCCGCCCGCTGGCCGCGCTCGGTCAGCGGCCGATCATGATCGGCGAGACCGGCGCCGCCCCAGCTCGACTTCGCATGTCGCAGCAGGTGCAGTGTCGGCACCGGCTACGCCTCCCCGGCCATCTTGGTCGTCACCACGATCTCGGAATGCAGGGTGCGATGCACCGGGCATTTATCGGCGATCTCGCGCAGCTTGGCTCGCTGCTCGGCGTCGAGCGGCCCCTCGATCGTCAACGTGCGGGCGATCCGGTCGACCTTGCCCGCTTGGGTTTCGCACTCGGCGCAATCCTCGGCATGGATCTTGTCGTGGGTGAGCCGGGTTTCCAGGCGGTCGAGGGTCCAGCCCTTACGGCTGGCGTACATCTTGATCGTCATGTTGGTGCAAGCGCCAAGCGCCGCCAGCAGGTAGTCGTACGGCGACGGACCGCTGTCATCACCGCCGACGCTTTCCGGCTCATCGGCACGCAGACGGTGCGGGCCGGCGGCGATCCACTGCGGAAACAACCCCTCGCCGGCGTCGGCCACCACCACCTCGCCGTTGACGGCGGTTGGCCGGTTCGCACTCTCCTCCGGCAGGAAGCGCTCGGCCCAGCCCGCCAACACCGCCGCCACATAGGCCGCGTCGGCCTTGCGGGTCAGCAGATGGTCGGCCTTGTCGAGCGAGACGAAGCTCTTGGGGTGCTTGGCCGCGACGAAGATGCGCGTGGCGTTGTCGATGCCGACGGTGTCGTCCAACGGCGCGTGAAAGATCAGCAGATCGCGCCGCAGGGCTTTGATCTTGTCCTCCAGGCGGTGTTCCTTGAGATCGTCGAGAAAGCTCCGCCGCACCCGGAAGGTCCGGCCGGCCAGCGTCACCTCGGCCTCGCCATCGGCCTCGATCGTGTCGCGCGCGGCACCGAGATTATGCGCCACATGGGCCGGGTCGGCCGGGGCGCCGATGGTCGCCACGCCGCGCACCTCGTCGATCTGCCCCGCCGCCGCCAACACCGCCGCCCCGCCCAGCGAGTGGCCGACCAGGATCGTCGGCGCCGCCAACTCACTACGCATCCAATCGGCGGCGGCGACCAGATCCTCGACGTTGGAGGCGAAGGTGGTGTTGGCGAACTCGCCTTCGCTGTGGCCCAGGCCGGTGAAATCGAATCGCAGCACCGCGATGCCCCGCTCCGCCAGGCCCTGGGCGATCCGGCGCGCGGCGGCCAGGTCCTTGGAACAGGTGAAACAGTGGGCGAACAGCGCGTATCCGCGGATCGCGCCGGCCGGACGGTCGAGCCGCGCCGCCAAGCTGTCACCCAAGGCTCCGGTGAAGTTGACACTTTTCGTACGCACAGCCATGGTCGACCTCATGTTTCGGTGGGTTCGGGTGGGATTTTAGCATATGGCGGTGGAGGAAGAATTCCCTCCGGGAAATGCCGGGGAGGACCGTGCGCGCGAGGCGGCACCCATAAGCATCCGCGTCGCCAACCCCCGTGACGCCGACGCCCTGGCGTTACTGAGCCAGGAGCTGCTCGCCTTTTACGGCTTGGCGGCGCGTTATAAACGCTCCTACATGGCACACGTGATCGCCGAGAAGGCGTTTGGCGATCCGCCGGCGATCGACATTCTGATGGCGATCGACCAACGGCCGGGCGAGCGCGGCACCGCCCTCGGCTTCATCGCCTTCAGCCAGCACTTCGCGCTGGCCAATTGCCAGAACGCGATCTTCATCCAGGACCTGTTCGTCACCCGGCGGGCCCGGACCCTCGGCATCGGTGCGCGGTTGATGGGTGCGCTGGCCCGGCTGTGCGTCGAGCGCGGCATTGGCCAGCTCGACTGGACCGCCGACCCCTGGAACGACAAGGCCCGGGCGTTCTACGAAGGCATGGGCCCGCTGCTGAAGAGCGAGAAGACCTATTACCGCCTGCTGGGGCCGCGCCTCGCCGCGCTCGCTACCGCTGATGCGGAGCACGATAGCCGGACGCGAACCTCAAGGTAGTCCGGCATGTCTCACCCCATGTATGGGTGCTGACCCTAAGTCCCACCGCGGCCATATGGAATTTACGGCGCGGACGGTTGAGCTGCATCAAGGAATTGCCGGAGCTGACGCGGCATCGTGATCGCTGTCGATCAGGAATCGTGCCGGAACAGTGATGGCCGCCGGAAGCGGAGAAGGTTGATTTTCCAAGTCCAAAGAAAATGTTTGCCGCCCGGCGACAACGCCTACATCAAGGAAACAGAACCTTCGTTTGCGTCACTGTCCCGGGTCCCGAAGGAGGTACCGATGAAAATTCCCGTGCAGATCAGTTTCCGAAACACCGATCGGTCCGAAGCCGTCGAAGCCAAGGTCCGGGAACGCGCCGAAGGTCTGGACAAATATTTCGGCCATATCACGAGCTGCCGCGTCATGATCGAAGCTCCCGAGCGACGGCGCCATCAGGGGAAACTGTTCCATGTTCGGGTTGAGCTGGGGGTGCCAGGCAAGGAACTGGTGGCGAACCGCCACCCGGCCGAACACCACGCTCACGAGGATGTCTATGTTGCGGTTCGGGATGCCTTCGACGCGGCGCGACGGCAACTTGAAGACTATGCCCGCAAGTTAAGCGGCCGCGTGAAAACACATGACGTGCCGCTGCATGGCAAGGTGCTTCGGCTCTTCCCCAATGAAGGTTACGGTTTCATAGAAGCGTCCGATGGCCAGGAGATTTATTTCCACGGGAACAGTATCGTCGGAGCGTCGTTCGATGACCTCGACGTCGGGTCCGACGTGCGCTTGGAGGTTGCGGAAGGAGAAAGTGACAAGGGCTCGCAAGCGTCAACGGTACGTCTTATCGGCAAGCATCATATCGTCCCGTGACCTCATGCCTCGGCCATTGTGGTTGGCACTTCTGGCCACCCTGAACATTCGTGAGAAAACCGGGACACTCTCCCTCGTCCGGCACGCTTTATCCCGCCGCGTGGGGCGGTTAGGCTCCCCTTCAAAGAGACACACTCGACAGCATGGGAGACAGGCATGGACGTGCGCGATGGGTTCGTCGGCGCGGTAGGCAACACGCCGCTGATCAAGCTTGCCGCCGCGTCGGAGCGGACCGGCTGCACCATCCTGGGCAAGGCGGAGTTCCTCAACCCCGGCGGTTCGGTCAAGGATCGGGCGGCGCTGGCCATCATCACCGACGCCGAACGGAAGGGTCTGCTCAAGCCCGGCGGCGTGGTGGTCGAGGGAACGGCCGGCAATACCGGCATCGGGCTGTCGCTGGTCGGCAACGCCCGTGGGTATCGGACGGTGATTGTCATGCCGGAAACCCAGAGCCAGGAAAAGAAGGACATGCTGCGGCTGTGCGGCGCCGATCTGCGGCTGGTGCCGGCCCTGCCGTACAGCGATCCGGGCAACTACGTGCATGTCTCGCAACGCATCGCCGAGGAGTTGGCGGCGAGCGAGCCGAACGGCGCCATCTGGGCGAACCAGTTCGACAACACCGCTAACCGCGACGGCCACTACCGCACCACCGGCCCGGAAA
>JABMNR010000147.1 GCA_013203465.1 Alphaproteobacteria bacterium
ACGATTTTGCTCTCATCTTCGTTCCCTACGGTCACCGCGATGAGACCAAAATCCTCCGTTATGCAAAACCCCAATTCTGTCTCATAGGTGCTGACGCCGGACAGGGCCGTAGGCGAGGAGCGAGGCCAGTTCGCGTCTCGCAGTGCTGTCGTCTGGGACGGCCAGGAAAAACCGGACCGCGGACACCATTCGATCGCGAAACGCCGTGTGCGTTGCGTCGGTCACACTGCTCCCCCCTGGTGGAGAGGTTCACCGAGATAGCAGTGACGTCGTCCGTCGCACCGCGAGCCAGGGCCAAATCGACGACGCGTCGGACTGTCCACTCTGGCTCGTCGCCGACAAGATCAGCCAGTTCGCTTACCGCAACGTGGCGGTTCAATGCCGTCAGTGCCTCCTGCTCGGCTCGCAGCGCCCGACCAGGTTGGTCAGAACGGGGTCGAGCGACGCAAGGTGATCGAGCGCCGTCGGCACCACGATGCGCCCCCCCGTCAATTCAGCCAAGCATGCCGCATCCGATCGGCCGGATAGATCAATCACGTCGATGGTCAGAGACTCTAGGCGCGATTTCATCGCGCGCGCCGTGGCGCACGCCGATCTGCCGCACGTCTCCTGACCATCTGTCACGAGGACGATGTGCCCCCCGGCCGACCCAAGCATTGCCGCGGCCGCTTCGAGGGACCCGGCGATCGGCGTATCGCCGCCGCGCCGGACGCTCAACCCAACGACCGATGAGATCAGCCGCGAGCGCTCGGTATAGGATACGGGCCCCGTCGAGGATATTTCCTTGCAATCACGAAAGGCGACCACCCCGACATTGGTCGCTTTCTCTATCTTGGAAAGGGTTTCGATGAACGCCTTCTTCGCCACGTCCAACCGCTTCGCACCTGGCTTCGCCATCCAGGCGCGGTATTCGGATCGGGCGCCCTGGTCGCCAGCCTCAATGCGTTGGTCCAATGCGGCTTCTTGCCCCGGTGTGATTGAGGCGTGCAGCCCCATGCTCACGGACCCGTCGACGATGAAGACCATCGGCAGACTGATGTTTCCAGGTTGACACCTTGGTGGTGACGGTGTTTCCAGGGCTTGGGATAAGATCGTTGCTTCCTCCCTCAGCACGGTGGGGTTATCACCGTTGTCGGCACCCAACGACGGGGACAGTGCAAAGTCGGCGCGGTTGGGCGGCCAACGGTCGTTCAAGCCGGCGGACCCCGCTAGTTTGCCCAAGGGCCCCGCTAGTTTGCCCAAGGGAACAGTCGGTTGCGCCAAGGTGTTCGACGCCACGGGAGAGCCCTTGCCGAAGTTTTGAGCGATGACCTCGGTGTCTGTCGTGTGCCCTGCGATCAATGGGGCCTCATGGCGTGCCGCTGCTTGTGGCTCGTCCTCTTGAGCCGTGATCTCCCCCGTCGCCGACACCCCGAGAACGGGCGTGTCCGGGTCTAACTCACCCAGCGTCCGTGGGATGAGGCAAAGCAAAGCAATGAGCGCAAGACGACGGCGCCAAGCGGGGCGCTGCCAAACGGCCGCCAATCGCTCTCGCCATTTTCGTACCGATAGCGTGTTGTCGGCAGTAGGCGCGGTCTCTTGGGCGGCACCCCCGCGAGCATCCCCCCCAGGGGCCGGCACCGCTCGTTCCGAGGCAGGGTCGGCGTTCGGTGGCGGTCGTGATCTCATGTCAACGGTATGATGAAGGCGCCCCGTAGAAACTTCTGCCCGAGCAAGATGATCGGAAACCAAGGTACCGCCACCGGGCGCCGTCAGCGTGTCGGACACTCGTGGCATCGGTTCGGACAGGACATGAATTCCGTTGTTCGCCGCTGCCGATCGGGAATCCGCTCGGTCATCAAAGGGGGAAATCTCGTTACCGCAATTCGGGCAATGGCTTGGCGGGCTGGCGACCGTGTCGGAATAGCCGCAATGCTGGCAGGAGAACAGCACCGGATCGACCGCCATCGTTGACTAACCTACTTGGCGCGCGGTCATTTGACGCGCCCGGATCGCGACAGCGACATATGCAAATCGCGAAGAACCGCCTCACGCTCGTCCTGATCCGCAAAGCCGACCATCAACTCCGAGACAAACGCCGGAGATTTCATATGCGTTGATAGCGCGTCCAACACCTGTGTACGGGTGGCGCTCTCCAACAACGCCTCTTCGGCACACAGTCCGGTCATGATCTCGAACCGTGTCCGCAACGGCACACCCACGTCTCCATCGGCTGTCAACAGTTTATCCTCGTCAAGCACCGTCATCAGGCAGGCATCGAGCTTCCCAAGAAGAGACGTTCTCGGCGCGTCTGGTAATGGGGGCGTTTGATAGTGCCCGGTAGATCAAGGCTGCGCGTCGAAAACTCTCGGTCGGATGATATCCGGCGGCGAAGATCTTATGAAAGTTGCCTCCGAGGCTGAGGAAACGATCGAGGGCACGGTAGACCGGCGCGCCGATCGTCTTTTGATGCCGCCCGCGAAGTAACGCCAGCAGAAATCCGACCTCGCGCTCTGGATCCAACCTCAGCATCTGGAATTCACGAAGTCCTTGTATCAGGCCTTTTGAACCACCAACGTTGATCACTTGTGCCATACGGTCGGCGATGGCGTCCGCGATCAGTGCTCCGCCGATAACCTCCAGACCGAGGACCAAACGGAGCACGACATCCCGCACGGCGGTTTTTTCTTCGTCTCGCTTACCCGACTCGGTCCACGTCTCACTTCCACGCAATTCTGAAACCACATGGTCGATCAACACACGCTTGGTTTCCGGCAAGGCGCCGGTGCTTAACAGACGGCCGAGTACGGCTTGAACCCGGTCCGGGTCGCTTTCGGAAGACGTGCTCGCTGTCTCCACGACCTTGCCGCCGATGATCTCTGAGAGCGCAAGAATTGCCGCCGCTTTCTCGCTGGGCTCACCAAGCGCGGCGTTGAGAACCTCCTCATCGGAGAGCGCATCGGCGATGAAACGGTCAACAACACGAACGGCCACTTCGTGGCGCACGGCGATGGGAGCCCACGCAATGAGGTGGACGAATTTCGACCAGGTGCTGCGCAAGGCCCGAAGTCCGTTCGCGAGGGATCCTGCAAGATGGAAATCCGCCGTTGCGCCGAACTCATCGAACCGGGCGAATGGTGTGTCCGTTGCCCAGTCGATCTCGGGAAAGTCACGGACGGACCGCAGTTCGCTACGCCGCTCCTCAAGCATCTTGAACAATGTATCGCGGGTCTGTCCCCTCTCGTCCTCGGATTCGGTTTGTAGACGTGCGACACCGGCGACGACCGATTGCACCATCATGCCGTCATCAAGGGCAGCCTGGAAAAGCGTGCTGTTATGCAGAATCTCGCTTGCTAGAGCAGCTCGTTCGGCAAGATAGGCGCGAAACAGCCGATTGATCACAAGGCGTGCCGGAAATCGCGTGAGGTCGGCGTGTTGGCGACATTTTGGAATCTGGTCAAATCGTACCGCACGAGCTGCGCGATGCCGGTGGTCAAAATTCGATTTAACTCTTTCAAAGGTAATGTCTTCGCGATTGCTGCCATTGGCTGCACGCCACGTTCTGACAATCCGCACACCAGAAATCGGGGGGCGTGAAAACAGCCGCGTTGCGGCTGATTTTGCCTCGTTCTCCGATTTGAGTACCGAATCTATTTGCCAGAAATCTCCGAGATTCGTGTACACCTCGAATATTTCGGTTCCAGTCACCGTCGTCCCCAAGTACGGGTGCCGACCCATGCCCCCAAGGAATGATAGTCGCGTCGGGTCTCGCGCTCAACCGAACTTCTGCGGACGGTCGCGTCCCCCCGCGTGGTGTAGCTGGACGGCGCGGTGGTCATCGGCGCTTTTCGGTAGGGTCTGGTTGTTGACACCAACCTGAACCGGAAGGACGACCGATGACCGACGAGATGATGACCTTGCGCACGCTGGTGGA